>JBJXGU010000317.1:0-26296 GCA_046160245.1 Bacteroidia bacterium
AAAGATATAATAGAAAAGATATTCGAGTATATGAAGCAATAAATTAAATTTAAATAACTGAAAGCATCGGGCTATGTTGATCGTACAATCAACGAAGAAATGAAGTCCAATTTAACTCAAAAATTAAGAGCTAAATTACCCGTTTTTGAAGGCTTGTGGGGTTACGAAGACACCGTCATTCCTCAATTAAAAAAAGCCATTTTAGCTGGACATCATATCAATTTGTTGGGTTTACGCGGACAAGCAAAAACAAAAATTGCGCGAAACATGATTGAGTTGTTGGATGAATACATGCCCATTGTAAAGGGTTCTGAAATCAACGATAATCCCTATCAGCCTATTTCTAAATACGCGAAAGATGTATTAGCGGAGCTGGGAGAAAATACTCCAATCGCATGGGTGCATCGCAGTGATCGTTTCTTTGAAAAATTGGCAACGCCTGATGTAAATGTTTCAGATTTAATAGGAGATATTGATCCCATAAAAGCGGCTACGCTAAAACTGCCTTACTCCGATGAAAGAGTCCTCCATTATGGAATGATTCCACGAGCCAATCGTTGCATTTTTGTGATCAATGAATTGCCCGATTTACAAGCAAGAATTCAAGTTTCCTTATTCAATATTTTACAAGAAGGAGATATCCAAATTCGAGGTTTTCAATTAAGAATGCCTTTAGATATTCAATTTATTTTCACGGCCAATCCAGAAGATTATACCAATAGAGGGAGCATTGTTACCCCATTGAAAGATAGAATTGGCTCACAAATTTTCACTCATTATCCAAAAACAATTGCGCTCGCTCGAAAAATTACTGAACAGGAAGCACAACTTTCAGCAGTTGACAAAGACGCAATTGTGATGAGTGAGATTGCTAGGGATTTATTGGAACAAGTTGCCTTTACTGCAAGGGACAGTGAATATGTAAATGCTAAAAGTGGTGTAAGTGCTCGTTTAACCATCAGTGCCATGGAAAACTTAATGGCGGCTGCAAAGCTTCGATTAATAGAAACGGGGGCAGAAAAAACTGCCATACGCTTAGTTGATTTTAGCTCTATCATTCCAGCCATCACGGGTAAAATTGAATTGGTGTATGAAGGCGAACAAGAAGGCGCTGCGGAAGTTGCACAGCTACTCATCGATCAAGCCATCGTCATCGAATTTGAAAAACTCTTTCCTAAAATTCCTAAGTTAGAAAAGCCGAATGTAAAAACTCCTTATACGGATGTCATTGCCTGGTTTAATACAAACACATTAGAACTTAATTATACCGACACCGACAAAGATTTCAATGCTTCATTAAATAAAATTTCTCCCTTAGTAAAATTAGTAAAAGAGTATTGCCCTGATTTATCTCCGCTCGATAAATTGTTTTGCATGGAGATGGTGATTTGGAGTTTATCTATTAATAAGAAATTAGATAAGATGAATAATGAAAAGTCATTTACGTTTTAGTAGGTTACGTCGCGAAGCTTCGCGATACGAATCGATACGAATATACGAATTACGAATCTCCTAATTTACGAATACACGAAGATTAAACTCTATCTCTTAAATTACTTACAGTTTAAACGCAGTGAGCGCAACGTTCTCGCAGCGGACGCAACGGAAAAAATATTCGAAGTGAAATTAATTCGATCCCTAAAGCACCCTTGAGGCTTGAGGCTTGAGGCTTGCAGCTTGAGACTTGCAGCTTGCAGCTTGAGGCTTGAAGCTTGAAGCTTGAGGCTTGAAGCTTGAGGCTTGAAGCTTGAAGCTTGCAGCTTGCAGCTTGGAATATACTTTCGAAGCAAAATCACTTCGCCACTAAAAGCTTCCATCTAAAATTAAAGCTTCCCTCCTGCTTTCACTCTGGCTAGTGCTAACTCTGCGGTTTTATAATTCGGGTTTATTTTAAGCGCTTTCTCATAATCCGCTTGAGCTGCTGCAACATTACCCATAGTTTCGTAAGTGAGTCCGCGGTTAAAGTACGCTTCTGGCCAATTGGGATCGGCGTTGATAGCATCGGTGAAATGGATGATGGCTTGACTATATACTTTCAAGTATTGATAATGGATGTATCCTAATGCGTAATGCGCTTTTGATGCTTTTGGATTAATTTGAATGGCGCTGGTATAATCTTGAACAGCCATATCGTAGTTTCTTTCGTTCTCTTGGTAAAATAATCCACGACCATAATAAGCATCCGTATTTTTTGGATTTGCTCTTATTGCACCATCATAATATTGTAGTGCTAATTTATTATTTCGATTGTGGAAAATCATTGCTAACTGTAAATATGCATCGTCGAAATTAGTTCTTTGTTCAATAGCGGTTTGAAAACTTGAAATGGCTTTTGTGGTATCGCCCAAATCTCGGTAACACATCCCTTTCATGAAATACGCTTTGGGATTTGTGATTTCGAGTTTTAATACTTCGTCGAGGTTCTTGATGGCCTCTTTGTATTGTTGTGCGATGAAATATAATTCCGCTAATTTCTCATATGCCAATTTGTTTTTCGGATCTATGCTCATGCATTTCTCTAAAGCAGCTTTCGATTTTCCTGGTTTCCCTGCGGCTAGATGTACATCCGCCAAAGTGATGAAAAAATTGGCATTGGAAGTATCCAATGAAATCACCTTTTCCATATCTAACATGGCATTAGCAACATCATTTCTTTCAAGATGCAACTGTGCACGATCATTAAAGAGTTGAGGGTTCTTTGGATCTTTTCCTATTTTGATGGAGATATCTGCAATTCTTTTTCCGATGGGTGTCGTGTCTTGTGTCGCAACAATCGATTCATCCGGATCTTTACTGTTTGAACAAGATGAAATCGATGTTCCCAATATTATCCATCCAAAACAGATAAAAAGGTATAGATTACTAGAACCAAATGGTGAGCGCAGAGGTTTACTTTTCATAGATGCTACGAAATTAATGAAAAGCGAGGTATTGGAGTCAAAGAAAAGTAAAATATTAGGGATGCCCCCCCCTAATTTTAGTATGAAAAACAAGCAATAACATTAAATGAAAAGTCATAATTTTACAGGAAATAAACTACATATGAAAACCCGCATTTCACTTCTTTGCCTTTGCATTACATTATTTTTCAACTTGAACCATACAAATGCCCAATGCACTTGGCAAACTGTTATCGCTGACGATTTCGAGTACACAACTCCAATCATTGGTATCATTATGGGTACCACCTTTCATACATCACCTCAAACTTTTGCTGCGCATGCTGGAGCTCGCTCCATGTATATGAATTTTGTAGACTGCAATGGAGGTGTAGGCACCTGCGCAGGAGCTAAAGTTTATGAACGAAGCTTTACGGTTTGTCAAAATATGCCCCATCGTTTTTCAATGTGGCTCACTACTACTTTCAATGCACCACAAAGTAATATGAAGATGGTAATCCGAGATGCTAATGGAGTTGTGCTTGATTCTACCATTAGCGTTGTAGCTCCGTTAAACCCTTCCTGGCTTCAATACACTAGTGCCAGCTTTATCTCTACTACGCCCAACATCCTTTTTGAAATGTATACCAACATTGATGGAGGAAATGGAAATGATCTTTCTGTTGACGATTTTAAATTTGAAAAATGTATTTCTGTAAGTTCATCAAGGGCATATTCAGTATGTGCCAATGTTGATTCTGTAAACTTGTTTTCATCGTTAACAAATAATCCGGTAAGTAATGGAACCTGGACAGGTCCAAGTACGCTTACGAATGGCTATTGGGGGACTTATACCAATGGAACAAGTACTCCAGGAACTTATTTATATTCTAGTACTCCCTATGGAACGGCAGTAGGGTGTCCTTCTCGAATTGATACTGTAGTAGCTATTCCTTCCGCAATCCCATTGGTGAATTTACCAAACGACACTTCACTCTGTACCACACAATTTATATCCCTCAATGCTGGTGGAGTTGGTATTACGAATTATTTATGGAGTACCAATGCAACTACCTCTAATATTATTGCTTCTAGTTCTACCAATGCTAACCTGTCCTATTCCGTTACAGTAACCAATCAGGCAGGATGTACGGGAACTGACACTATAAATATTAGTTTCATTATTTGCTCAGGAATTGATGATGAAGCTCAAGAAATTGAGATGAGCCTTTTTCCAAATCCAGGTTCCGATTTTATTCAACTTCAACTGAGTGATCCAATAAAGAATGAATTGAATTTCCTTTTGATGGATGTACAAGGAAAAGTGGTGATGAACGAAAATATTTCGGCTCAACAAGTGCAGTTTTCGGTGAAAGAATTTCCGAATGGGATGTATCAATACATGTTGATGGATGAGAATGTGGTGAAAGCGACTGGGAAGTTGATGATTCAGCGTTAGGCAAAAAATTAACCGCTAGGAACCTGCCTGCTGGCAGGCAGGCGCGGGGAGGCGCAAGGGTCGCAAGGTTAAGATTAATAGTAAACGAAGGGGATTATCTTTTTCATTAGAATAATTTCTCATTCAACTATTTAAATTTCGACCCAATTTAAGACTACCTTCAAACACGGAGGACTCGGAGGTGTTCACAGAGGACACCGAGAAAAAAAATTAGCGAATTATTTACCTAATTATCAACTTACTAATTTACCTCGTAAGGCTTCGCAATTACCTATTTACACCTACAGTATTCCACTGCGTCTGCCTGCAGCAGGCAGGTACCAACTTCAGAGCGCAGCAATTCACAATTCACAATCCACCAATCCACCAATTGAAATAAAGAAAGGGCAGCTCTTTCGAACCACCCTTCTCCAATTCAAAACATCATTAAACTCTAACTAGGCTCCTGCATAATCAGAATAAATATTTTAGCAAACTTTCCTTATTGTGCGTTTGCTTTTTCCGCAATGGCAGCGCGGATTTTAGCTTCTATTTCTTCGCACATTTCAGGATTATCAGTAAGCATATTTTTTACGGCGTCGCGACCTTGACCAATTTTGGTATCTCCATAACTGAACCAAGATCCTGCTTTTTTCAAGACGTTAAATTCAACTCCTAAGTCGACGATTTCACCATTCTTAGAAATTCCTTCTCCATACATGATGTCGAACTCTGCAATACGGAAAGGTGGTGCTACTTTGTTCTTCACCACTTTTACCTTGGTGCGATTTCCAACAACTACATCACCGTCTTTAATTTGTCCGATGCGACGAATATCTAAACGCACCGAAGCATAAAATTTCAATGCATTACCACCAGTTGTGGTTTCCGGATTACCGAACATCACTCCAATCTTTTCACGCAATTGGTTAATGAAAATACAGCAACATCCAGTACGACTAATAGTACCCGTCAACTTACGCAATGCTTGAGACATTAAACGCGCTTGTAAGCCCATCTTACTCTCACCCATTTCTCCTTCAATCTCTGCTTTTGGTGTTAACGCCGCCACAGAATCGATTACAATAATATCAATCGCTCCAGAGCGAATTAAGTTTTCCGTAATTTCTAAAGCTTGCTCACCATTATCAGGTTGTGAGATCAATAAATTTTCGATATCCACTCCTAATTTCTGTGCATAGAAACGATCAAATGCATGTTCCGCATCAATAAAGGCTGCGATACCACCATTCTTTTGCACGTTCGCTATAGCATGAATAGCCAACGTCGTTTTACCAGACGATTCAGGTCCGTAAATTTCAATAACTCTTCCTTTCGGAAAGCCGCCTATTCCCAATGCACTGTCTAAAGTGATAGATCCTGTTTGAATAGCATCCATTACTTCTACTGCCTCATCTCCCATCCGCATGATGGTGCCCTTTCCATAGGTCTTTTCGATCTTGTCTATTGCCATTTGCAAGACTTTCATTTTCTCTTTCGCTTCCGCGGCTTCTGTTGCCATGTGTTTATTTTTTTTGATTGTTAGGTAACTTTTTGGTATGATTGCAATACGATCATTACGACACCAACAAATAAAAACATTTTTTTTTAAATAAACGAATAATAAACGAATACAAGTGTTTACCAACGGAAAAATTCATGTGCAAAAAAAAACCGTCCCAAACGGAACGGTTTCAATATAAGGGATTTGTGTTCAACTATTCTTCTCCAGCGGGCTTTTTTCCCTTTTGGTAACGTGTGCGGAACTTATCAACACGACCAGCGGTATCCACCAATTTCATCTTTCCGGTATAAAACGGATGACTCATATGTGAAATCTCAAGCTTTACTAATGGATACTCTTTACCGTCTTCCCAAGTAATGGTGTCTTTTGAATCAATAGCAGATTTAGTCATAAATGCATAATCTGTAGAGATGTCTTTAAATATGACAAATCGGTAGTTCTTTGGATGAATTTCTTTCTTCATGGATATAATCGTAATAGGGGGGCAAAGATAAGTATTTTTCCGAGTTAGGCAATAACTTATATTAATTTCTGTTAAATTTCTATCATAACCCCTCGCGCCTGCCTGCTGCAAGCAGGTTCAATTATTTACAAGGTGTATATTTGTACCAGTATGCGGATCCTCAATAACGTAAAGCTACTAATAATCACATTATTAGCTATTATTTCAATCAACTCTTGTAAGAAGGATGTAATCCTTACCGACTCGAATGCGAAGTTAAATTTTTCTACCGACACTATTCTTTTTGATACCGTTTTCGCCAGCTTAGGCTCTGTCACCAAGAATTTTAGAGTTTATAATCCCTACGACGAAGTTTTAAAGATCTCAAGCATTCGTCTTGCCAACGGCGCCGCTTCCCTATTCCGTGTAAATGTAAATGGAGTTCCAGGCACCTCATTCTCTGATATTGAGATCAGAGGCGGTGACAGTATATGGGTATTTGTGGAAGTGACGGTGAATCCAAATAATCAATCCCTCCCCTATGTGGTTCAAGACTCCCTTGTTTTTGAAACCAATGGTAATATTCAAGATATCGACTTAGTCGCATGGGGACAAAATGCACATTTCTTTATAGCAAAGAAAGAAAGTCCTAACCTTCCTCCTTATGTAATTATTGACACGAATTTGAATTCAACAATCACTTGGGATAAAACCTTACCGTATGTCATTTATGGTGGGTTTGCGGTGGTGGATTCATCAACTACACTCATTATAACAGAAGGCACGCAAATTCATTTTAGTAATGCGGGCGGACTCTGGGTCTACAAAAGCGGCACATTAAAAGTTCAAGGAACTAAAGACAAACCAGTCGTGTTTCAAGGGTTGAGACGCGAAACGGCTTTACAAGAAGAGCCCGGACAATGGGATCGTATTTGGATCAACGACGGCGGGATTCATGAGATTGATTATGCCATCATCAAAAATGGTTTTATTGGATTGCAATTAGAAACACTTTTTGATCCGGCTTTACCGGTTTCCTTGAAACTAACGAATACGCATATCCGAAATATGAGTGGATTGGGAATATTGGCTCGTAATTACAAGGTAGATGGATGGAACGATGTGATTTCAAACTGCGGAAGCTACAATACAGCTTTCACTCTCGGTGGAGAATATGATTTTACACACTGCACTTTCGCTAACTTCTGGAATTATGGACAAAGAACCACGCCGGTCATGTATTTAAATAATTACACAAAAGATCAAAGTGGTAATGATGTTTTCTTTGACATGACCAAGGCCGAATTCAAAAACTGCATCATCTACGGCAACAACGATAACGAACTTGAATTAGATTTCAAGGCAGGCGGCATGGACAATCATATGTTTCGAAATTGCATTATCAAAGCCGATCAAAATACTCAAACCCCTTTTCCTTCGCTGCATTTTGATACCATCTACAGGAATAACAATCCGCAATTTAAAAATACTTTCGACAACGATTTAACGCTAGACACGTTGGCATTTGCGAGGGAAAAAGGTGATCCTATGCTTATCAATCAATCGGCAATACCACTCATGAATATCGATATCAACGGAAATCCCCGACCTAATCCCAGTACTACACAACCGGATTTAGGAGCGTATGAGCGGGATTAATTTGAAAATGTTTCGATTTGAAAATTTGAAAATTTATTAATCTGAAGATGCAAGAATCAAATCCGCGAAAATTCGATTAATCCGTGTCATCCGTGTTCTTATTAAACATTATTAGAATTGAGATTTTTATTCTTCTAGAATCAATCATAAAAAATCTTAATCAATCATAATAAATCAGTGCCTGCCTACCGTAGCTTGCGCCACCGCTCTAGCTTTAGCGCACGCGGTTAGCATAGGTAGGTTCCATCAACACATTTTTTCTCCTTAAAGCTTTATCAAAAAATCCAACGTATCCACTCCATCAGCATACTCATCCAACCTCGGCTGTTGCGAGGTTCCAAAAGGTAAGTACTTCCCTCCTACTATACATTGAATATTTATCTCTTCTAATCTCAACGTTTCTTCCAACTTTTTCTCATCCTCATAATATTCAAAATGCAACACCGATACTGGCGTAGCTATAGGGGCTGCTTCCCTCAGCAACAAAAAATTATTCGTTAAAAACTGTTCACTATTCAGCAAATATAAAGCCCTATGATAATCGTAATTATTCATAAACTTATTATGGTTCATCAATTCGCTGTACTTCTCCATCGCATTAAAAAATGAATTGAAATTATAACCCATCGGCACATACAATTTCGAAACATTACGACATCCCAATCCGAAGTACGAAAAAATATCCTCACCTAAATTGATAAAATCCGCATCCGTTTCATCTCCTTTCAAAATGCCCACTGAATTTCTATTTTTACGAATGATGTGCGGATACTTTCCAAAATAATAATCAAAGTATCTTGAACTATTATTATTTCCCGTGGCTATAACGGCATCTATATCCGTAAATCGCTCTTGCACCGAAATCATTCCTGCCAATTCGGGAGAAATCTTTTGCAAAACCTCTATATAAAAAGGCAAAAGGAATTTATCATCAGAAGAACATTTAATCACTGGTGAATGCCCACTAATCAACACCGAAAGTAAATCGTGAAATCCTACTGCCGGAATATTTCCAGCCATGATGATACCCACTTTCTTATTCCCTTTTAAAGTATCCCATGCTGGATAATTCGCTACCCATTTTTCTAAATTCGTCTTTTCCAACCAAGCCACATGCGCCTTCATCGATCGCAAAATATTTTCTGTTGTGAACCATGCATTTGAGTTTTTCGATTGCACCATCAGTCGATTCAAAGGACTTTCCGAATGATCTCCAGCCGACTCAATTTCATCTATTAATGCACCCAAAGCATGTCCCCAAAGACTTAACTTTTCTATTCTTTCACTTTTTTTCATACAATTCTTACTCGTTTTTGCCGAAATGAAACTTTTCTGATTATTTTTGTGTTGAAATAATTAAGCAAAAATATTGCTTTAAACACTTACCTACTCATTATGGCAATCATAATTACAGACGAATGTATCAATTGCGGAGCTTGCGAGCCCGAATGTCCAAATAACGCGATCTACGAAGGTGGAGCAGAATGGCGCTTCTCAGATGGAACCAATGTAAAAGGCATGTTTGCCAAGCTAGATGGTACTTCTATCGATGCAGATGCTCCTCAAGAACCAAAGTCGATGGACATCTATTACATTGTAACTGACAAGTGTACAGAGTGCGTTGGGTTCCACGATGAACCTCAGTGCGCTGCTGTTTGTCCTGTAGACTGTTGTGTGGATGATCCTGATTTCCGCGAATCTCAAGAGACCTTAACTGCTAAAAAAGATAGCATGCATGCTGCTTAAAGCATTCAAAATAAATGAAACCCTGTAGCGCGAGTTGCAGGGTTTTTTTTATTCCTACCTGCTACTGATACGTTTCCATTGCTTTACAATGAATATTGTAGATTTGCGTTCGATGAAAATGATGAGGCGCATTCCTTTCTTTCTTCTTTTCCTACTGATGGGTTTTCAGGGCTTTTGTACTTCCGATACTTTAGCTTTTAAAGCTTCCATAACCCGATTAATCGCTTTGGGCGACAGTGTTTTAAAGTTAAGGGAAGATGGATTGAAAGATTCATTAAACTCAGAATTTTCAAAATTATTGGATAGTATACTTTACACTCCAACTGGTTCTTCTTTGAGTTTTTATCAGGTGAAATCTTTGTCGGTAGCGCAGGATCCATCTAAAAAAGTAAAAGCCATTACCTGGATGGTTTCAAAGAAAAATGGAAGTGAATTCCAGTATTTCGGCTACCTCATCACCCAATTAGATCCGAAAAAGCCTGCTGCCATCACTCGACTTCATCAAAACAAAGACCTTCTTCGTGATGAATTAGAATTTTTGAAAGGCGATTCCAGCACTTGGATGGGATGCATTTATTATTCGGTTATGGTGGAACGCTATAAAAAGAAAGACTATTTTTTGCTCTTAGGATGGGCGCCACAATCGAATTATACCACTCGCAAAATGGTAGAGGCCATCAGCATTACACCGAGTAAAATTAATTTAGGAGTACCTGTGATCAAAGCTGGTGGGAAAGCAAAAACACGTTTGATTTTTGAATATAATGCTCAAGTAAGCATGAGTTTGAAATATAACGAAAGCAAGAAGATGATTGTGATGGATCATCTCTCCTCATCCGATCCCCGACCAGAGTCAAAAGGAATGTATCAATTGTATGGCCCAGATTTAAGTTATGATGGACTTAAATTTGAAAAAGGGCTCTGGATTTTACAGCGCGATATTGATGTGCGGAATAATTAATTTTAAAGTCAGATTCCTTCCTCTTTTGCTTGCCAATTAGCCGAATTCCTGCTTTCTTTGAGGTCAGCAAACTGTTCACTTTAAAAGGAACATAATCAGCTCTATAAAAGATGAGAAAACACAACTTAGGCGCTGGTCCAGGTGTATTGCCTGAATCCGCATTGCAAAAATCAGCAGCAGCAGCACTCGATTTTAACAATATTGGGATGTCCATTTTGGAAATTTCCCACCGAAGCAAGGATTTTGAACAGGTGTTGGAAAATACCACTTCCCTGGTAAAAGAATTATTAGGAGTTCCTGATAATTATTCCATCCTGTTTTTACAAGGCGGTGCAAGTACACAATTTGCAATGGTGCCGATGAATTTATTGCATACGAAAGCAGCTTATGTCGACTCAGGAGTTTGGGCAAATAAAGCATTAAAAGAAGCGAAGTTATTTGGTGACATAAATGTTGTTGCATCTTCCAAAGACAAAAACTACAGTTTCATTCCGAAAGATTATACCATTCCAACAGATTGTGACTACCTTCACATCACGTCGAACAATACGATCTACGGAACTCAAATGTCGGCTTTCCCAAACAGTCCCATTCCATTAATATGTGATATGTCGAGCGATATTTTTAGTCGACCAGTTGACGTTTCGAAATTTGATTTGATTTATGCCGGTGCTCAAAAAAACATGGGGCCTGCAGGGGTAACACTCGTTATCATCAAGAATGATATTTTGAAAGAAGTGAAACGTGTGGTTCCAACCATGTTGCGTTATGCAACACATATTGAAGGCGGATCGATGTACAACACACCGCCTGTATTTTCAATTTATGTTTGTATGGCTACTTTAGAATGGCTAAAATCAATTGGTGGAGTTTCAGCGATTGAAAAAATCAACAAACAAAAAGCGGAATTATTTTACAATGAAGTGGATACTAATCCACTTTTCACAGGCACTTGTGCCGTAGAAGATCGTTCGCGCATGAATGCATGTTTCTTGCTGAAGAATCCGGAGTTAGATGAGGAATTTTTGAAGCAAGCAAAAGCGCATGGAATCATTGGAATTAAAGGCCACCGTTCGGTGGGTGGATTCCGTGCTTCCATGTACAATGCAGCGCCTATAGAAAGTGTGAAAGCATTAACCGATTTGATGAAGGATTTTGCATTGAAAACGGCGTAACAAAATTATTTCACTTTCTCCCTTACCTCCTAACATCATACTATGCCAAAAATTCTAGCGAACGACGGGATCGATAAATCCGGCAAACAAATTCTTGAAGCTGCCGGCATTCAGGTAGAAACGAATAAAATTGCGCAGGAAGATTTAATGAAGTCCTTAAACGATTTTGATGGCATCCTAGTTCGTAGTGCCACCACCGTTAGGAAGGAGTTGATTGATGCCTGCCCCAATTTGAAGTTGATTGGTCGCGCAGGAGTAGGCATGGATAATATTGATGTAGCCTATGCACGTGACAAAGGACTTAAAGTGATCAATACACCAGAAGCTTCTTCTGAGAGTGTGGCAGAGCTCGTATTCGCTCATTTTTTTACGATGGCGCGTTGTTTACACCTGAGCAATCGGGAGATGCCTTCTACCACAACCAAAGAACGCTTCAACGAATTAAAGAAAGTATATTCATCGGGTATAGAACTAAAGGGAAAAACTTTAGGAATAATTGGATTTGGAAATATTGGTCAGGCAGTGGCTCGGATGGGCATCGGATTAGGAATGAATATTCTTCCTTTCAAATTAAGAGCTGCCGATGTAAAAATTGAAATTGATATTTTCCGTACAGTGACCGATGCAAAGATGGTTTTAACGATGAAGTGTGTTCCCTTCGAAAAATTACTAGCTGAAAGTGATTTCATTACTTTGCATGTACCCTTTCCAAAAGGTGCTCCCGCTATTATTGGAAAAAGAGAATTAGAGCAAATGAAAAAAGGTGTTTACTTAGTAAACACGGCCCGCGGTGGTGCAGTCAGCGAATTGGATTTACTAGAAGCATTAAATTCAGGAAAAGTAGCAGCAGCCGGATTAGATGTTTTCGAAAATGAACCCCTGATGCGTGAAGAATTACGTCAGCATCCTCATGTTTCGTTGAGTCCGCATATTGGAGGATCTACTCCCGAAGCTCAAGAACGAATCGGAATTGAAATCGCACAAAAAATTGTTGCGCATTTTGCAAACTAAAATAAAATACTATTTATTATCTACACAAAAACAAACCATGGCCCAGTTAAAAGCATTTAAAGGAATTCGTCCCGTTCAAGAATTAGTGAAGCGCGTTGCATGTCGTCCCTACGATGTACTCAATGAAAAAGAAGCAAGAATAGAAGCGAATGGCGATAAAATTTCATTTTACCACGTAATAAAACCTGAAATTGATTTTCCTGATGGATACAATGTTTATTCACCAGAAATATATGAGAAAGGTCGTGACAATTTTGCTGCGATGCGTGCTGATGGTGTTTTTACACAAGACGAAACCGATTGCTTGTATATCTATAGTCAAACGATGAATGGTCGCACTCAATATGGAATTGTTGGTTGCGCTTCGGTTGACGATTATTTGAATGACGTGATTAAAAAACATGAGCTCACTCGTCCTGACAAAGAAGAAGATCGCAAAAACCATGTTCGTGTTGGAAACATGAATGCAGAACCTGTGTTTTTCGCTTATCCACACGTTGCTGCACTCGATGCTATTGTTGCTGAAGTGATAAAAGCTACTCCTGCTTATGACATGATTACGGACGATGGCATTGGTCATACGTTTTGGGTAATCAGTGATGCAAAAACAGTAAGTGACATCATCACCTTATTTGCAAAAGTTCCGAATACCTATGTTGCTGATGGACATCATCGCACGGCTGCGGCAGCTTTAGTCGGACAAGAACTTCGTAAATTAAATCCGAATCATACAGGACAAGAAAGCTATAATTTTTTCCTTGCCGTACATTTTCCCGACAATCAATTGCACATCATGGATTACAATCGTGTGATCAAAGATTTGAATGGTCATTCGGCAAATGATATCCTTGAAAAATTAAAAGAGAGTTTCGAAATCATCGAAAAAGGAAATGCAGAATATCGTCCAGCAAAACTACATGAGTTCAGTATGTACCTAGATGGAAAATGGTATGCACTCCAAGCAATAGCAGGAACGTACGACGACAACGATGTGATTGGAGTATTAGATGTTACTATCCTTTCCAAAAAAGTTCTTGAGCCTATTTTTAATATCGTCGACTTACGAAAAGACAAGCGCATTGATTTTGTTGGTGGCCTCAGAGGATTAGGTGAATTGAAATCAAGGGTGGATTCAGGCGACATGAAAATTGCATTTGCCTTGTATCCGGTTACCATGAAACAACTCATCGACATTGCAGATACCAATCAAATTATGCCTCCGAAAACAACGTGGTTTGAACCGAAGTTGAGAAGCGGGTTGGTGGTGCACTCATTAAATTAAGAATGCAGAATTCAGAATTCAGAATTACAAAAAAATAATCTGCTTGCGCATTAAATTTATTCAATTATTCTGATGGATTATCTATTTGCTAAACGCTAAAAGATAATTTCTAGCATTTGTTTAAAAAACCGAAATCCATCGCAAAGAATTTAAAATTCTGATCCCGATAGCTATCGGGACTGAATTCTGAATTAATTCATACGAAAATGAAACTCATAAAATTATTTAATACGTATGATTCATTACAAGGGTTAATTTCTTTGTCGAAGGAGGCTGCTAAAACGGAAGATCCAACGCTTCACTTCTTTAAACAAAATGCTAGAAATAACTTTTTCGACTTAGAAGCCGCTTTTAGAATATTTAGGAAAACACATTCCAAAGAGGTAGCTGAACTCTTGTATGAAATTTATAAATCGGCAGAGGATGCATTAGGGAAATATGATTTTATCAGTTCATCGAGCAGCAAAATAGCATCAGATACAAAGTTATCGGAAGAATTAAAAGAAAAAATTATACATCAAGAGAAAAAAGCGAGAATCGAATTAAAACAATTTTTAAAAAGGGAAAATTGGCTACCTGATGCTACAGAGAATGTTTCGAAGCAAGCCGAACAAATGAAAGATATTCTTTCTACCGACAGTGACGACTTTCGAAATGACTACATCAAATTTCTTAGCAAGACGATTTCAAAAATTGATGAAGAATATCGCAAAGGAGAATTAGATCCACATTTATTAGAAGAAGGAATACATGAAATCAGAAGAAAGATTAGATGGATTTCCATTTATGCTAAAATATCGGGTGGATTTATTCAAACTCAAAAGAGCGAAAAAGTCAACAGCGAATATAAGAAATACCTCACTGAAGAAATCATCTCCTCCCCTTTTATTAAACTGCCTCCTTGTCCAGAAGGCGTGGAGCCCATCACTATTCGCTTTGAGAATTTTGCTGCACTCAGTTGGATGATTCAAGAATTGGGTAAATTGAAAGATGAAGGGTTAAATTACGAGAACCAAGTTCATCTTCTTGGCGAAGAAGAATCCACCGAAAACAAGAAAAAAGATTCCAAAAAATCTCCCAATACTTTAGCTCGCATCACGGAAGAAGGCTTAAAGATTTGCGATGAATTCTTCATCAAGGACAACCTCCTCCATCGACTCATAGAAGATTTAAATCAGAATAAAAACTGACATCACCTTTGCCAAAAGCTCAAATAAATCTAAATTTGAATCGTATCTTTAAGCCATGGCTTCTAAACCTAATCTTCTTTTACTTCACGGTGCCCTTGGTTCAGCGAATCAAATGCTTCCGCTGAAAGATGTTTTAAAGGACCAATATACTATCCACACCTACGATTTTCCTGGACATGGAGGTAAAGACTTTGCAGAACATTCGCTCACCATTCCCATCTTAGGAGAACATCTTTTGGATCATCTTCGCGAATTTCAATTAATCGGCACTCATGTTTTTGGTTACAGCATGGGTGGATATGCAGCACTTTGGTTGGAAGCCAATAAAGCGGGAATCTTTTCGTCCATCATGACATTAGGAACCAAGTTTAATTGGACAACGGATATTGCTGCGAAAGAATCAAAATTAATTGCTCCAGAATTCTTAGAGTTAAAAGCATCCAGTTTTGTGAGTACACTTATCGCTCGACACTTTCCATACGATTGGAAAAGACTTTGCAATGAAACTGCACATCTCATGCAACATTTAGCAAAGCATCCACTCACCAACGATGAAATGGGAAATATTTCTTGCGATGTACGTATTGCGCTTGGTGATAGAGATCACATGGTTACCTTAGAAGAAAGTGCACATGCCTATACTGCCTTATCGAACTCATCGTTACTTGTGATGCCAGATACACCACATCTTTTTGAAAAAATATCGTACACCCATCTTGCAGAAGAAATAAAAAGATTTATCAAGTAATATGGCCTTTCAGATCACCGAATATCATTCCATCAAAAAAGAATTAGAAAGTTATCAAGCTCAACTGATCGCTGTATCGAAGAAAAAACCCATTGAAGATATTCAGGAGGCCATTGATGCCGGACAAAAAAACTTTGGTGAAAACTATGTGCAAGAATTAGTGGAGAAGGAATCGCATTTCAAAGGAAATACAAATTGGCATTTCATTGGACATTTACAGAGCAATAAAGTGAAAATGATTGCTCCTTTTGTAACTCTTATTCAAGGAGTAGATAGTTTCAAATTACTACAAGAAATTAATAAAGAAGGAAAAAAAATTGATAAAGTCATTGACTGTTTAATACAAGTTCATATTGCACAAGAAGAAACTAAATTTGGATTTTCAGAAGACGAAGTAGAAGCGCTTATGTTATTTCCTGAATTAGTAGAACTAGAAAATATTCGAATTAAAGGCTTAATGGGAATGGCTTCCTTGAGTTCAAATACTTCACTGTTAAAAAATGAATTTAGTAATCTAAAAAATTTATTCAACAATAGTAAATTGATGTCGTTAGAACCAAATGCCTTTGATACATTATCGATGGGCATGAGTAGTGATTATAAAATTGCATTGGATTGTGGAAGCACCATGATTCGTATTGGAAGTACACTTTTTGGAGAACGAAATTAAAAAAAAGAAACATGTCAACATACAGTCTGGCTTTACACGGCGGTGCAGGAACCATTACTAGGGCTTCGCTCACCGAAGAAAAAGAAAAAGCATATACTAATGCACTCTTAATAGCACTCACCCTTGGAGAAGCTGTTTTAAAAAAGGGAGGATCGGCTATGGATGCTGTTATACAAACTATTGTCGCTTTAGAAGATTGTCCGCTATTCAACGCAGGAAAAGGTTCTGTATTTACTGCGGATGGACTTCATGAAATGGATGCATCCATCATGAGAGGAGAAAATTTAGAAGCTGGTGCTGTAGCGGGAGTGCAATTGATCAAAAATCCCATCTTGCTCGCCAAAGAAATCATGGAAAACTCAGAGCATGTATTGCTTTCAGGAAAAGGCGCAGAAGAATTTGCAAAGCAACAAAAACTTGTTTTTGAAACGGAAGAATATTTTTTCGATGAATACCGCTTTCAGCAATTGAGAGAAGCGATTCATGAAGGCAAAATTGTTTTAGATCATACTTCCTCTACCGAAAATAAAAAGTTTGGTACCGTAGGTGCTGTTGCAAAGGATAAGCATGGAAATTTAGCTGCTGGAACATCCACCGGTGGAATGACCAACAAAAAATTTAATCGCATCGGTGATTCTCCCATCATTGGTAGCGGAACTTATGCGAACAATGCAACGTGCGCTATTTCGTGCACCGGACATGGTGAATACTTTATTCGTGCGGTAGTGGCTTATGATATTTCCTGCTTGATGGAATACAAAGGACTGAGTTTACAAGCCGCATGCGAAGTTGTCGTAATGGACAAACTCGTAAAATTAGGAGGCGAAGGAGGATTGATAGCAGTAGATACTAAAGGAAATATTTGTTTACCTTTTAACTCGGAAGGGATGTACAGAGGTTGGATAGAAAACGGATCTGAAAAGAAAACTGCTATCTATCGATAGTTATTAACTACTAATTTTTATTGAAACAATTTTCAATTTGAGGTTTGCGTCCTCTTTTTCTATTGTTCCCATCACAGTTCTTAAAATTGCGCCATGCTATTCCGAAATACAAATCAGCTCCGTAAGAATCGGTAAGGCCTAATAGTGGACTTATCATATCTGTTCCGATAGTGAAAATACCAAATCGGAAACTTAATCCTACGCGCGGACGAAACAATTCATAATATGAAATTGGTAATGCAATTTCAATTCTACGCGATTCGAAACGTGGAGTAATCGCAATTTGATTCGCTCTACGGATCGAATTTTTACCCAATGGTACACGCTGAATCACACTTAAATTCACGAAATAATTTTCAGTGAAAGCTACATCAAATTGCACCGAAGCTGCGGTAGGCAAATACATGGTCAACTTTCTTTTATCGCGTGAACGACGATAATTTCCATAGAACTGATCGCTTAAAATAGAATCCGTTTCAACGAGTCCACCAAATGAAGTAGTATCAATCCCATACCAATCGGTACTTAAGTGATTAAAAGTATAGGTCCGTGTTCCTCCTGAATACTTCAAATATCCTACATCAATCAATGAAAGTCCTAAACGGAAGTCGTATGGTTTTTCGCCTTTACTTCGTTTACAAGGATTATAAAAATTATCATTTCTATTTTTATACACTTGTACGCCTGTTGTGAAAGAATAACCGCTGCCACGATTCGCAAGTGGGCTATCTCCCCCACCGGTGCCATTCTCAGGCAATGCATGTCCATAATCAGCAACAATATCGTGTACCACAAGCAACGTATCGGCAGGAACAATATAATCGGCGTAATCCAAATTTAAATACAACGCATTTAATCCGTACAAAGAGTTTACGGTAATGCCACCCGTTATATAATACTCTTGATCATCTTTCAACACTCCTCCAAAAGAAATACCCAGCTCATGCCAATTTAAGACAGCAGCCTTAGCATTCTTCACTTCATATCTAACATTTTGCTGTGGATCGTAATCAAATCCTTCTTTTAAAAATTTAGCCAAATGATAAGGAACCTTGGTTGCACTTAACTCTGCTCGAGTGGAAAGATGGAAAGCAGCCGACCATTTTTTACTAGACCAAATAAAGGCCGGATACTTCACGAATGCTGAACCATAACCAAATTTGTTAGGACTTTTAGTATAACGATCGGTAAGTTTACCTTCATCAATAGACTCCCCTTTAAAACTTTTTGTAATGAGTTTACTTTGACTTTTCAAGTACATGTAATTATTGATGATGGATGCATCCATCGATAAAAAATGAATCTCCCATCGGTAAGGAACACCAACAATAGAAGCAGGATTTAAATCGAGACCATATTGTCCGGCGTAATTACTGTGCGAAGGACCCCACATTTCTTGCGCATCGACTTTTGAAATCGACATACCAAAAAAGAATAGCCATAAAATCCAACGATTCATCATCACGTACATAATCACTATTCAACGCAAAAAAGCAAAGAATAGTTTCTAATTTAGAAGGAAAACATCAACCGTGCAAGCTAATTATTCGAACATCTTACCGGGATTAAGCACGCCTTTTGGATCAAAAAGTGATTTAATTCCTTTTTGCAGCGCTAATGTATTGGCATCAAAAGGAATATCCATATACGACTTCTGTACAAAACCAATACCGTGTTCACCCGAAATAGTTCCTTTAAGTTTTACACAAAGCTCAAAAATTTCACGAATCCCTAAGGGAACTTTGTTTTCCCAATCGTAATCACTCATGGTATCCTTGATAATATTCACGTGTAAATTCCCATCTCCTGCATGTCCATAACAAACCGACTTAAAACCATACTTCGCTCCTATCTCCTTCACGCCTTTCAATAAAACGGGAAGTTCGGCACGAGGAACTACAGTATCTTCTTCTTTGTAGATAGAATGTGATTTCACCGCCTCACCCACCGCTCTACGCATACGCCACAAATCGCTTTTTTGTTGAGCGGTATCTGCAAACAACACTTCATCACACTCAAATTCGTACATGATCTCTGTAATTTTTTCACAATCTTTAAAAAGCGTATCCAAATCGTGACCATCCACTTCAATTAACAAATGTGCTTTATGTTCTTCTTTTACTGCTAATTTCACATCCACAAATTTCAATACAAAGTCGATGGCATCACGCTCCATGAATTCCATTGCCGAAGGAGTAAACCCAGCTCTGAAAACAGCAGACACCGCTTCACAGGCTTTTTCAGGAGAGAAAAATGGAACGAGCATTAATAAATTTTGCGTCGGTAACGGAATCAATCTAAAAACAATTTTAGTAATGATGCCTAACGTTCCTTCACTGCCTACAATCAATTGCGTTAAATTATATCCTGTAGAATTCTTCAAAACGTTGGCGCCTGTCCAGATGATTTCACCTGTAGGAAGCACTACTTCACAGTTCAACACATAATCTTTCGTGGTGCCATACTTCACTGCTTTGGGTCCGCCTGCATTTTCGGCGAGATTCCCTCCCAAAAAACAACTTCCTCTACTCGCAGGATCGGGAGGGTAAAACAATCCTTTTTCCTCAACGGCATCTCTAAAAACTTGATTGATCACACCAGGCTCCACGGTAGCTTGCAAGTTACGCTCGTCGATCTCAATAATTCGATTTAATCGTTCGGTTGAAAGTACAATTCCTCCAAAAACAGGTAATGCTCCCCCACTGAGGCCAGTGCCAGCGCCACGGGGAGTAACGGGTACACCATCACGGTTGGCAAGTTTCATAATTTCAGAAACCTCATTGGCAGAAGCGGGCTTAACAACCACGGCAGGAACGAAAAAATAATCCTCCGTTTCATCACTTCCATATACTTCTTTATCTTCTTCTTTGAACAACACATGGCTTGCTCCACAAATAAGAATCAGCTCATCGAGTTGAGTTTTGCTGAGCGTAGATTGATACGTAAACATGGTGCAAAATTAAGTTGATTTGTGAAAACATGATATACATTCAAAAATAGATTTTAACAGTTTGAAAAGGCACAACACACCTACCAACAAACAGTTACTATTATTGATAATATATCTTCTTAAAAACTTCGACTTTTTTTACTCCTATACCCTATTCTTAGATTATTACTTGGTTTATTTCAAAACTTTCCACTAAATTTATACCCATCAACTATTTCTACATGAGAGCTCTACTGGTTTTCCTACTCTTCTCTTTTCACTTGGCAAATGCTCAAGCACAACTTGACACTTTGCTTATTCCAAGTTTTCCCAATCTTCAGACTTTTGATCTAAACAGAAAAACGGACATGCTTGTTTTGTCGAGTAATGAAATTTGGATTGGATTACAGCGTGAAGGAATATTACGATTTCAATCCGGCACATGGTCACGAATTTTTACAGGAGATACTATAACTGATATTCCTGATGACTATATTTATAAAATGCACTTAGATCCGCAGGGAAATATTTGGATGGGACATCGTCTTGGACTTTCCAAATTTGATGGTGCTAACTGGAGTCATATTCCATTTGATAGTTTGGCGGGTTTTCTTCCTCAATACATATTCGAATTAGAATCCAATAGTAATTCGATTTTACTCGGAGGAAATAAAGGTTTTTATATTCTTGACTTATCGAGTCAAACATGGAGTTCCTATCGAAAATCGAATTCAACGTTGTTATGTGATTCTATCAGAGCTATCGAAATTTCTGCTACTGGAGAAATTTGGTTAGGAACCGATAGTGGTTTATGTGTATTATCCAGTGGAAGTTTTACTAATTATAGTTCAAAGGATATGGGAATACCTAAATCTACAATTTTAGAAATTAAATTTAATTCAACGGATACACTATTACTTGCAAAAGGAAGAGGAATATACCAATTCCAAAATGGCAAGCTTTCATCCATTGATTCACTATTGCATGGTGTTCAAGTATCAAACTTCTGTTCATCGCCTATGTATCAATTATCTCTTGAGAATATTTATCAAAGCAATCCACATAATTTTATTTACCGGCCCGAGGAATATTTATTTGGAGATTCAAACCTATATTATCTGTATTCAAGAGAAAATTATTTAAATTATCAATTTCCAACATCACAAATTCTTTTTCAAATAAATCAAAATTTAAAAACACTAATTTCTACGCTTTGGGAGCCATTAAATACTACAAAGAATTGTATTTTACCTCGAATTCACAATGACACTATTTATTTAGCATCCTTAGATTACAACATCAATTCTTCCATTATTAAACACCCATTACATCCATCTGCATTTAAAAAATTTGATTTACTGGATACACTTTTCATTGGCACTAATAATTCAATTCAAGTAATTCGTGCGTCACATGTTGCTGCTTGGGACAGTGCATTTTTACACGCTAATAAAATTCGAGCTCAACTTTTAAATCGTGGAGATTTACATTGGAATCCTGTTCAACAATTACCAGGCTATGAAGTAAATCCTGGTAGCCATAAAGTTTCCACCTATTGTTCTGCTTTATGGCTGGGAGGATACGACCAAAACGGACAATTATATACGGCAGCGCAAACATATCGTCAATCGGGCGCTAATGATTTTTGGCCCGGTCCTCTTAACGCTAATGGAATTGCAGATTCAACTTCCAACAGTAATTTTGATTCTATTTGGATGGTTCGAAGGAGTGATGTAGATGAATTTCGCTATCAATATGCTTTAGGAAATGTGAGTAATGGAACATTTCAAGTATCGAATTTCATCTTGACTTGGCCATCAAAAATAAACGACCCTCTGATCACGCAAACTTTAGCACCGTTTGTAGATTTTAATAATGATGGTCTTTACAATCCCTATGATGGAGATTATCCAGATGTAAAAGGAGATCAAATGGCCTGGTGGGTTTTTAATGATCAGTTTGGAATAAAATCCGAAACGAATTCATTGCCGATGGGTGTTGAAATAAATGCTTCTGCTTATTCATTGAATTGCAATAATTCAAATCCAATTCTTGATTACACTACTTTTTATCATTACGAAATTCATAATCGTTCAACGAATGATTATGATAGTTGTTTTATAGGAATGTGGTCGGATTTTGATTTAGGAAATGCATCTGATGACCATGTAGGTTGTCATGTAACAACGAATTCATTTTTTGTATACAACGGCGACTCAATAGATGATGGAGGGGGTGGTTTTGGCACATGTCCTCCCATTCAAAACATTGTTTTACTTCAAGGGCCAGAAGCATATTCTAATGATGGAATAGATAATAATCATGATGGTTGGATTGATGAGTTGAATGAAAATAATGGGATGAACTCATTTCATTATTACATCGGCATTAACAATTTACCAATAAGTAATCCGTCTACATCAGATGACTTTTATGAATATTTAACAGCAAGATGGCAGAACGGTCAACCTGTAACTTATGGAGGTGATGGTTATTCTCCAAATGCACCTGGTGCAACGAATATTCCATGTCATTTTATGTTTCCAGGAAATAGTGATCCCAATTTTAGTACGCCATGGACTATGGATATCGTTAGTTCTCCTACAGACGTTCGCGGTGTTGGTTCTTCCGGACCATTTCTTTTACCTGCTGGATCTCATGTAACTTTTGATGTAGCCTATCTTACAGGCCCTCATGATTCAATTCAAAACAGAGTAGCTCTAGAAGAATTAAATCAACTTTTTCGCTCTGGGAAATTAGATTCATGGAGAGGCGCCCTCCCTCCTATTTATGGACCCCAAACTATCAATACTTCAACGCTAAGCGCCATTTACACTATTCCTCTTCCAAGCGATACATCGTTTCATTATTTGTGGACGGTAACCAATGGAATTATTTTGAATGGACAAGGAAGCAATACCATTGAAGTGTTTTGGGGAATTACTGGAGTGGGCGATGTGCTTGTTGAAGTTCTTGAAACGGGAAATCCTTGCAAAGGATCAAAGAATCTTTACATTGAGATCAACTCTCCCATGAGCATCGACACACCGCAAGAATTTACCATACGCCTTTATCCTAATCCTGTACGTTCTATTTTGAATATAGAAACAGGAGGAGAAATAATTAATGAAATTCAAATTTATTCTATTGAAGGATTATTAATCATGCAAACACCATGGACAGAAAAAATAAACACTCAAAGCTTGAGTCCTGGGGTTTATATTATTGAATTAAATAGTAATGAAAATCGAAAATTACTTAGAAAAGTTTTCATTAAACAATGAAATGAAATCTTTGACCTCTCGGTATAAAAAATAACCTATTTTTGAAATTCAAAATAATGTCTATGCAAGAAGAACATATTAAATGGTTTTCACCCGTTTTAGGACAGGAAACTGATATGCTAGTATTTGGTACAGGTGGTAAACCCATCATCATATTCCCAACTTCAATGGGTACTTATCATCAAAATAAAGACTTTCATTTGATTGATAGTGTTGCTTGGTTTGTGAATAATGGATTGGTAAAAATTTATTGTCCCGACAGTGTCGATGAGCATTCCTTTTATCAAGAAATGATTCATCCTGGAGAGCGTATTCGTCGTCATACTGTTTATGACAAATTTATTTTGGAAGAAGTAGTAAGTCGCGCTTGTCATGAAACGGGTCACTCTCAGGTGACGGTGGCGGGATGCAGTTTTGGTGGATACCAAGCCATCAACTTTGCTTTTCGTCACCCTCAAGTTGTTTCAAATGTTTACAGTATGGGGGGTGCTTTCGATATCACGAACCATATGGACGGGTACTATGACGAAAATGTGTATTACAACAATCCAGTCGACTTTTTAGGTGGCTTAAACGATGAGCATTTGTGGAAAATGGGCATTGTTATCGGAGTAGGAGAAGAAGATTTTTGTCTCCCTCAAAATAAACGATTAGCTGAAATTATGTCGAATAAAGGCATGCCCTATTGGCTCGATATCCGCCCTGGAATGCCTCATGATTGGCCCGCTTGGCGAGAAATGCTACCTACTTACCTAGGAAGAATGCAATATTAAATGCGCATTTAATGATACTATCTAAGAAAGGGTATTTACTCCTTTTTATAGGAAGAATTGTTGACAAAAAAGGAAAAGAACATCCCGATATTTTATACCTTCGTACATCAATTTAAAGCAAAATCATTATGAAACGGATAGGAATTATGCATGGTAAGGAGCGCAGCTTCCCCGATGCGCTTGTAGAAAGAATTAACTCTAAAAACATCAAAGGAATTCATGCAGAAATTCTAAAGATCGACAAAGTCATTCAAGGTGAAACTTCTGACTACCATGTAATTATGGATAGAATTTCACAAGATGTACCCTTTTACAGAGCCTTTTTGAAAAATGCTGCTTTGAATGGAACTGCTGTCCTCAATAATCCGTTTTGGTGGAGTGCCGATGAGAAATTCTTTAATAATTGCTTGGCTACACGTTTAGGGATTCCGGTTCCTAAAACTTGTTTATTACCCTCCAATGAATGGCCTACCGACACGAGTGAGGATTCATTCCGCAATCTCTCCATGCCGATGGATTGGCAAGGGATGTTTGAATACACAGGTTTTCCAGTGTACATGAAGCCACATTCTGGCGGTGGATGGAAAAACGTATATCAGTTAGATACTGCTGATGGATTTTTTCAATCGCATCAAACTACTGGACAACTCGTGATGTTGCTTCAGGAAGAGATTAAATTCGATTCTTACTACAGAATTTATTGCATTGGTCAAGATAATATTCGCATCATGGAATATGAGCCACGTAATCCGCATCATTTGCGTTATGTGCATAATAAATTCAATGCGGATCAAAAAATGTTAGATACCCTTCGTGATTATACCTTCCGGTTGAATGAGGCCTTAGGGTATGATTTCAATACAGTTGAATTTGCTGTTCGTGATGGAATTCCTTATGCGATTGATTTTTGTAATCCTGCTCCTGATGCCGATATCAACAGCGTTGGACAAGAAAATTTCGATTGGGTAATTGAAGCGGCTGCCATGATGTGTATCAATCGTGCAAAGGCACATAAAGAAAATGCAGACAACTTAACATGGGGCACGTATATGAAGACAGCTACTATGGGAAAAGCTATCGGTAACGCAGTACCGTCTTTTAAGCATGTCGGTGAAATATCTGAAAAATAAATTAAATTAGTTATCTCCCACTCCGTCAATTTGTAATTCAGATTGACGGAGTGAATTTTTGAAACGCACAACGACTCAACCATCAAAAACAATCCGAATAATTATGACCATGTTTACCTTAGGGATTGAAGAGGAATTTCAAATTATTGACCCCGAAACTCGTGAATTGCGCAGTCACATGCACCAAATTGTTGAGGGCGGGAAAACGACGCTGAAGGAGCAAGTAAAAGCAGAAATGCACCAAAGTGTAGTGGAAGTCGGAACCAATATCTGCAAAGACATTGATGAAGCCCGCCGAGAAGTTACCTATTTGCGAAAAATGATTGGTGAAATTGCATTGAAGCAAGGACTTGTTTTTGGTGCTGCTGGAACCCATCCTTTTTCTCGTTGGCAAGATCAAGAGATCACAGATCATCCGCGATATCATGAAATCGTAGATAAATTGCAGGATACCGCTAGAGGAAATTTAATTTTTGGTTTACATGTTCACGTGGGAATTCCGAATCGTGA
>JBJXGU010000318.1:0-13426 GCA_046160245.1 Bacteroidia bacterium
CATTACAGAGTCGCCCGAGTACACACCGGCAACATGATACCAAGTTCCTGTTTGCATGATAGGTGTCGACGTAGCCGTTACCCATGTACCTGCAATGCTTAAATTGAATTCTGCAGTTCCGTTTTCAGCAGCTCGTAAATCAAAACCATTGTTTTGACCAACGTTATTTCCAGTGCTAATCACCGATCCTTTGTAGATGGGTGTTTTCCAAGTGTCGGAGTTGATCCAAGCTTCTACGGTTACTGCTGTTGCGCCTTGCAAAGCTGCATAGGAAATTACACGCACGTAGTCGTTGGCTCCATCAAGGTGAAGATGGTTTTGTGAATTCGCTTTTTGGCTAAAGATAATTAGCAGTAAAAAGGCGATTGTTTTTATGTAGATTGTTTTCATGTTCTGTGGAGATAATAATGTAAGCTGTAATTATTTTTGGATCATTAATTTTTTAGTGGTCGATTCGGTTCCTTTGGTAATGCGAACAAAATAGCTTCCGTTCTCGATAGATGGTAGTTCAAAAACTTGTTGGTGGTTTGTTCCCTTCCATTGTGCAAAAAGTTTTCCTTGTAAATCAAATAACTGAATGTCGGCATCGGAAATATTTGTAAGAGTAAAGTTTTGTTGAGCTGGATTCGGTTGTAAAGAAATTAATTTACTCCAAGCTGGTTCAGGTGAGATGGATGCAATAGCCGTACTTCCTACACCAATGCAATAAAATTTATTTTGTAAATTCACTCCTGTAAATTTTACAATCGTTCCATTTGCAAGAAGTGAAGATGCCGCCGCTGCAGGCGTGAAGGATTGCGAAGAAGAATCGCGGACTAACAATGTATAATTTTGTAGAGGTAAATTTTTATCAAGTGAATCACTTCCTCCTGCTGCAGTAGAAAGATTAAAAAATAAATCAGCAGCTATGTTTCCGCCTTTGTTGAAATACCATTCTCTGCTCGTGCGTTTAAAATCAATAGGTGCTGTTGCGGGTAACCAAGAAGTAGATACACCTACTGAATCGTTATGTCCGTAAACTGCATAATCAAATGCTTTGGGTTGAATATTAGCGATAATATTTAATCCGTGGGTAGCAGTAACGTAATTGTACAACGTTGCATCTTTTCCAAACCATACTCCATTTACATCAGTCTTATCATACATCAAATCATTTCCAACAGCAGCGTAGGAAGCTGACCATGACCAATAAGCAGCAGCCGGACTTATCGTTCCGTTATTTCCATTGCCAGTTTCATCAGGAAGAAGTCCGCCAGTAGTTTGATTAAAATCGTAATAAGCTACTAAGTTTTGCTCATTGCCCAAGAGCTGTTTATGCATGGTCGATTTAATTTCTGTTTGTGTACGAACTACACTCCATAATCGAACTTCATCAATTTGTCCAAACGATTGGAAATTGCTCAGGTCCCAAGGAGCAACTCCTATTATAAAAGGATTACTACTGGTAGCAATTGCATTACTAGTAAGAGGAAGTCCACCCACTTGTTCTCCGTTTACATAACAAAGCATTTGCCCGCCAGAACCAAATGTAGTAGCATAATGAATCCATGCCGAATCAACAGGAGTACTACCAGCTTGAATTGTATTTAATCCTGGATTCCAGATCTCCGAATAATTTTGTCCGAGTTGCACACCCATCACATAGCCATTGTCGAAAGAAGGAGTAACCTTGCCCATTACTTTCTGATTCCAAGTGGAATTATATAAACGCACCCAAACTTCCATCGTTAGTTCATTACCGGTGTTCAGTATATTATTCGTACCACAATTCCAGTAAACTGGCGGTTGTGTTCCGGCATTCCAACTCGGATAATCTATTTCAAAACTATTTCCAGCAGGTGTTTGGGCTTGAATCTGTGTTAAAAATAAGATGGAAGCGATGAGGAGAAGTAGTGAAGTAATGTTAAGATTCATGTAGGTATTATTATATAAGTGTTGCTTAATTGGAATACGGTAATCCTCGAGTTAAGACAGAGGGAGTCATAGTTCGAAATTAAGTAATTTGACTCACAAAGATCGAATTTAATTCAAAGTAGATGAAAAAATTAAGTTAAAAATTATCTATTTCACGATAAGCGCTAGAAAGCACGGAAGTTCAAATGATGAACGATAGTGTGAATATTGGGTTTAATTTCAAAAGCAATTACCGAAGAAGGAGGATTTTTTTATTATAATTTTTTTCCTGACTCCTTATGTTGAAGAAATACATTCCATTGGCAAACGTTGAAATGTCAACTTTAAATTTTGGAGAATGAATATCAGACCAGAAATAAATGAGTTGTCCCAGTTTATTATACACGTTTATTTTTTCTATGTTGGACGTTTTAATCGTCACTAAAAAGATCCCCTCACCAGGGTTTGGAGAAACAGTTACTTCATTTTCATCGATGGGTTCTTCATTTATATCATTTATAATACACCTTTCTACTGCAATTGTGTCATGATATTCGCAGCCATCAGCTGTGGTGGCGCTAACATAATATATTCCAATTTCCGTTACAGTAAACGTTGGCTGGTTACTTCCGTTTTGCCAAATAGAGTTTATGAAGCCATTTCCTACGTGAAGTGTAAGTGTGCTGTCATCGCAAAGTGTTGTATCCATCCCTAGTTGAATTAAAGTGTCTGGTAGCAGGGAAATAATTATTGTATCACTTCCAGTATAACAATTATTAGATACATCTACAAAATATTTTCCAGCGGCATAGGCTGTAAAAGTTGGTTGGGTAGAATGATCTTGCCAATGATAATTTGTAAATCCTGTTCCTGGATCCAAGGGAAGTATGGCTCCATAGCAAATGGAAGTATCCTGGCCCAGGTTTAATGACATGGGTGGATTGAATGCTAATATTTGTATCGTATCTGATCCTGTACATCCAAATGTATCAATGACCGTTACCCAGTAACTTCCAATTCCAAGTGCAGTAAAAGTGGGTAAAGAACTCCCATCTTGCCATAGATAAGAAATAAATCCATTATCTGCTTGCAACAGCAATGGAGCAGAAGTACAGTTTGAGGTATCATTTCCAAGCAAAGAATTAATCCTTTGAATGGATTCGATCAAGATTGTATCTGTGGAATTTCCACAGGAAGAAATTTTTTCTACAATTAATGAAGAGAATCCGGGCAATGGAAAATCGAGCGTTACGGAAGTGTCAGTAAATGAAATAATCGTGGCATTACCTTGTATTTTCCAGTAGTTTTTATTAAGAGAACAGTCAAGTGATTTAACGGAATAGGATTTACTTCCAGCGTTAGCACAAACTTGGGTGGGTCCAATAATTTCCGGTTTTGTATTGTAAAAAAAACTGGTCGAGGAATTGGGTAAGCCAACATAGGGTGTATTTGGAAAAAGATCAATACCATTATCTACAAACCCTGAGGCCAATCCTAAAGCATTGGGATTGTTGATAATAGCCAATTGGGATGAGCCGAATTTGGTCGCATAAATTTTTCCATCAGGACCTAACTGCAACGCTTTAGGTTGGTTGACTGAAGAGCCGATGATTGTTGCGGATGCTAAAATAGCAGCCGGTGATCCAGCCAACATGTTGAATTGATAGATTTCTCCTCCAAAAGAAACCGTTGTTCCGTAGACTTTGGTCCCATCCGGGGAAAATTCAAGGCCGTAGGCATAACTATAATTTCCTGTCAAAATACCATTAGAAACAATTCCTGTGGCATTATCAAAATCGAAAAATTCAAATTTTCCATCTGGTGAATTTTGTATTGCAAGTGCTAATCTCTTTCCGTCGGGCGAAGTTTTCATGCAGCCGCGTGCTCTTTGAAATAAGTTTAGTCCGCCTGTGTGAATGGATCCACTATAACTAATCACTGGTGTTGGATTGAGTCCTGTAGGCGTTAAAAGGTAGGAATAAAATGCATCGGATTGCCATTTATGAGAAATCACCCAAATGTCGCGCCCGTTACAATGTTTAACCGCTGTTTGTTTTTCTGAAGTTGGTGTAACCAGCAATTGATTTTTTACAACCACATCTCCCATCCCCCCATTTAAATTTATATTGATAATATTATATTGAAATCCGTCTAGCAAAGAGTCTTCAGAGTTATCGGTGGTGAATAAATAATAAAGGGAGTCATTAGTTGGCTGCTTCAAAATTAAAGCAGATTGAGAAGAGGATTGGTCTCCTTTCAGGCCAAATCCATTTGGCATTTGTTGATGATTCTTGTTCCACACATTAATTCCATCAGAATAAAATAGTAGATTTCCATTTTCATCAGCAATGCTGGAACAGCCTTCAAATTGAATCATTACACTTCCAGAAAAAGGAATTGGAGTCCCGGAATTAAAATTTAGTCCTGCATTTTTTCCAAAAATCCATTGATTAATTTGTTTGTTGTCGCATATTCCTACGCGAATAAAAATATAGGCAGAGGTGTCAAAGCATACTCCGTTATTTGCAACGAGGTAAACCATGAATCCACCAATATTATTAAATACATAATTAAAGTTTGTGCTGGTGCTTTGTGATGTTCCATCGATGAACCATTCATAACCTGTTGCACCTGTGCTCGTATTGCTGAACGAAACAGTTTCCCCTGGAAAGATGACAGTAGATGTGTAATTGAAATAAGCTTGTGCACCACAATTAACTTGTATTGTATCATAAATCTTTTGGGTGCAAAAGGGATCTCCATTGGATGCAACTAATGTGATAATATATTTACCTGGAGTATTGAAATTGTATGTAGTATTAAACATCGTTGAAAAAACATTTCCGTTTATTTCCCAACTAAATGTGCTTGCTCCTGTGGAGTTATTAGTAAAGTTAACAAGGGTGCCGGAATTAATAGTATTGGCACTGGATGAAAATGAAACGACAATGGGAGAAGTGCAGGGTGCGAAGCAACCATCTGAAGTTAAAAGTGAAGAACGAGCACTTGTCAGCATTAGATTCATTCGATCGCTTTGCCCGAGGGTGAATAAGGTTTGACAAGATTGAAAACCGTAATCCATATAGTCAATTGTTAAATCTTGCTGATCACCTAAACCACCTATTGCAACTGGTCTAAATGGATTGTTAGCCGAGGTGTCATTTTCATCAGTACTGCAAGTGTTGATAGTACCTGGACAAGTTACCCAAGAAGTTGAAGCATCTGGAGGTGTATCACAAACACGATCTCCATTTAATAAGCAATTTGAATTTGCGCATCCTCCTTCGAATGTATGATACAAACCCAGGTAGTGTCCCATCTCATGAATATGAATTTTGGAGTTATTCGTGGAGCTTCCAAACCACTGGGCCTCGTTCACAATTCCATCATTTGGATCTCCATGTGAAGATGGAAAATTTGCGTAACCAGCAACTCCAGGTCCAACTGAAGTCGAGTTGATATCATTAACCAACCAAATATTTATATATTTAGTAGGATCCCATCGGGTCAAGTCTTTCAACGCAATGTCATCTGTCTCCAGTGTAAGGTTTGTGAGATTGGATACCGTGCGTGTTATGCCAGTAGAAAAATTTCCATTTGTATCACGAGTAGCGAGGCAAAACTGAATGTTTACGGCGACTCCATCCAAGTGGTAGTAATTACCTTGATTCATAAAGGCAAGATTCATATCTTGAATGGCCTGCTGTACCTGTATATCTGATATGTTTTCTGGGCCGTTATTATGAATGATGTGTACGACAACCGGAATAGTATGCATCGTTTGCGACTGTAGTTCCGACAACGGATAGTTTTTATCCGATTGATAGTAAATTAAACTTTCTAATTGTTCTTGTTTGTAGCGAAGGATTGGCTGTTTTTCCAAAAGTATTTTATATATCAGGTCTGAAGTACAAATCTTACTTGTGTCTCTTTGTTCCTGGGCGTGAATTTCTGATGCTGATAATAAGCCTAGAAATGTAATAAACAAAAATCCGTAAATGTTTTTTAAGCCTATCATATAGAATTTTTAAAACAGTAAATTAAGTTGATTAGAATTGTGTCGGGCTTTATATCCGGCTGTTTTGATTTTAAAGACCGCCGAATCCTCTATGCTTTAAACAATACTACAGATTGCTAAGGTAATAAAATTTGAATTCACTTCCAAATGACCTATTTCACTTATAACTGTTCTTTCGTTTTCTTCACTATTTCAAGCCTAATTTGTTTTTTTCTGTCAATTTAGCGTTGGTTGCCCCTTTTGGTTTGTGCGAATTCTAGAATATTAAGTGCTTAAAATACAAGATTGTTGACTTCGATTATATAACTGGATTAAAAAATCCATCATTGCTTTTTTACCCACTCATAAGCAGGATCTATTCCATTTAAAAAGTCTGAATAACTGGTTTCAAATAATACATCCGGTTTCAATGAATTGGATTCATCATCCGTTCTTTTAAAATATTTTGTTGAATAAGTGACAGCGATTCCAGAATTCGGCAATTTGAAATTTTGCACTTGTCCAAAGTGATTCGGCTTTCCAGATGTTTCTTCACCAATGAATATAGCATTTGTCAATCGTTTAAAATCCATTGCGTTTAAAATGGCAGATGAAAAAGTGTTTCGGCCGATGATAACGTATAATTTTATATCTGGATTTTTACGCAGGTGTGCAGCCAATTTTTCAATTAACTCAGTTCCTTGTGGTGAACTACCACCTCCGTTTAATCGAATATCAAACACAATTTTTTTGACGGACTCATAAGTTAAAGTTCGAAATAACTTTTCTTCAAAGGATGCAAAGGTCGGCATCTTCTCTGCATTTTCTGCTTTTCCATATTGTAATTCCAATTCTTTGCTCCAACATTTGTTGTATTGTATATAATAAAGTGAATCTTTTTCTTGATATGTTTCAATAAAGAAGGATTTTTGGTTTAAATAACAAAGTGCAATGGGATCGGGTATGATTTGCTTTCTATTTTGTCGAGTTAATTCACTAGGTTTTATTATTTTCTTTTCAATTTCACCATTCTTGTTTTTTATTCCTAATTCGATTTCATCTTCTTTTGTAAACTTGAAAATTTTTAAGAGCTGAAGGCTCATTATAAATTTAGGAAGATACTTTTTTAACATCGACGGATTATCCATTGTAATCAACGTACTTAAACTATCGGCAATGGTGGCGAATGGAACTCCATTGATGCTTACTATTTGTTTGCCTAAAATGTCGCTGTATTCTGGAATGGTCTGCAATATATAAAACCCATCACTAAACCAATTCCCTATGAATGGTAGTGTCTTATCTTTTTCAAGAAATCGATCTAAGTTTAGACTTGTATGCGAATCACCAAAGCTGGCAATTAATTGTTGCAACTTGATTGCAATTGCTAAATCAGATAACGAATCTTTATTTTTTTTAATGTTTTCGAGCCCAGCTTTAAATTCCTTTTTTGATTTCTTCGTATAGAAATCAAAATGCATATAGGGTAATTCTTTGGATAGGAAATTTATGTCTTCTTCCCAATCAATTTTAGAATTGTTTTGGGTGTAACCGAATTGAAAAAGAAAAAGTCCAATTAGAAATAGTAAAATTGTTCTCATCTTATTTAATTTTAAGCTTTGCGTTTAAAGTATTTCAGTTGGTGCGAACATATTCAGATAAGTCCTTTCTCAATAAATATTGAGTCAGAACTTATTATTTCACTTAATGATTATTAAGAAGGTAGAAAACTCAGTAAATATAAACAAAGACATGTAATGAGCAAAACAAAAGTAATATCAATTAGGGTTGATGTAATTTTTGTTTTTTTATTTCGCTTGTATTCATCTGAAATAAAATTATTTGTGTGTTGGGGTTTATTTTTGAACATGATAGTAGATTCCTGTAAGTTATTATTTCAAAAGTAATTTTTGAAAAGTAAAAGGAGAAATTTATTGATAGGAAGCAGCTTTAAATTGAAATGAAGCAGGGCGTTCTATGAATAAAGCGTCCGCAGAGCAATTTATTCTTTAGCTGCAGTCATCATTTCATCTGCAAGTATTGTATAGCATTTAACCCAAGCTGCTTCTAGCTCCGAATTCCATTCACTTCTTAATGCTTGATTCAAGGTCCAAATCAAAGCAGCACCAACGTATTCGTAATGTTTGTCTTTCACACCGTATCCAACATGTCTTTTTGCAAGTTGCTTTATTTCTTCTGTAAGTTCATCTAATCGCTCTAAGCGAGCAACAATCAAGCTTAGCATATCAACTAATTTTATGGATTGCGAGATAGTAGAACTATCAAACATTCTTTTGAGTTCTGGAATATCGATAAAAAGTTTGCGATAAAATACATCGCCTATCAACTCAGGTTGAATACCTCTTACTTTTCCCCAGCTATTTTTTATAAGTTTAATTTCTTTTTCTGTCAACATAGTATTTATTTCGTGGACTCCACATTATTTGTTTAACCATTTCTTAAAAGCGGGTGCTTTTTCTCGGCTGATGTCTATTTCGAATTTATGATTTGGTTCTTTTAAACGAATGGTTAGCTTTTGATTTTCGAGTGGCTTAACGGAATTGATGGATTCTATATGTACGATAAACTGTCGGTTGGCTCGAAAAAATAATTTGGAGTCCAACACTTCCTCAACTTCTTCGAGTGTATTAAAATCAAAGGAGTAATATTCTCCATTGAAAGTGTAAATGTAGTTTAATGAATCGCGCATAAAGCAAGCAATATTTGAAGTGCTAATGGGAAGCCATTGTTTATTACTATTCACAATAAACTTCTCTTTGTATTGAACTGTGTTTTGCGGATTTTTAAAATCTTGCGACATTTTATTGATATTGGTCGGATAAGGATTTTTACTTGTTATGATGACTCTGCATTTATCAATCGCTCTTTTCAATTCATCATCGTCAATAGGCTTAAGTAAATAGTCAACGCCATTTACTTTAAATGCCCGCATGGCATATTCATCATAAGCGGTTGTGAAAATTACAGGACAAGAGAGTTGGAAGGTTTCAAAAATTTCGAAGCTAATTCCATCACTTAATTGAATATCCATAAAAATCAAATCCGGCTCGGCATTATTCAAAAACCATCGATTGGCTGTTTTGATGCTAGGTAGTATTTCTAGAATCGTAATATCTTCTGCAATTGATTTTATTTTGTGTTGGAGTTCTTTGGCGATGAGTTTTTCATCTTCTACAATGATGGCTTTCATAATTTGAATTTTATTGTATGAATAGTGATTCAACTGTATTATGTTTAGATGAGCGGGATTTGTATGATAAAAAATTGTTCGTTTTCTTCAATGAGAATAGGTTTGTCTACTAAAAAGCGATAGAATGATTTCAATTGATTCAATCCAAGCTTATTGGATGTTTCAACCCTGTTTTTTTTCTGTAAATTATTTTTTACCACTAAATATCCGTCTTTAACGTAGATATCAATTACGAGAGGACGTTCTTCATCAATAATATTATGTTTGATAGCATTTTCTATTAAGTTTTGTATAGTAACTGGTACTATTTTTTGATGATGGTTCTCTTCATCAACATTAATATTTACTTCAAATCCTTCGCTAAATCTTGTTTGTTGGAGCTGAACATACGTCTTGGCAAAGTTTATTTCATTAATAAGAGGTACAGTTTCGTTTTCACTACTTTTTAAGATGTATCGATAAATTTTACTCATTTGATCGACAAATTGACGCGCTATTTTCGGTTCTGTGGAAATTAAACTGTTGAGTGAAGTAAGTGAATTAAACAGAAAATGCGGATTTAATTGTTGTTTTAAGTTTTCGTATTGTACCACCGATTTTTCTTTTTCTAACAGTTGTGCTCGTTCATTAAGTCCTGCAACTTCTCGCAAATTTTTCATTCTAAATCGATAAATCCAATAAATAATTAGGATAAGGATTGCAGATATTAACGTACGAAACCATACCGTTCGGTAGAAGTGATTTTTTATAACTATATCAATTGATTTATAGGCAGAAGGCCAATCTTGATTGATACTTGCTTTGTAAATTAAAGTATATTTTCCAGGCGGGACGTTGGTATAATTCAAACGAGGCTGTGTGGAATAATTCCAGTCTTTATCAAAGTTCTCGAGCTTATAAGCATAAATTACTTGTTGCGACTGATTATAATAAGGAGTTGTAAAATTAAAACTGAAATAGTTTTCATTTGGCTCTAATAATATTTGTGAATTTGATTCGTTTGATAGTTTTAGTGAATGCTCCTTGTTGTAAACGGAATATGATGTTAAATAGTAGTCTAGGTTTTTGGATTTTTCATTGTACGTAGAGGGATTGAATTTTACAAACCCTGTTACTGTTGGGAAATAAAAGTATCCATCAGGAGTTATAGATGCTTGATATTCCAAAAAGGATGAAGACATTAATCCATCGCGTTTTGTAAAGTTTGTGATATTTTTTCTGTCACTGCTAATTAAAACTAAATCACTACTGGTTCCTACCCATAGTCGATTTAATGGATCTACTCCTAAAGGGCCACAGTAATTACTATTTAATCCATTTTGGTTATTGAAAATTTTAATGTCGTTGTTTTTAGTGTTGATACCAGTTATACCATTATGTGTACTTGCCCATATATATCCTGATTTGTCTTCTCGGATGTCGATGATTAGGTTTCCTGAAATCGTTTTTTCATTTAGAAAATCATTATTGAACCAATGTGATGTTGTTTGATTCTTTCTATCATACATACCTAAGCCTTGACCATCAAAACCAAACCATAATCTTTGTTGACTGTCTTCATAAATGCACCGTACACCATTCTCCATAAATTTGCTTAGTTTTGGATGTGAGGTTACTTTTCTAAATTTATGATCACTGTAGCTGAAGTAATACAAACCTCTTTTCGATGAAGCTCCAAACCAAACAACATTTAGATGGTCAGTAAATACTGTAAAGAAAGGTATCTGAGGGAGTGAGTCGGCGATTGAAAATGACTCCATCGTATTCGATTTAGAGTTGTATCGATTCATTCCTTTGGATGTAGCAAGCCAAATATTTCCAAATTTATCTTCTGAAATGGAGTTTACATGAGGTGAAAGTAATTTATTTTTCTGATCGTTTTGAGTGTTGAATATTTGATATTTATTCAATTGATCATTTCTCAAACTAACTCCTGATGGTGTGGCACTCCAGATATTACCTTTACTATCTTTCAGCAAGACTTTTGCAAATTTGGATGCAGTAACTTCTTTATAGGGAAAATAGACATCAAATATATTTTCATCTGGATGAAAATACCCTAATCCATTAATATCTATGAACCAAATATATCCATCAACTGAACAATACATTGATTTAAATATACTAGCAAGCAAATTTGTAGGAACTTGATGGTTGTATTCGTAATAGGTAGGCGATTCTCTCGTGTCCAGTTTTATAATTGCATTTTTACTTCCAATCATCCATAGGTTTTGTTGCTTATCATTCGCAAAGTCAGTAATGGCTATTTGTTCTCCTTCAACATTAAGCAAATAACTCATATTTTGCATTTCAAAATTGAGGGGGTTAATTTTATATAGATCTTTGGATTGGAAGTCGCTCATCCACAACTGACCTTGTACATCTGCAAAAATCCGATTGATGGGCCCCTTGAATGGATTGATTATTTGAAAAGTTGTTTTTTTCGTTTTTGTATCGTAGATAAGAATTCCACCATCAGAGGCGAAATAGATCTTTTCTTTTAATTGACAGTAATCATACATATAGTATGTATCGATAAAATTTTGGGATGTTTTGTCGTTAATGTCAATAAATGGCTCGATTGTTTTAGTCCTAATATTATAAATATAAATATCTTTTGTGGTGCAAACCATTAGTCGATCTTTGCTAATGGAATGAACCATAATTACAAATTGATCCTTGAAGAGTTGAATGTGTTTAAAGGTTTCTGTCGCGAAATCAAATTCAACTAATCCCGTAGAATATCCAATCCATAAACGTTCATTTTGGTCGTACGATATTGTTACCGGACTCGAGTTAGGAGCTGAAGTGCTGTCTCCCTGAATATGAGTATATTTTTTAACTTTTTGTCCATCAAATCGATTTAAAGCTCCTTGTGTAGCCACCCACATAAAACCATATTTATCTTTGCAAACCGTATTTACAATTCCATCATTTAGACCTTCGGTCACCGTTAAATGTTTAACATTTAACGGTGCAAGTTTAGCAACAGACTGATGATTTAAGAGTAGGACTAATAGAAGAATTGTAATTATTTTCATAGGATTCAATAAAATTATCTTAAGGTGAAAATACAAATTATTTTGATTCGATAATGCAAGGGTGATGCCCTTATCACTTATTTGCACAATGAGTAGCCAAAAAGCCAGTAGTTGAAAGTTTCAACTACTGACTTTTTCGAAATTTTATGATTATAGTTTTACAATTTTAAAGGATTCATTTACTTTTCCATCTTCTGATGCTATTTTCAAGATGTATTTTCCTGGTGCCATAGAAGTAAACTCTAATCGTGTTTCGAGTGATGAAAGCGTTATTGTTTCTATCATTCTTCCCGTAATATCTGTCAAGTAAATGATATGTTTTACTTCTGACATTTCTTCAAGTTTGATGTTGATGTATTCCGTAGCTGGATTTGGATAAACACTCACTTTGAACCTTTTTTCATCGAGGCTATTACGAGTAGTTGTTGATTCGTCTGTTGTGATTTCAGTAGTTTCCTCAACATTTGCTATTCGAGCAACAGTTAGATTTCCTTGCTGAAATCCTTGTGTTATCTTGTAGTTCGATTGGCTCAAGGTGCCTGTAACGGCTTCGCCAACGGTTGAAGTAAGACGAATATTACTTACTGTATTGTTGATTCCTGATGATGCTATCACATTGCGTTGGATACTTTGTGCTTGAGCACTTAAGGTCAAGGTAGTTAATGTTATTAATAGGAATGTATTTTTCATAGTTGAATGTATTAAAATGGAGTTACTAAATGTCCAGAAAAGTAATTTTGAGTCACATTGGTGGTCGAAGAATGTGAAATAGATGATCCGTTGAATTGCTTAAGCTGAACATACACTTTTTGACCTGCTACTAATTTAATATCAGTGTCAATTTGCAAATCCGCGTAGCAAGTCGTTACTCTATTTTTAATTACACCTTCTCTATTAGCAACAATTTGTGGTATACCATTCGTTTCAACAACAAGAAATATATCTGTAAATTCGAAGCTGTTCGTAGCTGAAATCATAGTGAAAGAAGATCCTGCACTAAAATGATAGATGCCATTCAATGGGGCAGTAAAAACGCTGCTAGTAGTTGTGGATGAACCTGCATATGCTGTATAATTGTTTGATAAATCATAGTCTTCTGTTGCAAATTCTTGTTTGGTATAGGCATTGTTTGGAAATAACTTTGATGTTCCACCGATGGCTTTAAATGCTACTTTAGGTGTAACTTGTAATGTCTGCCATGTTGCATTACCTGAGGCATCACTCGTTAATATTTTACCAGTTCCAGGAGTGGTGTTACCACCAGAAATTTTTACTTTTCCAATA
>JBJXGU010000319.1:0-11761 GCA_046160245.1 Bacteroidia bacterium
CTAACGCCTCTTCTGCTCTTCTACGCCTTCCTAATTCCATCGCAGCTATTATCGAAATAGCCTTTGCCTCCCCGATTCCTTTGAAATTCATCAATTGCTGAATTGACAATTTTCCTAAAGCATTTAAATTATTGTCAACACTCGCCAATATTCGCTTACTTAGCTCCACCGCCGATTCACTTCGACTTCCTGAACCAATCAAAATAGCAATCAGTTCGGCATCGCTCAAAGCAGTTTTGCCTTTTAGCATCAGCTTTTCGCGAGGTTTATCGTCATCGGACCAGTTCGTTATCGGAAAATTAGTTTGTTTCAAATACTCTTATTTTTAAATTATTATACTACAAAAGTAAAAATAACGTTATTTTGATTAAAGTTAAAAATATGAAGTCAATTTATTTATTCTTATTTGTTATTTTGTCCGCAACTACTGAATCTAAAGGACAAGTACAATCCATAAACAAGCAATTTGCAATCCAACTTTCCGATGCAGCAATTTCAATTATAAATCCAAACATAATTTACGATCCTTCTTATTTTGGCATAAAATATCCAAATGGAGATGTCCCAAAAAACAAGGGGGTTTGTACTGATGTAATTATTCGAGTCTATCGAAAATTAGGTATTGATTTACAAAAAGAAGTTCACGAAGATATGAAATCACATTTTTCGTTATATCCAAACCTAAAAAAATGGGGTATGACCAAAACAGACTCTAATATTGATCACCGAAGAGTTCCAAATCTCGAGGTTTTCTTTGAAAGAAAAGGAAAAAAATTAACAATTTCAAAAAATGCCAGTGAATACAAAACTGGAGAAATCGTAACTTGGATGATTAATGGTAAACTCCCTCATATAGGTATTGTAACTAACCATAAATCTGCTGACGGCAAACGAAACCTTATTGTACACAATTTAGGAGGCGGACAAGTTTTAGAAGATTGTTTATTCAGTTATACCATTGTGGGACATTTTAAATATTGGAAATAAAATAGACTAAAAATCACTCTATCAACCCTTTTACTTCATCAAAATTCAATCCCCCATAATTACCTGAACTCATCAACAATAAAGCAGCATTTTCTAGATTTTGATTGAATAAAAATGTTTTAAACTCCACAGGATTCGTATAAATAATTAAATCTTTTCGGTTGAATGATTGTGCAATTTGCTCATAGGTCACTTCATCGAGTTGCTTGATTTTTACCGCATCGGGGGAATAAAAAACCACGGCAACATCGGCATATTCCAATGCTCCCTCGTATTCTTTGAGAAATTCGGCATTCAAACTACTGTAGGTGTGCAACTCCAAACAAGCCACCAAGGTTCTATTTGGATATTGTTCTTTCACGGCTTTGGTGGTAGCAGCTACTTTACTTGGAGAATGGGCGAAATCTTTATAGGCGACTTTGCCAATTCCTTCTGCAATTTTTTCTAACCGTTTGGAGGCGCCTTTAAAACTGGCAATGGCTTCATAAAAATCGACTTCGTCTACCCCCATGTTTTGGCAAATCCATTTGGCTCCTGCCAAATTATTCAAATTATGTCCGCCAAAAACCTCGATTGGCATCGCACCCTCTGGAGTTTCTAAAAGTGTGATTCCTTCTTTTACCTCATATTTTGGGGTTGAATATGGAATTTTTCTAATAGGATTTGTAGCTGATTCGGATACTCGTTTTACTTCGGAATCGTCTTCATTATAAACTAAAATTCCCCCATTAGTAATTTTTTCAATAAAAATCTCGAACTGTTCTACATAAAAATCATAGGTCGGAAAAACATTGATATGATCCCAAGCAATTCCAGAAATCAACGCAATATTAGGCTGATACAAATGGAATTTTGGCCTTCTGTCTATTGGCGAAGACAAATATTCGTCGCCTTCCAAAACTATAAAATCATTCTTTTCGGTCAAATGAACCATCGTGTCAAAACCTTCTAATTGCGCACCAACCATATAATCGACTTCGATATTGTGGTAATGCATTACGTGCAAAATCATAGAAGTGATAGTGGTTTTCCCATGAGAACCACCAATAACTACGCGCGTTTTATGTTTGGATTGTTCATATAAATATTCGGGATACGAATATATTTTTAAACCTAATTCCTGTGCTTTTATCAACTCTGGGTTATCGGCTTTAGCATGCATTCCGAGAATCACTGCTTCTATATCAGTAGTTATTTTTTCGGGAAACCAACCCATTTCTAGAGGTAAAATTCCTTTTTTTTGTAATCTGCTTTTTGATGGTTCAAAAATAGCATCGTCACTACCCGTCACTTGATAGCCTTTATTGTGAAGTGCTAAAGCTAAATTATGCATGGCACTGCCGCCAATGGCTATGAAGTGAAGTCTGCTTGCTTGCGTTGGAGAATTTATTTGGTTATTTTCATGAATAGGATTCATACGTCTGTTTTATTTTTTTATAATATTATCTACAAAATTAGAAATGCTGTCGTCAGAAGTTTTTTTCAATTTGTTTTTTTGTAGGTTGGCTAACAATTGTGTACCTGTTTTGGTACTCCCTGCCGCAATCGCTTTTTTGTATTGCTCTTCTGCTAAAGCATATTTTTTGAAGTATTCAAAAATTTGACCTTTGGATAAATAGCCATCAACTGGAGATAATTTTAGCAGCTCATTTGAATATTTAATTGCTTTTTCTTCGCTACCGCCAATAAAACCAGGCAACTGAATATAATACATTACTAATGCCCAACGTGCTTCGATGTGTTTAGGATTTAACACAATGGCTTTTTCGAAAGAACCTCTTATTTCGCCAATCATTCCAAGCGCCTTGAACTTATTGACTTGCGTGGCTCTCATCCCTAATGCGCCACCATATTTGTAGAAATAATTAGCATCAGTTGGTTTTAAATCTTTTAGCTTTCTATAGTAGAAAACAGCATTTTCCCATGAACTATTATGACTGGCAATGTCTCCCAAATATTCGATTGTTTTTACATGATTGGCATTCGATTTTAAATAACTTTCAAATAAAACCTGTGCTTGTTTGAATTTAGCTTCTCCATATAGCTTTTCTCCCTTTTCAAAATCAGATTGAGACCAAACAACGAATGGAAATACTAGAAAAAAGAAAAATAATTGTTTCATTTTTCAAAAATAGAGAAATTTTAAATGATTAGATACATAAATTTAATGTTAAAAAAAGAAACAAATCTTAATGTAAAAGAAACAATAACATAACATTACACTATTATGTTTGTAAAAACTTTCAATGAAAAGAAAAAGAAAAATCCCCTTAGTGGTCATTAGTGATGTGCATTTGGGCACTTATGGCTGTCAAGCCAAAGAATTACTTCAGTATTTAAAATCCATTCAGCCCGAAACCTTAGTTTTAAACGGAGATATAATTGACATGTGGAGTTTTAGCAAACGCTATTTTCCTAAAGACCACATGGAAATTTTACGTTATATTATAAAAATGTCTAATCAGGGAACTCGTGTAATATATATTACTGGGAATCACGATGAAGCATTGCGAAAATATTCTGATTTTGTTTTAGGTAATCTTGAATTAGTGGATAAATTAGTTTTGGATTTAGACGGAAAAAAAACCTGGATTTTCCATGGTGATGTTTTCGATTCATCAACAAATGGATATGCGAAAATTTTAGCCAAATTAGGCGGAAAAGGGTACGATTTATTAATTTTAATTAATAGTCTAATCAATTGGATATTCGTTGCATTGGGAAAAGAGAAACGAAGTTTTTCTAAAACGATTAAAGACAGTGTAAAACAAGCGGTTTCATTCATTTCGAATTTTGAAACTACTGCGGCGGAAATTGCAATCGAAAAAAAATACAGTTATGTTGTTTGTGGACACATTCATAAACCTCAAATAAAAGAAGTAAAAAACGAACACGGTCAAGTCTTGTATTTAAATAGTGGCGATTGGATAGAAAATCTAACCGCTCTTGAATACAAAAATGAAAAATGGAAGATTTACCAATACAAAAAATCAGATTATTTAAAACAAGAAAACAAAGAAGAAATAATCGTAGATGATATTGTTTCTAAAATCTTATCCTAACAAATGAAAATATTTTACGCAATTCAAGCCACTGGAAACGGTCATATCAGTAGAGCGATGCAATTATATCCCTATTTGCAAAAATACGGAACTGTCGATTTCTTTTTGAGTGGTAATAATGCCAGTTTAAATATTGATTTACCTGTAAAGTTTAAAAGTGAAGGTTGTAGCTTGCACTACAGCAAATGTGGCGGTTTGGATTATTGGGATATTGCCAAAAACATCAAACCACTTCAATTGTACAAAGAGGCTAAATCGCTACCTCTAAAAAATTACGATGTCATTATAAATGACTTTGAATCAGTTACTTCACTAGCTTGTCAATTGCAAAAAGTGCATTCGATTCAATTTGGACATCAAGCCAGTTTTGTTTCTAAGGCAACCCCAAGACCAGCTAAAAAAAATAGGATGGGAGAATTAATTCTTAAACATTATGCATCATCTCCCAAACATATTGGTTTGCATTTCGAGAAATACGATTCTTTTATTTATCCGCCAATTATCAAAGATGAAATTGTGGAATCAACACCTCAAGACCTGAAACACATCTCTGTCTATTTGCCTTCATTCAATAAAGAATGTTTAGAAAAAGCATTTAAAAAAGTAAAAGATGTAGAATTTCATTGGTTTTTAAATGATGTAGAATTTAAGTATACTGATGGAAATATTACTTATTTTCCGGTGAATCAGAAATTCTTCAACGAAAGTTTAATTTCTTGTCATGGAATTATTACCGGTGGTGGATTTGAAACTCCTGCCGAAGCTTTATATCTTGGTAAAAAAATATTGAGTATTCCAATTCAAAATCATTATGAACAAGAATGTAACGCCGAGGCTTTGAAGCGAATGGGAGTTCCTGTGATGTATGAAGTTGGGAGAGATTTTGATACGACTATAGAAAACTGGTTGAATATGGATATCAGTTATCCAAAAATGCAAGCCAATAATATCCCAGAAACGTTGGAATTATTGTTTGATACGTATAACGAGAAGTAATAAAACTATTCGTTTAGCATTTTCCAAAGTGTATCCTTCAATTCCGACAATCCTTGTTGAGCGACTGAGGAAATAAACAAATAGGGAATTCCATTAAAATCTTGATCTAGCTGTATTTTCAATTCTGATTTAAGTTCGTCGTCTAGCATATCACATTTTGAAATGACAAGCAAACGTTCTTTGTCTAACATTTCAGGATTATATTTTGTCAATTCATTGACCAAAATATCATATTCGCCTTTGATATCATCTGCATCCACTGGAACCAGAAACAACAAAGTAGAATTGCGTTCGATGTGGCGTAAAAAATAATGACCTAAGCCTTTTCCTTCGGCTGCACCTTCAATAATTCCAGGAATATCTGCAATCACAAACGATTGAAAATTACGATACGCTACAATTCCGAGATTGGGTTTTAAGGTAGTAAAGGGATAATCAGCAATTTTAGGTTTAGCTGATGTAAGTACTGACAATAAAGTGGATTTACCCGCATTCGGAAAACCTACTAAACCAACATCGGCTAGTACTTTGAGTTCTAAAACCACATCCATTTCTACACCCGGCAAACCGGGCTGAGAGTAGCGTGGCGTTTGATTGGTCGAACTTCTAAAATGCCAGTTTCCTAATCCTCCTTTTCCGCCACGAGAAAGAATTTGTTGTTCGCCATCTTCGGTAATTTCAAACAAAGTTTCGCCTGTTTCTTTATCTTTTACTACAGTTCCCAGCGGAACTTCGATGTATTTATCTTCGCCATCGGCCCCAGTACTTCTATCTCCACCGCCGTCTCCACCATGTCCTGCTTTTATATGACGGGCAAATTTAAGGTGAAACAAAGTCCACAATCCTTTATTACCAATCAAATATACATGACCTCCACGACCGCCGTCTCCCCCATCTGGACCTCCATATTGGATGAATTTTTCTCTATGCAAATGCGTAGATCCCTTCCCTCCTTTTCCTGAAGAAACATATATTTTTACGTAATCTACAAAATTGCCTTCTGTCATTTTTTTTGTTTAAAAGTTTAAAAGTTTAAAGGTTTAAATCTGTTCTGAAAACTAACAACATTAAACACTTAAACCTTAAACCAAATTAACCCTTTAAGGCTTTCACCATCACTTTATCAATCTTAACACCATCCATATCAATTACTTCAAGTTCAAATTTTTGCCAAATTAATATTTCTCCTTGTTTTGGAATTCGTGAAAGTTCAGTCATGATCAATCCACTTACTGTAGTTACTTCGTAGTCATTAATCAATTCATCTAATTCAAAATAAATTAAAAAATCATGCAATGAATAATGTCCATCGACCAACCAAGACCCATCTTCCCGCTCAATCAATTGAAAATCATCTTTATAAAAATCAGATGCATCTCCAACTAAGGCTTCTAAAATATCATTCAAAGTAATTATTCCTTGAAAAACACCATATTCATCAGAAACAAAAGCATAATGAATTCCTGTTTTTTTAAACTCTTCTAAAGCCTTATAAGCTGTAGTTTGTTCCATCATAAATGGAGCTTCGGTTAAAATAGTTGGAAGATTAAAATCGGGTGCGTCAATATTGGCAAAAATACTTTTCAGATTAACAACCCCTACAATGTCATCGTAATTGTCGCCATAAACAGGATAAATAGAGTGCAATTCCTTTAGCATCGATTCCTTAACCTGATTTTTATCTGAATGCAAAGGCAAGAAAACCACCGATTTTCTGTGAGTCATTAATGAATTTATTTTTCTATCACCAATATGAAAAACACGCTCCACAATATCTTGTTCGATTTCTTGTACTTCACCACCCTCTGTACCTTCTTTTATAATTGCTTTTATCTCTTCTTCGGTTACTTTACCGTCAGCTGTAGGTTTTATTTGCAAAATATCTAGTAAAAATTCAGTAGAAGTGGTTAACAACCAAATAAAAGGTGCTGTAATTATCGAAATAATTTTCATCGGCAACGCAACAGCTTTGGCGATAGATTCTGGATGATTTAAACCTATTCTTTTGGGTAATAATTCTCCTAAAACCAAAGAGAAAAAAGTCAAAACAACCACAACAATCACAACTGTAAGCGAAGTAGCAAAAGGTCTTAACACTTCAAAACCCATTACAAAATTTTGTACATCCTGAGTAATTTTATCTCCAGAATATATACCCGTAAGAATACCAATAAGTGTAATTCCGATTTGTACTGTTGATAAAAATTTATTAGGGGAATTAGCTAAATCTAAAGCGATTTGAGCATTTTTGTTTCCCTTTTTTGCGGCAGATTCTAATCTGTTTTTTCGTGCCGAAATCAAAGCAATTTCAGACATAGAAAAAACGCCATTCAATATGATCAAAAAAAGTATTATTAAAATTTCCATTTATATATTAAAAGTTAAAAGATGATGGAATTATGAATTCAATTTTGACAACTCATAAACTACCATACTCTTGACTAAAGTTTTTCAATCACCGAACTCAATCGAATTGTTATTTCAGCAATAGTTCCAATTCCATCAACAGAATAGAACTTATTTTGTTGCGTATAATATTGCATCAAAGGAGCAGTTTTCTCATTATACTCTTGATAGCGATTTCTTATTTTTTCTTCGTCTTGGTCATCTACACGACCACTTGTTTTACCTCTTTCTAATAAACGTTGAATCAATATTTCGTCGTCAGCTTCTAGCGCAACAGTTGCTGTAATAATTTCATTTTTTGACTCTAAAAAAGAATCTAAAGCTTTTGCTTGAGCTATAGTTCGGGGAAAACCATCAAACAAAAAACCAGCCGAATTTGGATTATTATCAACTTCACTTTGAAGCATTTTTATAGTTACTTCATCTGGAACCAAATCCCCCTTATCCATATAGGTTTTAGCTAATTGACCTAGTTCTGTTTGATTTTTTATATTGTATCTAAAAATATCACCTGTAGAAAGATGTGTCAAGTTATACTTTTCTTTTAAAAACTCTGCTTGAGTTCCTTTTCCAGCTCCGGGTTTGCCGAATAAAACAATGTTAATCATTTTTGAAATTATAAATTATGGTTTTCTTAATCTGTCTTTTTACTATAATTTGAAAAGCTTTATAACAATTCAAAGTGTCAATAAAATACATTGGCAAATATAAGTAATTCAAAATAGAGATGAGAGTTTAAAAACTAAGAATATCAATTATCAACAATTCATTCAAATAAAAAAGGCTGTCTCGAAAGACAGCCTTTTTAAAAAATACTTCAAAATCAAATTAGAATTTGAATTTAACTAATAATTCATTAGTATTTCCAGCACCTCTAAGTTGATTAACAGTAGTTATTTGAGATTCGTAAGCGAAACCTACAGTAAATCTTTTACTTAATATTACGTTTACAATTCCTGCATAAGCATCCGTTGTTCTATACATACCACCAACTTCAAGATAGTCTTGAATTTGTAGCATCGTATTAAAATCTAATGTAGCTGGAGCACCATTCACATAACGTAATAAGAACGAAGGTTTCAAAACTAGAGAACCTTGTTGATTCAAATTAATATCATAACCAGTACTCCAATAAACGTGAGGACGGTTAACTGGAATATTAGTAAAGTTTTCAATATTTCTACCATTCTCAGAATTCAACAATCTTGGAATAGATACCGACATAAAGAATTTTTTATTCTTTAACAAAGCACCCACACCAACATTAGGATTGAATGTAGTAGATGAAATCAAACTAGGATCGTATTCAGGAATGAATAATCTTGAAAAATCAGCATTAAAGAAACTACCTCCTGCTTTTAATCCTAAGTATAAATCCAATCCAGAGTCAACTTTAACTTTATAAGAAAAGTCAATTCCTACAGAAGTATGCTTCAATATATCACCACCAGTGTTATCATGCACTAATGAAACTCCATATCCAAGATTTTTTCCTGTAGATGTTCCAAAAGACGCTGCTTGAGTTGAAGGTCCTTCGCCAATTCCGGTCCATTGTCTACGTACAGAAGCAGCAACAGTTGTTTCACCATCTACACCCGCATAAGCAGGATTTAGCATATTCATGTGATTTCTGTACATACTAAAAAGTGGATCCTGTTGAGAGAAAAGGGCACTACTAAAAAGTAGTAATGCTCCTGCCAATATGTTTTTAATAATTTTCATTTTTTTCTATTTAGAGTTTATGTTTGTTATTTCTGACGAGTTATGTATAACCATCCTTGAGAATCGACTTTACCATCTCCATCAATGTCAACTTGATAGAAATAAGCATGACCATCAGGAAGAGTAGCATCACTTCCATTTACTTTACCATCCCAATCATTTTGATAGTTTTTTGCAGAAAAAACTTGTGAACCCCAACGGTTATATACTCTTACTACAGAATTAGGGTGATTTGTAATATTTGAAACAACCCAAGTATCATTAATACCATCGCCATTCGGTGTAATTGCTTCTACAACATCAGTAGGATCAACTGGGAATGTTACTAATGCAGTTGCTGAACCAACGTTACCGTTAACATCAGTAGCATATACTGTAACTTCTACAGAACCAGCCAATACATCATCGATGTCAAAAGTATTAGGTATTACTTCATAAGAATGAACATCCACACCACAAGCATCAGTTGCACTAACAAACACATCCTCGGGATCGATAGAAACTGAATCACCATCAAGTACAAGAGAAATAGGTTTGGTTACAACGATTGGAGCAATGTTATCAACAACATTTACTTTTACAAAAGCTTGACTTGAATTATTATTTCTATCAGTAACTGTAAGAGTTATTACATTCTCACCGACATTATCACAAGTAAAGGTATCTTTACTAATTGAATAAGTCAATTGAGCTGTAGATGTACAATTATCGTTTGATCCGTTGTTAACATTTGCAGCAGTAATAGTAACTGTTCCAAAAGAATTCAATATCGCTGTGTAAGCTTGAGTAACTACAACTGGAGCCAGTTTATCTTGAACAATAACAGTTACTTGAACAGGATCTGAAACGTTGCCACTAGTATCTGTAGCAGTTAGGTTCACAACATTTGTTTTACCTACATCTGAACAATTAAAAGTTGATTTATCTAAAGCATAAGAAAAAATTGCACAATTATCAGTTGAACCATTATTCAAATCAGCTGGAACAACACTAGCATTCCCTAAACTATTAAGTTGAAGAGTAACTGAAGTAAGTGCACGAGCAATTGGTTTAACAGGCTCACTAATCGTTACAATTGCTGATAATGAGTTAACATTACCATGAATATCAATTACTGTCAAAGTAACAGGATTTGGACCAACATTAGAACAATTAAAACTTACTTTGTCTAAGCTATATGAAGCTATAGCACAGTTATCAGTAGAACCGTCATTAACCTGAGCAGCAACGATAGTGGCAAAACCGCCAACATTCAATTGAACTGTTATGTTTTTAGTTCTAACAGTTGGTAATACCATGTCTTTAACTTTTACAGTTGTTGTAGTTGGTACTGCAACATTACCATATATATCGCTTACTCTCCAAGTAATTGTTGTTGAACCAATAGGATAAAGAGCAGTTAAAGGTAAATTATCACTTCTTGTTCCTACCACTGGTGCAGTAACAGAACAATTATCAGTAGCAGTTGGAGGAGTTACTGTAACAGTAGCACCACAAGCGTTAGCATCAGTATTAGCATCAATACTAACAACCGTTGCATTGATTACAGGAATTTGAAGATCTCTTACCACAACCGTTTGAACAACTTCTAGAGCAGCGTTTGGAATAGCGGCATTATCAGACACATTCCATCTAATGATTGTTGTTCCTACAGCATAAGGCGCAGTAACAGGCAACCCATCAGAAGTAAGTGAACCATTAAAGAAACGAACTCCAATTGGTGAATTAGCTAATGTACAATTATCCGTAGCTGTTGCAGAAACAGCAACAACAGCGCTACATTGACCAAAATCACTAACGAAATTTTTATTTCCGTTTGCAGTTATAACTGGTCTTTGAGTATCTATAACAGTAACAGTTTGAGTAACTGGAGCTGCAGGATTACCATTAACATCCGTTACATTCCAAGTAATGGTAGTTGTACCTACTGGATAAGCATCTGTAAGACGTAAACCATCAGGGGCACCATTAAACGAACGAACTCCAGTTGGAGCACCTACACCACAATTATCAGTAGCGGTAGCAGAAACAGCAACATCAGCACTACAAGCACCTAATACAGCATTTGCAGTTTTATTACCATTTGTTGTAATTACTGGTACTTGAGCATCGGTAACATCAACTGTCTGAATAACTGACAACGCTCTGTTTCCATTAGCATCTGTTACATTCCATGTAATTGTTGTTCTACCCAAAGGATAAGTAGCACTCAATGCTCTAGCATCTGAACGTGTTCCTATTGGAGTTCCAACAGTACAATTATCTGTAGCAGTAGCTGAAGGTGTAACTGCTAAATCAGCACCACATTTTCCAGTAGTATTATTAACTGCTATTGCAGTAACTGGAGCAATAACTGGTAAAACATCATCAACAACAGTTACAATTGCGTTGGCAGTTGAAACATTGTCACTGTTATCAGTAACCGTTAAAAGAACTGTATTTGCACCTACATTAGAACAAGTAAACGTTAATTCGTCTAATTTTAATGCTCCAATTTTTACAGATTTAATTCCACAATTATCTGACGAACCATTATTAACTTGAGCAACTGTAATTGTTGCAGCACCTGCACCAACTAAAGAACTAAG
>JBJXGU010000320.1:0-12718 GCA_046160245.1 Bacteroidia bacterium
TCATTGATCTCATCTTAAAACTAGCAGGCTATACCTACGGACCACTCCTTGGATTATTTGCTTTTGGTGTGTTGATGAAATCAAAGCTGAAAGAAAAATTAGTTCCTGTAATATGTTTGTTGGCTCCATGCTTATCGTGGATCCTCGCCGAAAATGCTCCACTCTTATTAAATGGATTTAAGTTTGGCTACGAACTTTTATTGGTCAATGGATTTATTACTTTTTTAGGATTGTATTTCATTCGCGCAAAAGAGTAATGATGGTGGTTGATGGGTTATACAGGTCGAACAATTAAATTTCCTCCAAGGATATTTACTACTTCCACTTCAACATCCATCTCCACAAATCCACTTTCACAGCTTGCTGTATAAATATGATCGTTTATAATTACTTTTCCGGATGGGCGAAGTAGCGACGAAGTTTTTCCTAGAGATCCAACAACAGGAAGACTGATCGCGGATGAATATCCAGTTCCGGATGATAGTTCAGTAGCTAAAACCATTTTCTTAAACATCGGACTGCTTGCTAATAATTTACTCGAGAAAAGAAACAATACTAACGCTCCCGCCATACCTAAAAGTACGGTAGCAATGGAGGTAGAGAAAGCGATTGAACTTACACCACTAAAATCTAGACCATCATTTCGAAGTAAACTACTCGTCAATCCAAAGAGAAGAAGTACTAATCCTGAAATACCTGCTACGCCAAATCCGGGAATAACAAAGATCTCTGCAGCAATGAGAAGGATACCAATAATTGAAACTAAAATTTCCCAGTTCGCGGCTAACCCATCTAAATAAAGCGGTGCAAAATACATGACAGCAGCTAACACCGCAATGATTAATGGAAAACCAATTCCAGGTTGTTGTAACTCGAAATATAATCCACCCAACATTAATAAAATTAATACTCCTGAAATAGCAGGATGCATTAACCAACCAATCGCACGATCAACGAGTGTGGGTGTAAATAAAATGGTTTTATAGTTCGTGATTCCAGCTAAGGCCAATGCTTCTTCTTCACTCTCGGCAATGCCATTGCAATAATTTAATTTTAAAGCTTCGGTACTGGTAAGCGTTAGTACTTTGCCCGAATCATTCACGCCTTCAATAGCAATCCGCGGATCCACCATCGCTTCAGCAATTCTTGGATCGCGCCCACGTGCTTCTGCCGTAGAACGCATCATACTACGCATGTAACTTTGGTATTTATCAGGCAATGCTTCGGCATTTTCAGTTACGACTGTGGCCGCTCCAATGCTCGCCCCTTTACGCATATAAATTTTTTCACAAGCGATGGAGATGAGTGCTCCCGCCGACGCTGCATTGTTGTCGATGAAGACGATTACCGGAATTTTACTGTTCAAAAATAAAGTTCGAATACTATCGGCCGCATCCAATAATCCGCCGTAGGTATTCATCCTTACCATCACCAGATCAGCTTGCTGGGCTTTAGCATCGGTGAGGGCTTTGGAAACCTGTCTGGCTATTCCTGGACTAATTTCTTCCTTTATATCTATTTGATATACAATAGATTGTTTCTTTGAATCACCAGATCCTAAAACTCCATATACGTTGATTCCAAGGAGTAACGTTATAAGTGCGAGAATGAAATAGTTAGATGTTTTCATCGTGTTAATTAAAGTGTTGAAAAGAGAAATGAGAATAGGGAGTCATGCTGAGGGCTTAATGGTATACTTGTGTAAATATATGAATGAAAAGCTGATAGGTCTAAACAAAGTGAAGATGAGGATTTTAATATTGTTATTGATCATAATGGGAGGGCAGGTGCAAGCCAATAATCCTGATTCTTTGTTGACACGGTGGATCAACGGAAAGAAATTTTTGTTGCACAAAATAAGTCCAAAGGAAACGTATTCGAGTTTGTCTCGACAGTATCATGTTCCAGTTGCTGAAATACAAGCCGCCAATCCCAAATCAGTTAATTTGAAGATTGGTGAAGTGATTAATATTCCGGTTTCTGTAACAACTCCATCTCCTTCTTCAACTCCATCTCCAACAAAGAGCGCAGCGGAGAAACAGGAGTCACCTAAAGTTAAATCAACAACGCCTTCTAGTCCATCTACAGATGGAATTTCAAAGCAATCGCATACGGTTCAAAAAGGAGAAACTCTTTATGCGATTTCAAAAATGTATGGTATGTCAGTTGATGATGTGAAAAAAATAAATGGATTGACTTCAAACGCAGTGGCTGTCGGACAAAAATTAAAAGTAAATGCGCTTTCTAAATCGGTAATTCCAGTACATCAGGAAATCGTAAAAGCATCTACTGAAATTAAAGCGGTAAAGGAAAATTCTACTACAGATAATACCCTCAAACAAGAGCCAACACCAGCTCCAAAAGAAGTAGTTAAAGAATCCCCAAAAGAAGTAGTGAAGGAATCCCCTAAAGAGGTGGTGACAACTCCGGTGATTGTCGAAACAACGAAAGCAATTGAAAACAAATCAACGGATACTACCGAACTTCCTAAAGTGTATAATAATCCAGGAACCTCACGTACAAGCGTGATCGAAAAGGATCCAAAGAGTGGAGTAGAGGTAGAAAAAGTGACGGAGATTGGTGTCGCAACATGGTTGGTAGAGGGAGATTTGAATCAGAATAAATTTTATGCTTTGCACCGTACCGCTCCGGTGGGTTCCATCATCAAAGTAACCAACCGAATGAATAATAACTCTGTGTTTGTAAAAGTGGTAGGTACTTTACCCGACACGGGCGACAATAATGCAGCTATCATCAAAATAACGCAAGCTGCCGCACAACGTATCGGTGCCATCGATCAAAAATTTACAGCCGAGCTTAGCTACGGTATCACTCGATAATCAACCCTAGCAGGTTATGCCCGGCGCTCTTCTGAAAAGGGGGGCGCTATTTTCTTGATGAAATTTTAGCGTTAATTAACTTAATCTCAAGTTTTCGACTTTTCTTGCCTATGATTTTGCTTTCGTATGATTCTTTATTGAAGTACCTTTGACCAAATCGAACTCAACAATACTTCTTATTCATTTTATGGATGGAGTCGCTTAGTAATCATTCATGAAAGTCCTCCTTACTACTCTCAATGCAAAGTATATTCACCTGAATTTGGCGATACGACTTTTGTATTCTTTAAATAAGCATCGTGAAGGCCTCGACTGGAAAGAGTTTACCATCAAGGAAAAACCAGACGATATTGCGAATGCATGCAAGGACTATGATGTCATCGCATTCAGTTGTTATATCTGGAACATTACTCCCACATTAGCAGTAGCTCGGCTCTTGAAGCAATTGAATCCCGATATAAAAATTTTATTGGGTGGGCCAGAAGTAAGTTATGAGTACGATGATTTCATTGCAAAGGATGAGGTAGATTACATCATCGTGGGTGAAGGAGAAATTCCGTTTTCATTATTCCTTGATCATTATCCTAACATGGATCAAGTACCGAATCTCGTACACAAATCGGAAGGTGAAGTAAAAATGTTTCCAAAGGATTTAACTTTTAATTTGGAGGATTATAGAGGAATCAATCCGTATGAAAATGATGATGCAAGCCAATTATATAACAAAGTATGTTATGTAGAAACGTCAAGAGGCTGCCCGTATAAATGCGAATTTTGTTTAGCAAGCCTCGATAATAAAGTTCGGTATTTACCCATTGAGGATATCAAAGCAAATCTATTGTATTTAATGGAACGAGGGAGAACCATCAAATTCCTCGATCGTACTTTTAATGTGAAGAAAGATTTTGCGATTGATATTTTTCAATTTATTCTCGATCATCATCGTCCTGGAAATGTGTTTCAATTTGAAATTACAGCAGATATTGTACATCCTGATATTGTTGCCTTTATTCAAAAATACATTCCTAAAGGTTTATTCCGATTTGAAATTGGAATTCAAACCGTAAATCAAAAAGCCAATTTGCAAGTGAGCAGGAAGCAAAATTTTGATAAGACAAGTGGAGTGATCAAACAACTCGAAAATAAAATTGAGATGCACCTCGATCTCATCGTCGGATTACCACTCGATGAATGGGCAGATATTAAGATGAGTATTGAAGAAGTATTTAAGCTTCACCCTCCTGAATTGCAATTGGGATTCTTAAAGTTTTTGCGCGGAACACCACTCAGAAATAAACATCAACAACACGACTATGTTTTTGATCCCATGCCTCCTTATCAGATGATTCAAAGCAAATATCTAAGTAAAGAGGAGCTTTATCGAATCACACTGTTAGAAGAAGCCTTGGAAATTTATTGGAATAAGAAACGTGCGGTGTTAACGTTGAAATACATTTCTTATCAATATAGTATTTTTGATTTCCTACTCGGACTCGGCGAATATTTTAAAAGTCATCGTGATTTCCATCAACATACATTGTATGATATTTATGATATGCTATTTGAATTTGTTGAGTTGAATTACAGTCAGCATGCGCACCTTAAGCAAATGGTGGCTATTGACTATTATGCGCAGTCGAAAGTGAAGCCTCAGGAACGTTACATGCTAGATCTTCCACAAAAGGAAAAGGTTGAATTTATTGAATCCAATAAACTAAACCATCATCAATATCGATTCATTGTGTTGCCTATCTCTTTCAATTACGTAAAGCTAATGGAAACCAGAATCATTTCTCCGGCTACACATCCGCTCATTCTCCAATACAATGGAACCTCTAAACCCATGCTTCTGCAAGGTGTTTCAGAGATGGTGTATAAAGAGTAAAATTGTGCAACTCGTAAACATGAAATTTCCAATGAGTTCATTGTGAAAACCCTCGTAAACTCTGTGTTAAATGATAAACTCTAACTTTCAATTTAATCATGGATTGAATTATTAATTCATTGTTTTCCTATAAAATTCATTTGACCAAAACAAATTAACCTTTACCACAGAGAGCACCAAGATTTACACAGAGGAACACGGAGAAATTGCTTACTTATTTATTTATGCCTTTTTGTTCTGCTTATAACCTCTGTGTGCTTTGTGTAAATCTCTGTGAACTTTGTGGTAAAGAATGAACTCTAATTAGACTTTCAGCTTTATCATAGATTGAATTAATAGTTCATTGTTTTCCTCTAGAATTCATTTACTCAAAACAAACTAACCTTTATTACTGAGCGCACCAAGATTTACATAGAGTAATAGTATGATGTTTGTTTAAATATAAAAAGCCTCCGTCGCTAGACAGAGGCTCTTCTATTTTTACTAAATGAAATTGTTTACTGTAAATTCAACTTTCGAGTGATCTGTTTATCTCCTGAAGAAATATTGATTAAGTATAGACCCTTGCTCAAATGACTCAAATCGATTGCTCTTTTATGCTCACCTGCGAAAGAGTTCAATGGATATTCAAATACTTTTTTACCTAATGTATTGGTGATCGTAACCATATAATCCGCTTGAACTTTCGCATCGAAAGATAAATTGAATTTACCATCATTTGGATTTGGGAAGATGTCTAAGGTGTTATTGCTAAATACATCTTCAATTCCAATCACTGCACAAGTGTCTAATGCCACACAAGCAGTTCTTCCCGTATTACAAGCAATCTCTTGGAATGTCCAGAAGTAGAAGAAATAATAATAACCCGGTGATCCCGCATTGCTTCCTGTTATATTAACTGCTGAACTTAGATAAGGATAAACAGCTCCTGCGGAGTTTCTATAAAGATCCACTAGACCTCTACACTTGATAAAGTAATTATTTCCAGGATAAAGAGTGAAATTAACATTGACAGTAGTCGTAGTGGTCGGACTTGCAGGAATAAAAATAGTGGTGTCTGCATAGGTATTACCTTGCGCATCGATGATTTCTATGGTTCTATTACCCGCTGAACCGGAATAAACTTCAACGGATTGTAAAATCACGGGTGATAATACATCAAAGTAAAGTCCACGAATATCGTTAGCAGTAAACATTGCTCCCGCACCAATATTGTTTACCGATTCACCAGTGTAATCAACGATTCCAAGTGGTAATTCTTCGTCTACATAATAAGTAGTTGTTCCTGTTATGTTCGGTGAATAGTTGGTGCCGGTAGCTAATAGGTTTCCTCCGCCTGCAGCATCCCACCAACGTAATGTTCCAGTTCCCGATCCACTCGCTGAAAGATTAACTTGTCCGGCTCCACAACGTACATCGCCACTTGTGCTTGGGTCAGGTTGTGTACTCGAAGCAATGTTAATGTAATTATTTACTTGCTTAGTGTCAGTTCCATTTGCATTGGTTGTAATTAAGGTAACTGGATATATTCCCGCAACATTATAAGTTACCATAGGATTTTGTTGCGTAGATGTACTTGGATTTCCTCCTGGGAAACTCCAGTCCCAACTAGTGGGTTGTCCTGCAGAAAAATCATTGAATTGTATTGCAGCACCCGGACATGAAATATTTGCCGATGCACCAAATGCACTAAGTGGAGGATAAGAACCAGGTACATATAAATCCGATTCCCACATTCCTCTTCCATAAGTAGAAGCGCGAATTTTTCCGGCTGCATACTGAATATGCAATTCAGAAACGATTACATTCGGTAGTCCATTATTGAATGGTTGCCAAACGCTGAGCGATGCATCCTTAAAAAATGCTCCAACGTCTGTTCCTATGTATACACCGTCGTTTGATCCATTTTCATAAACAATACAATTAATAGGAATATTTGGAATAGATCCTGAAAGGTTTATCCATGTTGCACCCTGATCATTAGTTTGAAAAACTTTATTGCTATTATTGAATCCGGAGTAAGTAATCCATGCTTTGTTTGCATCAGTATTGCTACATGCAATCGAAGTAATCGTTCCGGATGGAACATTAGAAATAGTAGTCCAGTTCGTTCCGCCATTCGTAGTTAAATAAAATGAACCCGGTTTGGCAGCCCAAATAATTTGATTGTTTGCAGGTGAAACTGAAAAAGTAGTCATCGTAGTAGATCCACCCAAATTACTGATTTTAGTCCAGGAAGAACCACCATTAGTACTCTTCCACATATTAATAAATCCAGCGTAAATAGTTCCTGAAGTTACTGGATCTTGACTCCAAGGGGTAACCCATGCACCCACTTCATTGATTCCTGCAGTAGCGCCGCTCCAACTAGCACCGCCGTTGGTTGATCTGTTTAGTGATCCTTCATATTGTGAACCCCACATGTTTTGATCGTTGTTCCAATCAATAAAAGCTAACATACCATCACCACCCATCACCTCTTGCCATGTGCCGTTTAGATAACGGTTGGTGCCATTGTCTTGCCATCCTTGAATTATTAAGTTAGCATTGGTAGTAGATTGTCCAAAACCATACATCTGTGCAATTTGTAAACCATTGCTTAAGTCGGTCCAGGTAGCTCCGTTGTTCGTAGTTTTAAATAATCCTCCATCATTTGCAAGATAAGCGGTAGTGCCATTTGCATAAACGAGATCATGGTTATCAGCATGAGTATAGGGTGCTCCTGATCCGGTCCAATGACCATTTAAAGCGAAACTAGTTCCTCCATTGGTAGAACGCCAAACATTTACACCACCAGTAGTGATTTCATCTTTGTTGGTAGGGGAAACCGCAATGGTTAAATCATACCAACCTTGCCCTCCAGCATCTCCTCCGTTTGAATTCCATCCTAAAATATTGGATGGTGAAGAGGTAGCTACTTTTGAATAGGATGTACCACCATTTGTTGATTTATAGATTCCTTCGAATCCATAATCTGGAGCCGCTGTAGCTGCCAAAATATAAACGTAGTTATTATCGTTAGGAGTAACAGCGAGCGATAGTCTACTTACGTTCGCAATTGCTGGAAGTCCGCTTGTAATTTTGGTCCAGTTTTGTCCATTATTGGTTGAACGATAAACTTCAGAACCGCAAGTATATACCGTGTTGGGGTCGCTCGGTTTAAATTCCATGTCTTTAAAAGAACCTGTTTGTGTATTGGTAAAGGTTGCACCTCCATCGGTACTCCTAAAAATTCCTGCCGAAGAGGCTACAAGTAACGTATTTGAATTTGTTGGGTCTAATAAAATTCTGCTTATTTGACGAGTATTAGCCATGAAATAAGACAATCCGGTAGTGTTCCAAGTAATACCACCATCTGTCGTTTTTAAAATTCCGATGGTATACGTATCACCACCATCACCATCACCGGTTGCTAAATACATGATGTCAGAATTGGAAGGATCAATGGCTAAATCTGTACACCCAATTACCTGACTAATGCGATCGGTATTGGTTGCCCAAGTTGCTCCTCCATCAGTAGATTTCCATAATCCTCCTGCTGGTGATCCCACAAAAAGAGTGTTGGGATCATTGGGATGAATTCGAACAAAATTTAATCGTCCAGCACCTCCGCCAATCGGAATGGTAGCGGTTGGACCAATCAATGTCCAGTTTCCTGCATTAGCCGTACCCATCTGATCTTTGTACTTTTGATTTTCACGGTAGGCCAAAGAAGGATCAAATCGCTCTCCTTTTGCTCCAATACGCGGAAGCATAAACCACTCCCAACGTTTATATTGTGCAAAACCAGGTACTTCAATTTCTTCTTGATGTACACCTTCACCGGCTTTTTTAGATTGGCGCTTCTTCATGCGCTCCACTTGACGCTCTTTCTTTACATAATATTTGTTGAAAGCCTTTTGAACATCGTAGAAGTTAACTTCCGGATTCTTCATCATTTCCACCCAATTCTGAGCGTAGAGAGCAGGCGATATGACCATTAAGGTCAATAAGGTAATTCGAAATAAATACTTTTTCATATAGGTGTTTGGTTTGGTTTTGGGCTAGTGTAATTTCCTTCAAATATAAAGAATTATCTTCCACTGATAATAGTCATATTTTTAAAAATATTGGACGTAATTAAGATTCTCTTGATTTATACTAGTAAAACCTGTTGCAACATGAATCTAGCAGACCAAATACATTGTTTTTTATCAATCTACAAAGACATCCAGTATTGCGTAGGATGTGCTCGAAGCTGTATATTTATTAGTTAAAAAATCTCTCAGTGTTTCTCCGTGCCTTCTCCGTGCCTCTGTGGTTAAAAATTGAATTATTTTTCGAAGTAAGAAATTAAAATTCCCTAAAAAGGCATTATAAGCGATTATTCATGTTCGGAAAAGTAATTTTTTATGAAATAACTCTAATATCCGATGAACTTAAAAGTTAAAAAATCTCTCAGTGATTCTCCGTGCTTTCTCCGTGCCTCCGTGCCTGCCTGCCGCATCGCTTTTGCTGTAGCTTCAGCTGAGCAAAGCAGGTAGGGTTAAACTTTGGATTATTTCTCAAAGCGAGAATTTAAAATTCCCTAAAAAGGCATTATAAGCGATTATTCATGTTCGGAAAAGTAATTTTTTATGAAATAACTCTAATATCCGATGAACTTAAAAGTTAAAAAAATCTCTCCGTGTTTCTCCGTGTATCCTCCGTGCCTCTGTGGTAAAATTTTGAATCATTTATGCCAATCGTGAATTTAAAATCCCCTAAAAAGTCATTATTTACTAAGCTTTTTTCGTCGATTTTGCTCAGCCGTTAATAAAGAAAGTTCCCTACTGGTTTGCCCTGCTATCGAGGTGTTTTCTTGTGCTCTCCTCGTTAAATAAGGGAGAACATCAGCTACCGGTCCATAAGGAACATATTTAGCAACATTATAACCTGCATGCGCTAAATTGAAACTGATATGATCACTCATTCCTAATAATTGTGAAAAATAAATACGATGATCATTTGGAGCAATTGAATAATTATTCATGAGTTCGGTCAATAATAAACTACTTTGTTCATTATGTGTACCTGCACAAATGGCAATATGCTGAATGTGCTCCAAACAAAAACGTAATGCTTCATCGTAGTCTCGATCGCAATCCGATTTTTGTGCTTGAATTGGTGATGGATAATGAAGTTTAATGGCTCGTTCTCGCTCTTTTTCCATGTAGGCTCCACGAACCAATTTTAATCCTAATAAATAATTTCCAGTACGAGCTCGTTGATAGGCATCTTTTAAAAAGGATAATCGGTCGTGGCGGTAAAGTTGGAGTGTATTGTAAACAATAAATTCAGTGGTATTGAATTTTTCCATCATTCCTTCTGCTAATCCATCAATGGCTGGCTGAATCCATGATTCTTCAGCGTCAATAAAAACAGATACATGAAGCTTAAATCCCTCTTCACAAATTTTTCGAACGCGATCTTTTACTCTGGAAAATTCTGCAGCTTCCTCTGAGCTTAATACTTCTCCAAAACTTACTTTTTCTAATAAGGAGAATCGCGCAAGTCCAGTTACTTTGAAAACACTAAACGGTATGTTTTTATCGTGTTGCGCTCGCTGCACAGTAGCTACAATTTCGGAGCAACTATGGTCGAATTCTACCTCGTCTTCCTTTCCCTCAACCGAATAGTCTAAGATGGAGCCAACTCCTAATTCACCTAATCGCGCAATGGTTTTTGAACAGTCGTTGATGTCTTCTCCACCACAAAAATGTTTGAAGATGGTTTTTCGAATGATTCCTTTAATCGGTAAATGAAATTTTAATGCATTCTCTGTCGCCCAACTTCCAATTTTAACAACTGAGGGATAACTGATGGCCTTGAATAACCAATATGCTCGCTTTATCTCATAGTCAGTTCGAAAACCGAAGGAATGCTCTAAGTTGTCGAAATTTATCTTGCTGGGTCGGTCCTTGATCACGCTCAAAGATAGTAAGAAGCCCAATTTGAAAAAGATGATACTTATTAAAAAAATAAAATTATTTGAATCCTATAATGTTGGATTTCAATGCCTAAATTTGCATCGGAATATTCTGCCTTGTATAGTTCTTAAAATTCCGCTTTTCTTTGGAAGGATTGAAAAGGTAGATGAATTGTTTTACAATTTAATTAATTAGTTATACCATGAGTAATGAGTTCAGTTTTATGCAACAAGGTTATCCGGTTTTTTCGGGAGAAAATGCGTTGTCTCTTTTTGAAGAGTTGCTCCATGCGTCCAATGATTTTTCTAAAATCCTGATTCTTTGTGACCGTAATACTTTAGAGCATTGCATGCCAATTCTTATAAAACGATTGCCTTCATCTATCCCTTTTGAATTTTTTGAGATGGAATCAGGTGAATCTTCAAAATCAATTTCTGTTTGTGAATCCATCTGGCAAAAAATGACAGCAATGAAGATGGGCAGAAATGATTTGCTGATCAACTTGGGTGGAGGAGTAGTGTGTGATGTAGGTGGATTCGTAGCGGCTACGTATTTGCGCGGAATTTCATTCGTGAATATTCCAACTTCGGTAATGGGAATGGTGGATGCAGGGTTAGGAGGGAAGAATGGAATTGATTTGAATCATCATAAAAATCGCATTGGCTCTTTTGCATTCCCAATTGCCACCGTTTGTGATCCTGTTTTCGTAAATACATTGCCTGATGCAGAATGGAAGAATGGTTGCGCCGAAGTTTTTAAGCATGCATTGATCGGTGATGCAAGTTTGTTTAATATGCTTTCTGTAGATGGATGTACAAGAGAAAATTTTACTTCACAGATGCATTCAATTCAAGCCGTGAAATTAAAAGTAGTGGAGGATGATCCTTTTGAAGATGGATTTAGAAAAGTTTTGAATTTTGGTCATACTGTTGGACATGCTATCGAAAGTGCTAGCCTAAAAACAGATGCCACGCCGCTATCTCATGGGGAAGCTATCGCCATGGGAATGATTATCGAGAATGAGATTATGTTTAAGTTAGGTGGATTGGATACATCCATTAATGTTAAGTGTCGAGAAGTATTGGAAAAGCATTTGACAAAAGTAAATATCGATTCTTATGCAGATGATGATTTGCTTGAATGGATGCAATACGATAAGAAAAATGCGAACGGCATTATTCAAATGAGTTTGATCACAAGTATTGGTTCCTGCTCGTGGAATGTGGAAGTTCCTCAAGAACTCATTCGATCTACATTGCAAAGTTTTAGGTAACCAAGGATGGATACTAAAATTATATTTCCCGAAATTTTTACTGAATCGAAAATTGAATTGCCTTCTTCTAAAAGTGTAAGCAATCGCTTATTGCTTATTCATGAATTGGGAAACTTTGGATTCGGAGGGATGAATTGGTCGGCGGCCGATGATACGCAAGTACTAAAAAATTTACTGGAGAATATAAGTGAAGTAGAGGATTGCAAGGCAGGCGGAACTACTTTCCGTTTTTTATTGGCCTTACGTTGCTTGCAAGGAAAGGAAACGATATTGACGGGTTCTCCTCGTTTAATTGAACGACCTATAAAACCTTTAGTAGAGGCATTGAATAGTTTGGGTGCTAAGATTGAGTATTTGGAAAAAGAGGGTTTTCCTCCATTGAAACTGAATGCCTGTTCACTGACTGGAAATGAAATTGAAATTTCTTCTTCAATTAGTAGTCAATTTATTTCAGCATTGTTGTTGATTGCACCGTACCTTCCTAATGGGTTAATTATTTCGTGGAAAGACCAACCCGTTTCTTTTTCCTATGTGGATATGACCATTCAGTTGATGAAGCAGTATGGTGTAGATGTTATTCAGAGTGAAAATAGCTTGCAAGTTGCTGAGGGAATGTATCAAGTTACTGATTTTACAATTCCTGCTGATTGGTCTGCAGCTGTTTTTTTCTTTGTGATGGCAGCGATTAAAACAAATCAACCTGTTCATCTAAAAAATATTAAATCAAATTCTTTTCAAGGAGATGAAAAGCTAGTAGAGTGGATGACGGATT
>JBJXGU010000321.1:0-3227 GCA_046160245.1 Bacteroidia bacterium
CATAGGCGATACTGGCCACATCTCTTGCATCTACATAATTTACAAACCCACCAAGATAGAATGAGTTTTCATTCCAAATGTATTTGAAAATTTGTGAACTACTAAAATTCCAATCAGATGGAGCCAGAATTACTGATGGATTAATAATGGATACCCGAAGACCTTCTTCATGACCTCTGTAAACTTCCAACTCAGCTTGGTATTTTGATAGCGCATAATCTGGGCTCAGTTTGTCATTCATCCATAAGCTATTTTCATTTATCGTATTAACCCCCTTAGGTCTGCCTAGTGCAGCCACTGAACTTATATGGATTAGCTTCTTCACTCCAGCTGCAAGGCAGCAATCCACAATGTTTTTTGTGCCTGTAACATTAGCCTCAAAAATTTCATTTCTTCTTCGTGAATTAAACGAGATTAACGCTGCAGAATGAATTACGGTATGAACTTCTTTGAGAGACTCGGTCAGTGAAATTGTATCAAGTATATTTACTTCTCTCCACTCAATCGCTTTTTGATGTTGATGGGACTTGATTGCTTTATCCTTATGTCTTGTTAATCCAATTACTTTCTCTCCTTGTGAGTTAAATTTTGATACAATAAAGCTGCCCAGCAATCCGCTAGCCCCGGTTATGGCAATCATTTTTTAAAGACAATTATTTAGTAAGGGTAAACTTAAAGCTTTTCTGTAGTACTTAGTTCGTTGTGCTTTTTCTATTAGGCTGGAATAATGTTGGTTGTGGCAATCACTACCAAGAAAATCTACCCAACCTCTATCAATCATTTGTTCGGCCATTTTTTGGATGGAAGGTGAATAAAACCCAACTAAGGAGAGTATGTTCAACTGAAATAGAACCCCCCGGTTACGTAAATCTTCTAGTTTTTCAAAGTTTTTATTGAGATAATCATATCTTTCGGGATGAGCAAAAACTGGTTTATAACGCTGGGTAGTGGCTTTGAAAATGAAGTCTTTTAGTTGATAGGGTTCTGTAAGAAAATTTGTTTCGAAGAGTAAATACTGTTGCCCAAATGTTAACAATTTCTCTTGGTTGTCCACTGCTTGGATAAGTGATTCATCAAGATAATATTCTGCAGCAGTTTCAATTTGAATAGAGGTGTTCTTTTCTTTCAGAAAAGCAATTAATTCATCTCTTGTATGTTGAATCCCAAGTGTGGTGTTACGATAAAAATCATTCATGACATGAGGAGTGGTAATCAGTTTGCTGTACCCCAAGTCTTCAAATACCTTAATTATTTCCCATGATTCCTCCAACGTCTTGACACCATCATCAATACCCGGCAAAAGATGTGAGTGAACATCTATATTGATATTGGGTAAGTCTTGTTTGGCAGGCCGTTTAAGAAAGGAGAACACTTACACTTTTATTAATTTCTTCCACCATGTACGCTTTTTGCCATGCTCTTCATAATACCCATATGCTTTTCCAGACATGGGTACTGCATTTAGAACAATTGCCATGTTGTGTATTTTATTGATACCCACTGTGCGATGAAGATTATTGATGTAATCTTTGTTTGAGTAATTGGCTCTTAAAACATAGATCGAAAGTGAAGCACACTTCATCGCCATGATACCATCTGTAACAAGTCCGATAGGAGGAGTATCTAACACAATATAATCGTAATGCTGCTTTAACTCCTCCAGCAGGGTTACAAATTCTTGGCTAACAAGCAACTCAGCGGGATTGGGTGGCTGAGGTCCGGATGGAAGATAATCAAGATTTTCAATTGTGGTTTTTATTAGGCATTCACTCCATTTATTCTTTTGGATGAGGATAGTGCTAATGCCCCTACTCGAATCCTTATTTTCAAATGGCAGATTGTTTTTAGATTTTCTCATGTCCAAATCAAGGAGTACCACTTTTTTTCTAGAGAGTGCAAGAACGCCACCCAGATTTAGCGCTAGAAACGATTTCCCCTCACCAGAAATGGTTGATGAGAGTGCAATAACTTTCTTGTCATTGCCTGTTAAGAAAAAATCTAAGTTGGTACGAAGAGTTCTCATCGCTTCACTTAAAATTGACTTGGGGTTGTCAATAACATGGAAGGGAGAAGTTGCGATTGAGTGAGTTAGGGGTATGACACCTAACACGGGCAACTTAGTATGCTTTTCTAATTCCTGGAGACTTGTTATTTGGTTGTTGAGTAAATATAACAACCCAATAAAAAAGAAATTCAAAACCAACCCTGCGACTAGACCGACTCCAAGTATCATCATCTTTTTAGGGGATATGGGTATCGATGGAAGTGTAGCAGATGAAAGGATTTTGAAGTCTGGGGTACTGCCTGCCTGTGCAATTTCAAATTCAGCTTTTGATTTCATCATCGAGAGGTAGAACTCTTCATATAATTTGTAAAATCGCTGATTTTTTGAAAAGGTTGTATTTTTATCTGGCATAGAAGCAAATTCTAACTCAAGAGTTTCTTTCTTTCTATTTAGTTCGACATATACTTTAAGCCACTCATTCTTAAGCTCAGAAAGCTCCGTAAATATTTGATTTTTGAGGTCTGTTAATTCATTAGTGCTCTGTTTATAGGCAAACGTATTTTCGTTATACGCCAAACTCAGTCTATTCCGTTCTTGCACTTTATTTTGGAGGTGTTCTATTTTCTTATTGAGATAGTCTGGAAGAAACTTTTGCTGCGATGCCGGTATTTGATAATTACCGGTTCCTTTCCCATCCATAAGTAAGTTTAATTCAACTATCCGCTTGTTAAGTTCGTATCGCTGAGAATCTGTCTTGTTAATTAAATATATTGTTTTGCGAAGATCATCGTTCACATTACTACTTTTGTTTTCTAAAGTGAAATTCTCGAAATAGTTTTCGAAGTCTTCCATTTTAAGCTCAACTTGAGAAAGTTCATTGTTGAGCCATTCGATCTTTTGTCTGTTAGTCAGGTTATTTTGTTCGTTGCTATATGCTAAATAAAGTGAATCAATCTTGTTCACGATGTCATGTGCTTTTAACGCATTGAAATCCTTAAAGGATACTCTGATTGTGTTAGCGTTGAAGTTCAGTGGATCGACTGAAGTATTTTTTGATAGATAATCTAACAGCGAATTATGGCTGTTAACAATAAAAACATAATCATTATCGTCATTTAGATTTCGAAATGGAGTTTCATGAATAATGATTTCAAGATTTTCGAGAGCTAATTTTTCACCTAGTATTCCTTTGATTTTATCACCCGTGTCTCCGAAGCTAATG
>JBJXGU010000322.1:0-49420 GCA_046160245.1 Bacteroidia bacterium
TTTCGGCTACGCTCAGGGCAAGCACTTTCGCGTCAGTGTAGAACTGCGAAGCAAAATCTTCATTTATGCAATTCGAGTATTAGCGAATCCGCGTATTCGTAATTCGTAAATTCGTATCGATTCGTAATTCGTAACCCTAGTAGAACTGCGAAGCAAAATTTTAGTCATTGTATTTCGCATCTTTCGCATTTTCGTGTTTATTCGCATTTCGCGTCAGTGTAGAACTGCGAAGCAAAATCATTCTCTATACAATTCGAGTATTAGCGAATCCGCGTATTCGTAATTCGTAAATTCGTATCGATTCGTAATTCGTAACCAAAGTAGAAATACGAAGCAAAATTTTAGTCCTTACAATTCGCGAATTAGCGTATCCGCGTATTCGTAATTCGTACATTCGTATCGATTCGTAATTCGTAACCAAAAAATTTCTCCCGAAGCTATATCTTACTTATCAAGCAAACTGCGTATGCCGCGATCCCTTCCTCTCTGCCCACGTAACCCATCTTCTCGTTGGTAGTAGCCTTGATGCTGATATCGTCCAACTCCACCTTTAAAATCGGTGCTAGAGTGTTAATCATTTCATCAATGTAAGGGTTGATTTTTGGTTTTTCTAAAACGAGAGAGACATCTACGTTTCCGATGGTATATCCTTTCTCTGAAATTAAATCGACAACTCGCTCTAATAAAATTTTACTGTCGATGCCTTTAAATTCAGCGGAAGTATCGGGAAAATAAAAACCAATATCTTTTAATCCAGCAGCACCTAAAAGCGCATCGCAAATCGCATGTATAAGTGCATCCGCATCCGAATGACCTAAGGCACCTTTTGAATGTGGAATTTTTACGCCACCAATATAAAAGTCGCGACCTTCTTGCAGCTGGTGGACATCAAATCCGAATCCAACTTTAATTTTCATAGTGTATCTTAGGCTGAGAAATTATTCTCCAGATTCTTCTTTGGTGGCTTTATCACCATTGAAATCAAAAGTAATGGTGAAATGCAATGTGTTTTCAAGTGGATTTCTTTGATCGGTTGGGATCAAATAAGCCAAATCAATTCCAAATACATTGTAACGTAAACCAGCACCTAAAGTGAAGTATTTTCTATTTCCCTTGAATTTGTTCTCATTAAAATAACCGGCACGGAAAGCGAATTGTTTGTCGTACCAATATTCCATACCAAACGCAATATTCACTTCTCTTAACTCTTCTTTGCCACCGTCAGGAGCATCGTTAAAAGATTGGAAGATACCTTGTGCAACACTTACATCAGGATCTTGTCCGTAAAGAATAATATCGTCAGCGCTATTGGCTGTATCTTGTGTGTAGATGGGTGGAGTAGGTACCAATAATTTGTTAAAATCTAACATGAATCCAAGATCATTGTACTCATTAAGTTTTAATCTCAAACCTGGACCAATACGAAGATTGGTTGGTATAAAGTTTTTTACGCCTGATTCCGTGTAAGAAATCTTTGCGCCAATATTAGAAATATTTAATCCGCTTGTAAAAATCGCATCTTTTCCACCTACTTCAATTTCTTTTTGGAAAAATACAGAAACGTCAGCAGCAGCTGTGTTACCCGCTTTAGAATCCTGTCCTTCTACTTGTGTTCCACCAGTTAAGTTGGAATGTACAAAGCGTAAAGCAATACCACCTGAAAAATATTCACTCAGTTTACGAGAGTAGGCAACGTCAAATGCAAATTCATTGGGTTTAAAATCACGAATGGTATTTCCATTTTGATCAGTAAACGTAATATTTCCTAAGGAGAAGTAGCGGAGTGAAGCTCCAATAGCTTGTTCACCTTTCAACTTTGTATAAAATGAAAGATAGCTAATGAACATATCGTTCACTAAATTTCTAAGCCATGGCGTGTAAGATAAACCAAATGCCATTTTGTTTTCTGCAAAAGCTAGTTTTGCAGGATTCCAATGGATGCTATTAACATCAGCAGTAGAGGATACTCCTAAATCACCCATTCCGCCGGCACGAGCATCTGGAGAAATCAATAAAAAAGGTACAGCCGTTGTAATGGTGTTGATCTGACCTAATAAATTAGAGTTTTGACCAGATACATTCAATACTGATAACAGTAAAAATACCGGTATGAAGCTAGATTTTTTAAGAAATTTATTCATCGTTTTTGTTTTTCTCCTTTCAGATTCAGTGTATTAAGCCTACCGTTCGTTAAGTTCGATGGCAAATATAACGAAAAGAAGAAGGATTTTGTTTCGTTTTGAGGCTTACCTAAGTAAAACTAATTTTTCTGTTTTTTGAGCAGTTTCACCTTCCGCCGTTCTGATTATCAATCGATACACATATACTCCTTTGGCCAGTTGATCACCAAAATCGTCCTTTCCATCCCAAGAAATAGCAACATTTCTAAACCCTTCGCAAACTTGATAAGCATCGATTGTCTTTACAAGTTTACCACTTACCGTATATATATGAACCTGAATAGCCATGCCTGTACAAGGTCGGTTGTGCTCGAACATGAATTGAGTATGGGTGGTAAAGGGATTAGGGTAATTGAGTACGTGGTCTAAAGCCAGGCCGGCCGAAGAACTCACAACAAATTCAGTTGTAGATTCAGAAGAATTGTTGTTGATATCCCAAGCTTTGAACAATACAGTATGTACTCCTTCCGACAAAGTATTTAATGGAAATAATACTCTCCCTTTTTGATAAGAATCTAAATCCGATTCATAAAAATCGTTGAGGACAAATAACTGTTGCGGCTTCCCGTCTATTTGAACGGTGATATCATGTCCAATTCCATTTCCTACAGTGTTGATTCCACTGGAGTCAAAGAGAATCGCGTATACGTTAGGATCTGCATTGGTTATGCTTCCGTAAATAAAATTCTCGTCGTTCATGTACAGTTTAATTTGAGGACCGTCATTATCGCTGAGCGCATTACTGGAAACTCCCCCAATAGTAAAATTCTCGTTTAATCCATGAGCATCTTCTCCATTACCATTTGCATAATAACTCAATCTGCCTTTTCCATATTGTACAGAGATGTCTTTAGGGACAATAAAAGAACAACTGAATACACCGTTTACAACACTTGCTTTTCCTTTGTATAATATATTTTTTCTCAAATTGAAACTGTCAGGCAAACTGATATCATCACCCGTAGCATCATTTACCTGGTTGTAAATTTTACTGGTTTTATCATAAACAGTAGGATACACAACTCCGTTAAATCCGGTCAGTACATTTCCTGAAATATCGGTTATTTTTCCTTGTACTGTAATTTTGTTGAGTGCTGAAATAGTGTCAACAGCAATCCCGGTAGAGGATTCAGTAATGGATTCTGTAGTAATAAGATGTTTGGGATACGCTAGTCGTAATGCAGGGTCGCCTAATAAGGTAACGTTTCGATTGGATGGATTGTCTCTCTTGGAAAGTCGAATGATATCTCCTACACGTGGCATCTCTCCATTGATAGGTTGAAACAAATGTACCATCATATCGGAATTGATAAGTTCATTGTCGATAGCAAATGCTAAACGTACCGTTGTAAACAAACAAATTCCTCCACCAGTTGAGTTGAGAAGTACAAATTCTCCTGCTGATGTTCGCAATGGATCGTCATATCGACTAAACTCACAAGTAGCTGTAATGAAAGCAGGCATGTTGTTTACGTTCTGCCATTTATTAATCATGTCATTGTTTAATATGGTTTCTGACGCCCATCCTAACTCACCACCATGCCCGGTGTAATTCATTAATAGAGCACCTTTTTCAACGCGTTTAGTAATTGCATCATTTACTTCCGGATAACGTAGTCCGCCGGGTGTAGAAATTTGTTGATAAGAGTCTGAATATATTTTATCTACATTATATACAGGTTTGTTTTGTTGAACAATGGCAGCAATTCGTTCGCTTTGTCTTTGATGTAAATTACGATCTTGATCGTCTGCAATAAAACATAAAGCATTTCTCCAATCACCTAGTCGACTACTATTGGATCCCGCACATAAATTTTGATCATTCGTTAAGCCGGGTGTCGAGTAAGTAATTACTTTATTAACCATATTCTTGGTCTCCTCTAGCGAACGAACAGGTAGTCTTCCAACACCGACATCCGCCAACTCCGAACCTATTAACTGCCCTTCATTGGGATCAAGCATGGCAAAGAAATCGTCGGATGTATACGAAACTAATTGTGAAATGGAATTATCACTTTGATAGCAAGGTATATAATTAGTATTGTTGCTAATTCTGTATTTTGGATCAAATGAACCATCACCAATCAATAAAACATAGCGAGGTAGTTCTGCAGGGATAGTTGCTTTTTCATAAAACATTCGAATGAAATCGCGCAATGCACTTACATCTTGAGCGCCACTTGAAAATTCATTGTAAATTTGATTGGTAGTAACAACAACGCTACTGAGATTATCGTAATCAGTATGAAATTTTGCTAACCTTTCAGCTTCACTTAAGAAATTAGGATGTGTAATAATGATGTACTCAGCTTGTGGTAATCCATGTAAATTTTGATTGGAAATTTTAACCGCATTGATGGGATATTTAACTTCATTATTATTAAATACTATATAATCAATACTTTCATTAGGAGAAATGGATTGAATAAATTCGATTCGATTTCCAGTAAAAGAATACTGTTGAGATTTGACATCATTATGATTCTTTAAACACCAGATTTTCAAATTCGGACCCGTATTATTAATGGTGTATTTACGATTTACACCAATATTATTCGTGTCTCGATCTCTAAAGAATAATCCATTACCCGAAAAGGTCAAACTTCTTGGAACATTTAATGAAATAAAGTCGAGCCACCCAGTTGAAGTAGCATTGTACGGCAGATAATTGTAATCTAAATTTATAGTTGAACCAGTAGCAACAAAGTTGGAATTTTGGACAGAAGCGCGTGCGAAGTCATCGGTATAACTGGTACCCACGTTCGTTACATTATGCGAAAGTATGGTAGCATTGTTATAGATTACATTAAAACTACTAGAAGAAAAAAAGGAAGTTGCCGTTCTTGAAATTACACTCGACTTTAATTTAGCCGTACCGGGAATTAAATTTGGAAAATTAAAACTGAATTGCTGGTTTAAAACTAAATCAAATGTTTCGCCATACCATTCTTTTCCTGACTTAGTGAAATTTTTTAAATCAGATTCATAGAAAGCTGTCTCTGTAAAACTAGTTACATTTACTTCATTACCCGTACTCGTTAAATTAGCTTGATTTTGAATTCGCTTTCCGGGATTCGAGTTGTCAATGGTGATGAAATAGTATGTAGTGTCACTGTAATAATTCTTTAAATGGACATATTGTTTCTCTGTGTTGTTGTAATTCCAGCGATCGGGTCCTTGTCCGTAAAAAAGAAAATAATCCACCCCATTGAAAGTACCATCTTGGTTTTGATCTATCATTTCAATAGCACATTCCTGTAGGTCATCTAACCTAGGTGCACTATTTAGTTGTGGCAACATCCCGCCTCCATTACCATATAAACGGATATTGGAAAGGGTAGCAGATGAAACATCGATCCCCATTTTATTCAAAAACTCAAAGTCTACTTTGTAAATTCCATCGTTTAAAACTGCAATCCGATACCAATCTCCGGTCGATAAAACCGAATTTGTAGCAAAAGAGGCGGTTGAAAGACCTTTTTTTCCTGTTTCAGATGGACCTTTTGTAATATTTAATTGGAAAGAAACCAGCTTTTCAATCTTTCCTGAACTTGTGTTTTTTCGAAACGGAAGGATATATATTAGGCTCTTGTTTTGCTTTTTTTCGGTCGCTTCTAAGATTGAAATTTTCGGTGCGTCGCCTGTAATTTCTTTCGCTAAAATGCTTTCTAATGCATTCAAAGAAACATAGGAGGCATTGATTATATCAACCTTTAAAATATTGCCTTCTAATTGTTTATGATAAAAAGGAAGTTTACTTTCTTCTAATAAATAATGAGCACCGCTAAAGCCCAATCGATATTCGCCTTCTTGTACAGTTTGAACTTCTGACCAGGTAATTGTCGTTGTTTCTACTTTTTGACTGTAGGATTCCAAGGGTAGAATTCCTACTAAAATAGTAGCCACGATGCATTTAATTCTTTCGTTGAAGAACCTGAGATTCAACTTTTCCACCTTTCTTCGTAAGGAATGTTTGTCTTTGATCATTTAATATTCTTAAAAAATTTAAATTTGTGCTGTATCTAACAACGGATTTTGCATCTTTGATGTTTGGTATGTGGCCCATTAGGAACGTCCACCAAAAACAATTATTGCAGAACTCATGCGTTGAAATCGAAACAAAAATAGATTTCTTCGTATAAATATTCGTAAAAGATTTGAATATGTTTAAACGCGTCCTCTTGTGTATCATGTTTGCAACTTGCCTTTCGGCTGATGCACAGGATCCTCAATTCACTCAGTTCTATGCGAACCCGCTTTATTTGAATCCTGCTTTTGCAGGGTCAACACGTTGTCCGCGAATTAATATCAATTATAGAAATCAATGGCCAGCCTTAAAGGAAACCTATATTACTTCAAGCGCTAGTTACGACCAGCATTTTGAAGGAATCAATGGTGGTATTGGTTTGATGTTTTTAAATGATAAAGCCGGTGAAGGTGTGTTTGTTACGAATAATATTAGTGGTATGTATGCATATCAGCTTAATGTAAATCGTAAGTTTTCTATGCGATTTGGTTTACAAGCGACATATGTTCAAAAGCGTCTGGATTTTAGTAAGTTAACCTTTGGTGATATGATCGATCCACGTTATGGCTTCGTTTATAATACCCAAGAAGTTCGTCCAACAGAAACCAGAAATTATATGGATTTTAGTGGTGGCGTATTGGCTTATACCAACACCGTTTATGGAGGAATCGCAGTAAATCATTTAACCGAGCCCGATGAGGCTTTTATTGTGAAAGGAACTTCAAAATTACCTCGTAAATATACAGCTCACTTTGGTGCCATGTTGCCCGTAGGTGATTCTTATGGACGTGGTTCTCGTGGACGAATTAATCGTGATGAAGGTACTTTTATTTCACCTAATGTATTGTATCAGCAACAAGGATCCTTCAATCAAATTAATATCGGTATGTACATCCTCCACTCGCCAATTGTGGGTGGATTATGGTACCGCGGTAACTTCGGCAACAAAAATTTCTTGTCAAGCGACAGTTTTATTGCATTAGTTGGATTGCAAAAAGGAGTCTTCAAATTTGGGTATAGCTATGACGTAACTGTCTCAGCACTAAGTAATGCCACCGGTGGTTCGCATGAGTTAAGTGTTGGATTTCAGTTCGAATGCCGACCTAAGAAGAAGAGATTCCGAGCAATAAGTTGCCCTAGTTTTTAGTTATTTCGCATATTTGTCATCCCAAACATAAAAGACACATGAAGATTAAGAATCAATTGCTTCCCCTCCTTGGACTGGCGACGTTGTTTTTTTCAGCTTGTAATAACTACGACAAATCCGGCTCAACAGGATGGAATTATAATGATGAGCGCAATGGAGGATTTGAAGTCGTTCCTTATTTAGAGCAAGAAACCGGACCTGGATTAGTACTCATTGAAGGGGGAACCTTTGTAATGGGTCGTACCGAACAAGATGTTATTCAGGATTGGGATAATATGCCTCGTCGTGTAACTGTATCTTCCTATTATTTAGATGAAACAGAGGTTTCTAATACTTACTGGTTAGAATATCTGTATTGGTTAGGACGCGTATTCGCTACTGATTATCCTGAAGTTCAACGTAAAGCTTTACCCGATACACTCGTTTGGCGTGATCGTTTAGCTTTCAATGAGCCTTATGTAGAATTATATCTTCGTCATCCTGCCTTCCAAGATTATCCTGTTGTAGGGGTAAATTGGTTGCAGTGTAACGACTTCTGTGCTTGGCGTACCGATCGTGTAAATGAGCAGATTTTAATTCGTGAAGGTATCCTACGTGTTAATCCTGCTCAAGTAAATGAAGATAACTTTAATACCGATGCTTATTTCGCAGGTCAATATGAGGGTCTTGTAAAAAGTCCACTTGAAGATTTGAATCCAAATATCGATACTCGTAAAGTAAGAATGGAAGATGGTATTCTTTTACCTAGATACCGTCTCCCAACTGAAGCAGAGTGGGAGTTTGCATCGTTAGCCTTAATTGGAAATACTGTTTTTGAAAACGTGAATGAGCGTAAACTTTATCCTTGGAGCGGCCATGGCGTTCGTAATTCTGAAGATAAATGGCAAGGCGAAATGTTGGCTAACTTTAAGCGTGGCCGAGGTGATAATATGGGAGTATCTGGTAAGTTGAATGATAATGCCGATATCACTGCTCCTGTTTATTCTTACGTGCCAAACGATTATGGTTTATATAATATGGGTGGTAACGTAGCAGAGTGGGTGATGGATGTGTTTCGTCCTTTGTCTCATGAAGATAAAACCGATTTCCGCTCCTTCCGTGGAAACGTGTATGATACTCAAGTAACTGACGAAGAAGGTTCAATTGCTGAAAAAGACACATTGGGAAGAATCATGAAACGCGATGTTACAGAGCAAGAAGCTTCTACTCGTAGAAACTATCAGAAAGCAGACAATATCAATTACATTGATGGTGATGAGCCGGATTATGCTACATATAATAGCGGCAGTGCAACATTGGTGGATGACAGAGCTCGTGTAATTAAAGGTGGATCATGGAAAGATCGCGCTTATTATCTGACTCCAGGTTCTCGTCGCTTTTTGGATCAAGAACAATCTACTGATTGGTTAGGCTTCCGTTGTGCCATGGCTCGTGTAGGTAGTCCCATTGGATTAGGTGGAAAGAAAACAAGTAAGCGTTAAGCTGCTAAAAAAATAAATGAAGAGAGGCTTCCCAATTTGGTGAGCCTCTTTTTTTATGTCCTAAGTTCTTGAACGTTGCCTGTTGAATAATTTAATGATTCTCCTAATTTCTTTCAGCCAATTCAATTTTTTTTCCAATAAGTTTGCAAGTAAGAACCATGTCGAAGTATTATCTCTTAAAAATTCAAGGCAAAGCTAAAATTCCTGATTATGTTCAATTGAGAGATGAACAATTCACATTGTTGGCCTATTTTCGATTAGATCGACCTGAAAAAGCACTGGCGAAAATTGGTTTGGAAGCAGAAGAAGCTCGAATGCTTGAATTCTTAGCAAGTATTCCATTCGGTAAAGTCACTGAATGGAATTTGTAAATGGAAAGGATAAATGGAAGATAAAGAAATGTCAGATACTATTATTGATCTTAGAAATGTAAATGTGTTTCATAAGAAAAATCTTTTGTTGAACAATGTGAATTTGAATGTTCAGCGAGGTGAATTTGTGTATCTCATCGGTAAAACCGGAACCGGAAAAAGTTCAATCATGAGTTTGTTGTATGGAGAATTACCCATGCCCCAAGGCGAAGGATTTGTAGCCGGATTCGAATTGCATAATTTAAAGATGAGCGATATTCCGAAATTAAGAAGGAAGCTGGGAATTATTTTTCAAGATTTTCAACTGCTAACCGACCGCTCTGCCAAGGAGAATTTGATGTTTTATTTGAAAGCAACAGGTTGGAACGATAAGAAGAAAATGGAGGAAAGGGTGAGTGAGGTCTTGGGAAAAGTAGGTTTAAGTACGAAAGGATTTAAAATGCCCTATGAATTATCGGGTGGTGAACAGCAACGATTGGTTATTGCACGTGCACTCTTGAATGACCCCGATTTAATTTTAGCGGATGAGCCCACCGGAAATCTTGATCCAGAAACGAGTAATGAAATTATGAATTTACTTTTTGATATCAGTAGAAATAGTAGGGCCGTGGTTATGGTAACACATAATTATGGATTGATGGAAAAATTCCCTTCCAGAGTAGTAAAAGTAGATGCCGGAGTTTTAGGGCCGCATTCGTAATGAAATATTAATTGAAAATCTGATTCGCTAGTAGTTTAGCATTCGATACGTTATCGTAATTTTCAGAAAGTATTTTTTTGCGTTTTTCAATTTCATCATTGGTAAAAGGTAAAGAAAATAACGAATTCGCTTTCTGGGCAAAATCAGGAATGTCATGGGCAAGGATGCATGCGTTTTCTAAGGATGTTCCGCTTACCATCATCGAATTCACTAAAACAAATCGGCCTGAATAAATCGCATGAAGTAATTTGAGCTTTACTCCGCTTTCTTGAAAACTAGGAAGTAAATGCAGATGGGCTTCAGAAATTAATGATTCCATTTTTTCATCCGATGGATTTTCAACAAGCGTAATCTTTGAGGATTGACTAATCTTATTACGAAGTATAGTACTGCACCTACTACCGGCAATAATTAATGGATGATTTAACAGTGGTGAAATTTTTTCTACTAACCAAATGGCAGCTTTTTCATTTTCGGCTACAGACAAGTTTCCATGGTATAAACTGTATTGGCCTTGACCTGATTTTGATTTTATTTCATCATGGTGATGAAAAGGAGGAAGTAAGAATACATTTCCCCATTTCTTTTGAAAGTAATTTTGATCCGAGGAGGAAATGGCTCCAATGTGTTGAGCGTTTTTTAAGCGCTTTTCGTAGTGTTTTAATTTTATGGATTCAGAAAGAAAATACAGCTTTCGAAAAAAGTTTTTCTCTGCTAAAAATAGATGGCGATAATATTCGTGTTCGATATTATGAGCGCGTACCATTTTGATTCGATGTTGTAATAAAGGATGTGATAATAAGTGGGTAGTATGTAATCCCTCAAATAAGATAGGATGATCATCTGCTAACAACCGTTGAAGTAAGTCAGGATGATTTCGGGTGATGACAATAAATGGTTCCCTACTTAGCATTTTTAATGTTGAAGTACTTCGTGTGTAGTAGTATACTTCTTTACAGAAATTAGTCAACTCTTTATTTTCTATTCTACCGTAAGCAAAGCAGTGTAATGTGATCTCAATCCCAAGCCGATGTAAGTGTCTAATTTTATGGAATACATCAATCACCCCACCATAATCTGCTGGTAAGGGCACATCAAAAGAAATGATATGAAGTTGTTTATTTATCAATGGAAGAAAAAATGCTTAATAGTTTGCTTTTTTCATGTTCCCAGTTCAATTCTTGAGAAGCTATCTTTAAATTCTTTTGCCAGATGAGACGGACCTCTTTATGATCAATCATTTTGTTCATCAACGCAGCAAGGTTTTTTACATTGTGGTCGGCACTGATGCATCCAATATTATAACCTTCTACAATCTTTCTGATTTCGGGTAAATCACTGGCTAAAATTGGAACTCCAGCCTGAATGTAATCGAAAATTTTATTGGGTAAACTATAGCGATAATTTAAATTGGTGTCTTTGTCAAGACTTAATCCAAGATCAGCACAAAGTGTATACATAAAGAGTTCGGAAGGAGATTTTTTGGGTTCAAATTTCACCTTTTCGTTGAGTTGTAATTCTACTACCATTAATTTTAAAGCGGGTATCACATCTCCGCTTCCTACTATGAGCAATATAGCATTCTCAACATATTGCATGGCTTGAACCGCTTCTTCGGCTCCTCGCTCAATATTGATACCGGCTCCTTGTAAAATTATAATGACTTTATCATTAGGTAGTCGTAATTCTCTTTTGATGATGTCGAGATCGGTCCGAATTTGAAATTTCAACTCGGGCATGTTTCGAATCACCTTGAATTTTACTTTGTATTCTTCTTCATACAGCTGTGCAATACTTGAATTTACCGTATATGCATATTTAATTTTAGGAACGATATACAATTCAATTCTTTTCCATATGGCTTGTACTTTAGGCCGCTGAGTGAGCTCTGGAACACCGGTAAAATATTCATGGCTATCGTAAACCAAGGGTATTCTTTTGATTTTTGAAATTAAAAAATTGGCTGGTAAAGTATCTAAATCATTACTAAGAAGGATGTCGGCTTGGTTCCATAAGAGATACCAAAACAAACGCAAATTATAATTTAAGTAAAATAAAGGCCCTTTGTTAATCCATAATTTGAAACGTGTGACTCGAAACCGTTTTCCTTTCATTTCAATCGAATCAGGAAGAACCCGTCCAACCAACATCACTTGATATCCAGCTTCTTTTAAAGTCCCTGCGGCTCGTTGAACCCTTTGGTCAGTTACTAAATCGGATGTTACACTTATAATTATTCTGTCAGCCACAATGGCGAAGGTAATTCTTCTCTAGCTGAATTCATTTTATTTGAGACCATATTTAAAGTTAATTACTTGATTAAAAATAATTTACATTTAATCATTAAGAATAAAAAACTTCAAAGGTCTATCGATTTCAACATCAGATTAAAATTGAATAGGGTAATAACAGAATTTACCTTCCTCAATTTTTTGTTCGATTTTACCTTTAGTGAATCACAATTATTAGGGTTCCTCGAGTGTATAAATGCTTAAGGATTGATTGATTTCGAAGTCATTTGTAAATTACTTTATTAGGGTGTCATGTAAAATTTTGATATTTAATAAGATGTGTCTGTGCTATCTCTTTTTTAAATCCTTTTTTAAATTGTTTCGTATGCACGCATCCGCTATATTTGCCCGCTCTATAAATTAATATATTATATCAATGCAAAGTAAAGGTGCTATTAAACTATTTGCCATCGTTTTGGCTCTGGTTTGCCTCTATCAACTCTCATTTACCCTAATTACTCGTGGGGTGGAGGCTGATGCAAGAGAGTATGCGAATAACGATCCTATTAAAGAGAAAGAATATCTCGATTCGATTGGTACTAAAGGGGTTTACAACCTTGGAGTAAAGGATTATACCTATCGTGAGTGTAAGGAAAGAGAAATCAATCTGGGTCTTGACTTAAAAGGTGGTATGAACGTAACGTTGGAAGTTTCTGTAATGGATCTTGTTCGTTCAATGGCCGGTCAAAATGTAGAAGATCCAACTTTTAAAAAAGCAATCGATCGTGCTTTAGAATTACAACGTAATAGCAACAAGGATTTTGTTACGCTCTTCGGACAAGCTTTTACTGAAGTAGATCCAAATGCCAGCCTGGCTGCTGTATTTGCGAATATCGAGAATCAGGATAAGATTAAATTTAATTCAACCAATGAGCAAGTGCTGAAGGTTTTAAAAGATGAGTCGGATGCAGCGATCAGCCGTTCATTTAATATCCTTCGTACTCGTATCGATAAATTCGGTGTGTCTCAGCCTAATATTCAACAGTTAGGTTCTGGAAGAATTTTAGTAGAATTACCAGGTGTGAAGGAGCCAGATCGTGTGCGTAAACTTCTTCAAGGAACAGCGAAATTGGAATTCTGGGAGACTTATACTTTTGGTGAAGTAGCTCCGGGATTAGTAGCGGTGAATACCTTATTGGCTAATGAAAATAAGAAAGATTCTTTGTTAGGAAATTTAACTACCGTTAATGATTCCAGTGCAACATCCAGTACAACTCCTGTTGACACAACCAAAGTTGCCACTGAGGATACAACTAAAGTTTCTTTGGTTGATAAAATGGGAAAAGATTCTACCGCAGCAAAAGATACAGCAGGTGGTAAAACATTCGAAGAATTTGCTCGTGAAAACCCATTGTTCGCAGTGTTGTTCCCTTCCGATGGACAAGTACGTACGCAAGAAGAAAAGAATATTGTAGATAAGCAATGTGTCATCGGTTATTCTTTGATAAAGGATACCGCAAAAGTGAATCGCATTTTAGAACGTGATGATGTAAAGGCAGCTTTGCCAAAAAATCTACGTCTCTTGTGGACTGTTAAACCACGCTCGGCAGAAACTCAATCTTTGGAATTAATTGGTATTAAGAGTGCCGGTCGTGATGGAAAAGCGCCTTTAGATGGTGCTGCTATTTCTGATGCTCGTCAAGACTTCGGTCAATTTAATAGCCAGCCGGAAATTAGTATGAGAATGAATCCGGATGGTGCTAAGGTTTGGAAGCGTCTCACCGGTGAAAACGTAGGGAAATCAATTGCAATTGTGCTTGATAATTATGTATATAGTTTCCCTAATGTACAAGGTGAAATAGCTGGAGGTAGCTCAAGCATCACCGGAAATTTTGAGATCAATGAAGCAAAAGATTTAGCAAATATCTTAAAAGCAGGTAAACTTCCTGCTCCAGCTCGTATCGTGGAAGAAGCGGTTGTAGGACCATCTTTAGGAGCAGAAGCCATTCAAAATGGTTTACTTTCCTTTTTAGTAGCCCTTGGTATTGTATTCTTCTTTATGGCATTCTATTACAGCAAGGCAGGTATTGTTGCAGATATTACTCTCGTAGTTAATATGTTTTTTATTATGGGTGTACTCGCTTCTTTAGGTGCAGTTCTTACGCTTCCAGGTATAGCAGGTATCGTGTTGATCATAGCTCTTTCGGTAGATGCAAACATCCTAATATTTGAAAGAGTACGTGAAGAATTACGTTTAGGTAAAGGATTACGTTTGGCAATTTCCGATGGTTATAAGCATGCGTTCTCTTCTATCATCGATTCCAATGTCACCACTTTATTATTAGGTATTATTCTGTATTCATTCGGTAGTGGTCCAGTTCAAGGTTTCGCAACAACGTTAATCATTGGTATCCTTTGTTCATTATTCTCCGCTATTTTCATTAGCCGTTTAATGTTCGAATATTTATTGGATAAGAATAAAGAAATTCCTTTCTGGACTAATGCAACGAAAGATCCTTATAAGAACATTAATCTTCCATTCGTTGAGAATCGTAAAAAGTATTATATCATCTCAGGTTTAGTTATCGCAGCTGGAATTGTATCAATCGGATTGAAAGGATTTAATTTCGGAGTGGATTTCGATGGAGGTCGTACATTTGTTGTTCAGTTTGATAATGCTACTTCTACTCAAACCATTCGTGAATCATTAGCGGTTCCTTTTGGAGAAGCTCCAGACGTAAAAACTTTCGGAACAGATAATCGCTATAAAATTACTACCGATTATTTAATAGAAGAAAATACAGCCGAAGCGCAAGCTGCCGTTACTAAGGCTTTATACGAAGGATTGAAGGGCCAGTTTGCAGGAATGGATCAAGCTAAATTTCAAGAGACAAAAATTATTAATTCTCAGAAAGTAGGACCTACTGTTGCGGATGATATTAAGTCTTCGGCATTCTTCGCTATTATCTTTGGATGTGCTTTGATGTTTTTATACATCCTTGTACGATTCAAAAAATGGCAGTATGGTTTAGGTGCTACCGTAGCCTTGTTGCATGACGTATTATTGATTCTTTCCATCTTTTCTATCTTTAATGGAATTCTTCCTTTCACACTTGAAATCAATCAGGACTTTATCGCAGCGTTGTTAACCGTAATGGGTTATTCCATGACCGATACTGTTGTGGTATTTGATAGGATTCGAGAGTACTTAGGAATTCACCCGAACACCGATAAGAAAGTGGTAATTAATAATGCATTGAATTCTACATTGAGCAGAACCATGAATACGTCGTTAGCTACATTCTTCGTGTTACTTGCCATCTTCATATTTGGTGGTGATGTAATTCGTGGATTTATCTTCGCATTGTTAATCGGAATTTTAGTAGGTACATACAGTTCTTTATGTATCGCATCTCCCATAGTAATCGACTTCGATAAGAAAGATAAGAAGTAATCAATACTTAAGTTAATAAAGAAAGGGGCTATATGCCCCTTTTTTTATTCCATGTAAATGTCATTTTATAGCTAAAAAGTGACCGTTTAGAACAAAATGGATATGCCTATAACTAAACCTTCGTATTTTAGCATAGTAATTAAATTTTGAACACCTGTAATCGCAATAATTATGAATCAAATATCAACTTTCTTTTTTATTCTACTTCTCTTCTCCTTAAATACATTTGGGCAAGCTCCGCCTGAAAATCCTGCCTCAGGTGCGGGAACAGTAACTCCTGTTTTACCAAGTAGCGAAGCTGTATCTTCATGGGTATTGAATGGTACTATTAAGTACGGACTTTTTGAATCATTGGCCGGTAAGATCGGATTTTATACCCAAGCTGATTTTAGTCCCACGTGTGTTTAGAATTGGGAGTAGGGTTAACCAGAAAAAATGTATTAACAGAGTCAACTAATGGATCTGGAATTAGTAATGGCTATTTTATAAGTTCAGCTAATTCTCCTTATTGGCAAGGAAATAATAAAGAGGACATAGAAGATTTTTTTCACGATTATGATTTTAGAAAGGTGAAAACAGGTGTTTATTTTTCGGCAATGCCAAGATTGAGTTTCCCATCTCCTTTGTTAGCAATGTCTAGATTTTTTGGATTGCGATTTGAGTACAGACGTTATAATTGGAAAGCAGATGATGTTCTTCGTGCCAATGAATTAATTTATAATCCAAACATTCAATTTAAAGAAATGGAACGTCAATTAAATTTAGTGCTTATTTATGGAGGCCTATTTCAGTTAGGAAATTTGTGTTTGGAAATTTATGCAGGGGCCGGAACTCGATATTATTAAATGAAAAAGAGAGATATCGGAATTGAATATAAAGGAGTATTGCAAACTCCGGAGTACGGAGCAGTACTATCTACGTTTAGGAAAACCAGAGGAATTGTGGAAGCGGGGATAAATATTGGAATAAGTACATTAAACAAATAGAGTTACCTAAGCCTCTTGTCGTTTCAGTAACTGTTCTGAAATTATGCCTAATCCTTCCTCTAAACTGCGAGGATGAAAATTTAATTCTCGTTCAGCTTTCGAAATGATAAAACCTGTTTTCAAGGGTCTAGCTGCAGGTTGTTTTAGTGATGCTGTAGTAATAGGCTGAATGAATTTTTTATCCAGATCGAAAAAGTCAGCTACGCGCTCAGCAATTTCTAAAATGGAAATTACTTCTTTCCCCGAAACATGAAATAATCCTTTTATTTTTTTTGTTGCAGCCACAATACAAGCATCCGCCAAATCTTCTGCTAAGGTTGGACCTCTAAATTGATCATTGATAACATTAATGAATTGTCCTTCTTCTAAAGATTTCTTGGTCCACAAAACAATGTTCGATCTTTGCTTGTCATCAGTAACACCATAAATGATCATGGTGCGTAATGTCGTCCAAGGTAAACCACTTTCCATTACTATTTTCTCACCATCCATTTTTGATTGGGCATAAACGCTTAATGGATTTGCGGCATCTTCCTCTGAATAGGGACCTGCTGTTCCGTCAAAAACAAAATCAGTACTGATATTAATAAAGTGCGTTTTAAATTCTTTGCATGCGTTCACTAAATATTCAACTGCATCTACATTGTATTTTCTACAAGAAATGGGATCTAGCTCACAAGCGTCAACATTGGTCATCGCAGCAGTATGGATGATACAATCAGGTTGATGCTTTTTAACGATGGCTGTGACGGTAAGCTCATCACTTAAATCGCATGATTCATAGAGATATCCTTTTTTCTTGGTTATCCTATTTTCTCCTCTTGCACAAGCGATAAGGGAAATGTCAGTTCGGTCTGATAAAGCATAAATTAGCTTCTGCCCAAGTAATCCATTAGAACCTGTAATTAGAATTTTCATTTCTTTTGTTAATAGGAAGCTAAAAAAGAACCTTAGTCAGTTCTTCTACTTCTTCGCTAGTACCTAATACGAATAATTTAGAATCAGGTTTCATGATAGTGTCGGGACTCGGATTTATAATATACTCACCTTCACTTGTTTTAAATCCAATAATATTGGCTCCAGTGCGATTTCTTACTTCCAACTCCCTTATCGTTTTTCCTTGGTATATTTCTTTTAGTTTGTTGATCATGATTTCTTCTAAACGAATGTTTACCTTCCCAGTGATATGATCAATAAATTCGAGAACATCCGGTCTGGTCACTAAAGTAGCCATGTGAGATCCGCCAATCTTATCGGGCATGATTACATTATCTGCACCCGCCCTTCTTAATTTTCCCTCCGATGACGATTCGGAAGCGCGACTGATGATCTTAATATCACTTCTCAATTCCCTTGCAGTTAATACTACAAATACATTAGCAGCATCGCTCGGCAAAGTGGTGATCAGCGCACATGCTTTTTCAATGCCCGCTTCTATCAATATTTCATCGCGAGTGGCGTCACCTTGAATAAACAGAAATTCCTCATCTTCTTTCAAATCTTCAATCCCTTTTTCGGAATTTTCAATAACAACAAATTTTTGGTTGTGGGATCTTAATTGTTTACAGGCTTGCTTGCCATTTCTGCCATATCCGCAAACGATTACATGCCCCTGAATTTTACCGATCATTTTTAAGATTTTTTTTAATTTTAAATATCGCTGAACCTCACCTTCCATAATGTAAGTGGTTATTTGTGCAATGCCATAAGCGAAGATTCCAATGCTAATGATAATGAGTAATGAAACAAACCATCTTCCTTCATTAGAGAGTGTTTTTACCACGCCCAATCCAACCGTAGAAAGGATGATGATGGTAGTATAAAATGCTTCACTGAATGTGTACCCTTCGATGACCATAAAGCCAATCACCCCAAAGGCTATTGTGCCAAGGATCATAACGGCCGCTATTCGCAGCTTTTTTATGAATTGAAAGTGCTTTTTGTGCATACTGCGAAGGTAATTTATTATTTCTTCAAGATTTAAAGAGTATGTCTTTTAGTTTTCAAAGGAACTTTAAAAACATGTTTTTTACTGAAGATGGTGGGATGGCATATGTCATAATTAGAAACCATCACTTGAAAGTAGTTAAATTCAGCATTGGAAGTGACGGAATAACACAGATGGATTTAAAGCTACAAATCCCAAACGCTTCCACGCTTTTGTTCTGTAATTAAAGCACGCATTTTTTTCCAAAATGCCAATGTTAAATATAAAATGATGGGAGAGCCTACGGTGAGAAAGGTGGTGTAAATAAAAAACATTCGTATTTGAGCAGAAGGGATGTTGATCTTTTCTCCCCACCATTCACAAACGCCAAAGGCTTGCTGTTCAAACCAGGCTTTAATGTCTTCAATTAGTGTTTGCATTTTTTAAGAGGTAGTTTCCAATGCTGCAATTTACACATTTTTTGTAATCACAATAGTTTTTTTTGAGATGTAATAATGCCTGACTTTGAGCAGAATTGGTGATGTAAAAACCAATATCCTCAAAAGATCGAATGATTTTGTTTTTTTCCGGTGGACATTTTTCCAGCCAGTAGATAGCCTTATCGCAAAGTATGGGCAGCTTTTGCTTTTTCCCATAGAAAAATAGAAAGGGTATAATGGCATTGATCAATAGATGAAGTATGGCATCCTTGCCCAGCTTTTTAATATGAGGTTCTGATGCAATTCCAAACCGAAAGTGCTGATACCAATAGTCCGTAGCACTAATATCAAATAGAGCGATTAAATCCGAAAGCTCTATGGTTTGTATGATTTTGTCGAGTAAGTATTCATGCGTAAAATGTAACATGCTGAATTGGGAAATTCGAAGCGTTGGAAAGTTGGCCGGCCGTAATCCCCCGTATTTCCAAAGATGAGGTGAATTGTTTTTAAGATGATACTTCGTACGAAAGTATTTGTATTCTTTTTTTAAACGATCAATATACGGATCATCTATCGTGGTGTGAAGCATTCCCGATTGCCCAAAATAAAGTGATTCTAAAGACTCGATTTGATGTCTGTGTTTGATCATTATATCATAGGGTACTGACTTAGCTAGCATTTCAAAAGGCACTGCATTTACTTTGAATCCAAAAGACTTTGCAAGGAGGTGATAGAGGCTCTTAGGCCATCGAGAGTCCGATTCTTTATGAATCTGTTCTAATTCCTCAAATCTTGTATTCAACCTTTCAGCAAGAACTCGGTCCATCCAACTCTGCAAGTAAATGAATGGCACTTCCTGAAATTGCTGTCCGCAAGGAATAAAGGAATGACAACCTTGAAGCAAAGTTTCGTAATGGTACAAGTATCCTAAAGGATATTTGTCACGCATAACTAATGTTGGAATTTCATTTCCATCTCTTCGATATACAGGTTTATCATTTTGATGAACTACATGCAGTAAAATATTATCATAGGATAAATCTCCCTGATGGTGATGCTTGAACCAATCGCTCGAATTAACATGAATCTCAATATTTCCAGCCCATATAATATTATCAATGCGAATACGCGCATTGTGAAAGTCCGGACCACTTTCAAAATTCCGAACCCCAGGATGAATTATTTCTACTTTTTCTCCGCTTTCTAACAATAACGGATCTCTTAATAAGAGCTTGTTTTGCCAGAGATAATACAAGAATTCTTCTTTCATCCCGCAAAACTCTAAATCATGATTCCATTACTCGGATAATAAACATTTATAGTCGACTACAAATGTTTGCAAGCAAGTAAGAATAGGAGAATAGGAGATCGCGAGGTTTCGCGAGGAGAGTAGGAGAATGGGGGGTTATTGTGAGATATAATTATCGGCAATCAATCATAATAAATCTTAATAATCATAATATATCTGTGTTCCATCGATTCATTCTAATTCCTAAAATTTAATTTGATAATTAAAATCAACTTTAAATTTACCCATAAACCATACATTGTCAGTAATATAGTATTTTTACTTTCATCTAAATTTCGCCTATTAAAAATTATCACTTGCTCACCCAATTTCTTTGTCTAATTTTGCCTCAAATCCGGTTCAAATGTCTCCCATTAATCCTACCTCTGTTCGTTATTTATTTGTAACGGGCGGAGTAACATCGTCATTAGGTAAAGGAATTATCTCTGCGTCTTTGGCTAAACTGCTGCAAGCTAGAGGTTATAGAGTAACAATTCAAAAACTGGATCCATACATTAATATTGATCCAGGAACTCTGAATCCATATGAACATGGTGAATGTTATGTAACCAATGATGGAGCTGAAACAGATTTGGATCTCGGACACTATGAGCGCTTTTTGGACACTCCCACTTCTCAAGCTAACAATGTAACAACAGGCCGAATTTATCAAACCGTAATTCGTCGTGAACGAGAAGGAGCCTATCTTGGTAAAACTGTACAGGTAATTCCGCACATTACTGATGAAATTAAACGGAGTATTAAACTATTGGGTGAAACAGGTGAATACGATATCGTCATTACAGAAATTGGCGGTACCGTAGGTGATATTGAGTCGCTACCTTATATTGAGTCGGTGCGTCAAATGATTTGGGAGATGGGCTCATCAAATACTGCTGTAATCCATCTTACTTTAATTCCGTATTTGAAAACTACAGGGGAGTTAAAAACTAAACCCACTCAACATTCTGTAAAAATGTTGCTCGAGTACGGAATTCAACCCGATGTTTTAGTATGCAGAACTGAACATCATATTTCGAATGACATCAGAAGAAAAATTGCACTTTTTTGTAATGTAAATATCAATGCAGTAATTGAATCGATTGATGCTTCTACTATCTATGAGGTTCCACTTTTGATGTTGAAGGAACAATTGGATAAAGTGATTTTGAACAAGTTGAAATTGGCGTTGAAGCATGAACCCGACATGGCTGCATGGAAGGATTTTTTAGGGAAATTGAAAAACCCTGTGTATGAAGTAAACATTGGATTGGTAGGTAAATATATCGAGTTGAAAGACGCATATAAATCGATTGCTGAAGCTTTTATTCATGCAGGTGTAACGAACGAATGTAAGGTAAAACTGGAGTGGATCGCCTCTGAAAAAATTGATGACAGTAATGTGAAAAGCATGCTTGGCCATTTGAACGGAGTATTAGTAGCTCCTGGTTTTGGAGAGAGAGGTATTGAAGGTAAAATTGCTGCAATCAAATTTGTTCGCGAACAAAAAATCCCCTTTTTAGGTATTTGCCTCGGGATGCAATGTGCAGTGGTAGAGTTTGCTCGAAACGTAATTGGATTTAGAGATGCACATTCATCGGAAGTAAATCCATCATCGAAACACCCTGTAATAGATATGATGTCGGATCAAAAGACAATTGTCGATAAAGGTGGAACGATGCGACTTGGTGAATATCCTTGTAATATCGTTAAGGGAACCAAAGCACATAGTATTTATGGTAAAACAAAGATATCGGAACGCCATCGCCATCGCTATGAGTTTAATAACAAATATTTAGAAGATTTTGAAAACGCGGGAATGGTGGCTTCAGGTACGAACCCAGATAGTGGTCTCGTGGAAATAGTGGAGGTAAAAAACCATCCGTGGTTTGTGGGTGTTCAGTTTCATCCTGAGTATCAAAGTACAGTCCTCAATCCACATCCTCTTTTTAACCGATTTGTAAAGGCAGCTCTTGAAAAATCTAATAATATTGTCAGTGAATCGAAAAGTGAATCGGTTGCAGCTTCTCTTTCTAAATAAATATGAGGTTGTAAGTGGCTCCATCCCCTTCGGATTGTGTACTTTTGCGCCTTAATTTACCCTGAATGGATCGTCAATCAATGCTTGGCCTATTTCTTATAGGCCTGATACTTATCGGTTTTAGTGTTTTAAACGCACCCAGCGATGAAGAAATCGCAAATCTTAAAAAACAACAAGACAGTATTGCTCTCGTTAACCAACAAGAAGCAATTGCTAAGGCCGCGAATTTAAAGGCAGTTCAACAAAAACAGAATGCCCCGTTGGATGTGGTTTTGAATGATACGTTGTTGAACGATTCGCTCAAGCAATTAAAAGCTCAAGATCTATTAGGTGATTTTGCCTCCGCTGCTTCCGGACAAGAAGAATTGGTAACGATTGAGAATAATCTCATGAAGGTTACGCTTACATCGAAAGGTGGTCGCGTAAAAGTAGTAGAGCTTAAATCCTATAAAACAGCAGAAGGTAAACCTGTTCGACTTTTTGAAAGTGATTCGTCGAGTTTTGGATTGAATTTCTTTGCTCAAAACAGAAGCGTTTCTACCAACAATTTGTATTTCCAACCTCAAGGTAAAGGCTTTGTTGTGACAGGAAAAGATAGTTCAGTCTTTTCGTACCGCCTAAATGCGGGTAGCCCCGACCGTTATATTGAGTATCAATATTCATTAACAGCAGATAAATATATCCTTGGCTTTAATGTAAATTTTGTTGGTGTAAATGAAGTGATCGCCAGTAATGCATCTTATGTGGAGTTGAATTGGTCACAGCAAATTCAGAAACAAGAGAAGGATATGACTGCTGAGCGTATCAACTCTACCATCTATTACATGTTTGCGGATGAAGATAAAGAAGTAGATTACCTCAGTGAGACCGAAAATGAATCTGAAGAAATTAAAACAAAGTTGAAATGGGTTTCTATGAAGCAACAGTTTTTCACTCAAGTGTTGGTTGCTCAAAAATCATTCGATAAGCCTACCCGAATTGAAACCATTTCTGGAGAAGAAGGGGATAGTTTCGTTAAGCAAATGAACGTATCGTTCACTTTACCTTACGCGCATAGCCAGCGTGAAAATTTTGCAATGCATTTTTATATTGGACCTAACCATTATCAGTTATTAAAGAAATCCGGAGATGATCTTCAAAAGCAAATTCCTTTAGGATGGGGAATTTTTGGATGGGTGAATCGATATTTAGTAATTCCGATTTTTAACTTTTTGAATAGTTTCAATCTTAACTATGGAATTATCATTCTCATCTTGACCATTGCCATTAAAATTATGCTTTTGCCGCTTACTTATAAAGCGTATCTCTCTCAGGCTAAAATGAAAGTTTTGAAACCTGAGATAGAGGAAATTCAAGCGAAGAATAAGGAAGAGCCGATGAAGTTGCAACAAGAAATGATGGGGCTTTATAAGAAGGCTGGCGTAAGTCCTTTAGGTGGTTGTTTGCCCATGCTATTGCAAATGCCTATCTTGATTGCTATGTTTCGATTTTTTCCGCAGTCGATCGAACTTCGACAAGAAGGTTTTCTATGGGCAAAAGATTTAAGTACTTACGATTCCATCTTAGATCTTCCATTTCACATTTGGGGTTACGGCGATCACGTTAGTTTATGGACATTGTTAATGACCATCTCTACTTTGATTATTACCAAAGTAAATTCAGGTGCAGCCATGACGAATCCACAAATGAAGTGGATGATGTATTTGATGCCAATCGTATTTTTAGGGGTGTTTAATAACTATTCGGCTGGATTAAGTTACTATTATTTCCTTGCCAATATGATCAGTGTGGGTCAGCAATATTTGTTTAAGTCTTTTGTGGATGAAGATGCAATTCATCGCAAAATACAAGAGAATAAAAAGCGTCCGGTAAGTCAAACTAAATCTAAATTTCAACAGCGCCTTGAGAAAATGGCAAAGGAGAAAGGCTATAAAATGCCGAAATAGTTTTCAAGTGAGTTTTATTTATTTTTAACTTGTGTAAGTTATTGAATTAATGGATACTGTGTCCTGCCTAGGTAATGCGAGTAACTGTGTACTACGTAGGTCAAGGCCGAAGTAGTAAAACATCAAAGTAATTAACAGCTCTAATAAATAATATGTAATGTCACCTATGTAATGAACTAAGCAGGATGAAGAATAAAATAGTATTGTTATTCGGATGGTTTTCTTTCGCCTTGTTGTTGGCGTTGTCTTCGTGCAAATCTCAAAAAACGACACCTGCAACGGAGAATGTTTCTGTCATGGAGGCTTCTTCAGCCGATTCGTTATTGGTTAAGATCAAGCGCGAAGCCTGCTTTGGTCGATGTCCCCAGTATTATGCCACCGTTTATAAATCAGGTTTTGCAGAATATTATGGAGAGATGAATGTGAAGAAAGTGGGACCATGGTACGCGCGATTGTCGAGTGAGCAACTTACTTATTTGCTTGAGGCAATTCGTGAAAATAAAATGGAGGCCATGGATTCGTCTTATTCTAATCCATACCTTGCTGACTTTCCTGCCTATTCTTTATGGGTGGCAGATAAAAAACCGAGAAAGAAAATTTTGTTGAATCATGAATCTCCACCAGTGCCTATCACTGAGTTTACTCAGGTGTTTGAAGAATTATTGGATCAGTTGCGATGGGAACATCATCCTAAAGCTCGAAAGGATGAAGAATAATTCTTTAGAGCATTGATTTTTCAAGTTTATTTTGTGAATGGGTTGGGCATAAAATCGTAATTTTGTAGCTATAAACAAGAATATCATGTCTACCGACTTCCTTCCTCTAAATGGTACCGATCACATTGAATTTTATGTAGGTAATGCCAAACAATCTGCTTATTATTATCAGCATGCATTTGGCTTTCAGTTGATTGCCTATGCTGGTCCGGAAACGGGCGTTCGCGATAGAGCTTCTTATGTTTTGCAACAAGGTAAAGTTCGCTTTGTCCTAACCACCGCTCTTCATCCTAATCATGAAATCACTCAGCACGTTGCAAATCATGGTGACGGAGTAAAAGTGTTAGCACTCTGGGTAGATGATGCCGAGAAATCTTTTTATGAAACGATGGCGAGAGGAGCCAAAGCGCATACAGAACCGCATACGATTTCAGATGATTTAGGTGAAGTGAAAATTTCGGCGATCCATACTTACGGTGAAACCATTCATAAGTTTGTCGAAAGGAAAAATTATAAAGGAGTTTTTCTACCCGGATATAAAGCCATTTCTTCCTCATCAAAATCTACTCCTGTAGGATTTGAATATATTGATCATTGCGTCGGAAATGTAGAGTTAGGTAAGATGAATGATTGGGTGAAGTTTTATGAAGATGTGATGGGCTTCAAAATGATTCTTACGTTTGATGATAAGGATATCAGCACGGAGTACAGTGCGCTGATGTCGAAAGTAGTTTCTAACGGTAACGGGTATGTGAAATTTCCTATTAATGAACCCGCAGAAGGAAAAAAGAAATCGCAAATCGACGAGTATCTTGAATTTTATCACGGTGCAGGAGTACAACACATTGCAATCGCTACCGGCAATATTATTGAAACAGTAAGTATGTTGAAAGAACGTGGCGTAGAATTTTTGCAAGTCCCCATGACTTATTACGACGATCTTAAAACAAGAATTGGAAAAATTGACGAGGATATGGATGACCTAGCCAAATTGGGCATCCTGGTGGATCGTGATGATGAGGGTTACTTGCTGCAATTATTTACCAAGCCGGTCGAAGATCGCCCAACTGTCTTTTTTGAAATTATTCAACGTAAAGGCGCTCGCTCCTTCGGTAAAGGCAATTTTAAAGCTTTGTTTGAAGCCATCGAAAGAGAACAAGCCCTTAGAGGAAATTTATAAATTACTTTAAATCAAGATAATAGCCGAATCTTATTCCAGATTCGGCTTTTTTTGCATCTCTAATGAAGTGGAAGGGAAGTTGGTTGTTTTAGAATCCGATGGAAAACCTTTTCTCTGAAATAAGAGTATAAGATGGCATAAAACAATAAGCCCATCATGGCAAGAAAAAATTTACGTCAGCAATCTGCACTTAAGACAAAACTTCGTATAACTTTTGTTGCAACCACCGCCGCTATTTCAGGGTTGGTCGTTTTACTAATAGTAGTTTTCAATCTTACGAAAAAGGAAGAGGGGCGCGCAGCTACATCAATGACTTACAAACAAGCCACAACTTTTCAAGATACAACGGGCATATTGAGAGGAAGCATAAATCAAAAGGTAATTGGAGTGATGGTGGAAGCGAGTGGTAAAGGAACTCCTGTAAAAATAAATTCTTTTACATTTTCTGCCAATGGGACTTCAATGCCTATTGAGCAAAATATCGAAAATGCTCGTTTGTGGTATACAGGAAATGATCCTGATTTTTCTATTCAACAAATTGTGGGGGCTACCATAACGACTATTAACGACAAGCCATTTGTGTTTTCTGCAAGCCAAACTTTATTGCCCGGAAAAAATTTCTTTTGGTTAACGTTTGATGTACTTTCCAATGCGAATTCAACGCCTGGAACAGTAGATGCCATATGTAAAGAAATTCGAATTGGTGCTATTTCTTATTTACCTGTAGTAGGTGATCCAATCGGAAAACGATTTGTACAATCGAATATTCCCTTTTATTCAATGGGTAATTTTTCGTTGAGTAAAGTGAATTCTTGGAATTCAAAGAGAGATGGGTCTGGTTTACCTCCCCGCCAAATGAATGAAGTCCGCAATAGTTATTTTATCCAAGCAGGACATCGAATGATTAGCAGTACGGGTTCTAATTTGCAAACGTTAGTCATCGAAAAAGGGGGTGAATTACGAATTACATCACCGTTAAGACTAAATGCAATGTATGTTGCTTTTGGTGGCGTTGTTCAGATGGATACTTCCATTAATGATTTTTACTCATTCAATGAATTTTATATGGACAATGGTGCCATGTATATTCATAATAGTACAGGATGGTTCCCAGGTTTAAAAAATTCCTTGTGTCCGAAGTCAACTCAATTATTTTTCAATTATGGTAACAATACTTTCCGACCTGAAATTAATTTTGGGAATCTGGTTTTAGATGCAGCTAATGTTTCTTCCATCGATTTGGGAGGAAAAATAGAACAAATTCAAGGTGATTTCGAAATTAGGAAGACCGGAAAAGATAATTCAGGCGTTTTCTTTTCTGGAAATGGTAGCTTAAATATTCAAGGAAGCTTTATTCAGATGGGCGGACTATTTTTAGGTGCTTCCAATGGGAATTTAACGTGTTCGGTCGCACAAGATTTTATTTTGAAAGGTGGTGAATTCAACGATACGAAAATGGATCAATCAAAACAAAAGGCATCCTTAAAGTTGAATGTTAAGGAAGATGTCATTTTATTGAATGGTGTTTTCAATACGGATAAAAGTGCCACTTCTGAATTTATTATGTCTGGAGTAGGAACTTCCAGATGGATACAAAAACCCATGTGTAAGACATCTCTTGGTCATGTTACTGTTGCCAATAATCATGTCTTGCAAGTTAAAGGCGAAACATTTGGTGATATTTCAAAAGGGTACTCCTTTAAGATAAGTGAAGGCGCTGAATTTTATTGTGAGAAAGTAGTGGTGAAAGGGGAGGGAGCCTTTGTTCTGGAAAATAATGCTTTGCTTGCTATTGGTCACCCGGAAGGAATTTATTCGGATGGACCTAAAGGAAATATCCAAACCAAAGAAAGATACTTCAACTCAGGCGCAACATATTACTATTATATGAATTCCAATCCGCAAGAAACAGGTGTATTCCAAACGCAACCTAAACAGAATGTAATTGGAATGTTAGTAGTAAATAAATCGAGCACTTCTCAAGTGCTAAACTTGTCGCAAAACTTTATCATTGAAAGCCCATGTAAAGTAACCTTAGGGGATATTCGAAGTAATGGATTTGAGTTAAAAGTGAAGGAAGCAACCTCCACAGCAAAATTGAACTAGTTTCTGTTTTTTCTTCTGAAATCTAATCTTTTTTTTTTTTAAGTTTCCAATTTCTGGGTCAATGTTTCTATGTAATTCAATGTAGTATTCAATTAACATCATTAGGTTAATAACTGTCTGCTGTGATCTATAATTAATTCCATCTCTCAACTAATTTTATCAGTGGTAGTATAGGATGGATCTATCATATACTGCTTCAAAAAAAAAGAAAAAGATATGGAAATTGGCAACAGTGTAAAAAGTAAGCACGAACAAATTCTTGAATTGTTAGACGAAGTTTCTATCTCCGGAAAAAAGTTAGGAATTATTTTGCAAACGGTGGAAGATGACGAATTTGATGGTCGTCATGTGACACTAAAAGGAAAAAAACTGAAGAATTTTAGTTCCTGCAGTTACCTCGGTCTTGATCTTGATCAACGCTTAATGGGTGGAGCAATTGATGCAATTACTCGTTTCGGTGTACAATTTTCTTCTTCACGCTCGTATCTCTCATCGCCTTTGTATGGTGAGTTAGAAGAAAAATTAGCTATAATATTTGATGCGCCTGCCGCTGTTTTTAACACCACTACACTCGGGCATTTAAGCAATCTTCCAATTCTTATAGGAGATGAAGATGCAATCATAATGGATGTTAGCGTTCATTCAAGTGTTCAAATGGCTGTTTCCTTATTGAAGGAAAGAAATATTCATGTGGAAATTATTCGTCACAATCGACTGGACTTATTGGAAGATCGTGTAAAGGAATTAAGCGTAACTCATAAGAAAATTTGGTACTTGTCTGACGGAGTTTATTCCATGTTTGGAGATCTTGCTCCCGTAAAAGATATTGTTAAGTTGATGGATATTTATGAGCAACTTCATTTGTACATCGATGATGCTCATGGAATGAGTTGGTCGGGTGAAAATGGTTCAGGATACGTAAGAAGTGAAGTGCCTAAACATGAGCGTATGTATTTAACAACTTCATTGGGTAAAGCATTTGGAGCTAGTGGCGGTGTAATGATTTTCCCAAATGATGAAGAGTTTCGTCGCGTACATGATTATGGGAAAACATCAATTTTTTCGATTCAAATTCCACCTCCTATTCTAGGAGCCGCAGTAGCCTCCGCAAAAATTCATTTGTCTTCGGAAATTTATACGCTTCAAAAACAACTGCAAGACCGAATTAAATATTTTAATCAAACAGCGAAGCTGCTCGAAATCCCAATGATTTCAGATGATATTTCCCCAGTGAAATTTGTGTGCTTGGGTAAACCTCAAATGGGTTATAATATGGTAAGCCGACTTATTAATAATGGCTATTATGTAAACCTATCAGTCTTCCCTTCCGTTTCTTATAATAATACAGGAATGAGAATTCCGCTTTCGTTACATATGAATAAAGAGGACATTAATGGATTATTGAATCAAATCGCTCAACAATTGCCATTAGCTATGACGGATACCGGAACTTCAATGAAAGAGATTAACAGGTATTTTAAAATGGACAAACGTCAAAAGGTCTAAAAAAGATCAAAATAATACAAGGATTTATTGTTAAAATCTAATTTTAGCAATAAATCCTTTTTTTATGGCCAAACGCAAATTTTCCAAAAATTGGATAAAGTCATGAATGTGTTCTCAAATTGGCTAATGTCTACAGGCTTTACAAAGTACCCAGCTACATTATGTTCATAAGCTTCTTTTCGATCATAATCATCATTAGACGTAGTCAAAACAAAAACACTGATGAAACTAATCGATGGATCGCTCCTCAGTTCTTTTAAAAACTCCAATCCATTCATTTTTGGCATATTGATGTCAAGCAAAATTACCTGAGGTAAATGCTCCAACTTCTCTTTTCCATTGGTCCCCCGAAGCACATCCAAAGCTTCTTCGCCATTAGAAGCATGCAATAAATTATTAGTGAGATTGAGTCGTTTAATTACTCTCTCAATAACCATTTTGTCTACTTGATCATCCTCTACATGAAGAATAGTAATAGTTTGTTCGCTCATAGCTTATTTTTTATAAGTATTGTAACAACTAAAGCTAATGTTCGTACACAACATTAGTGAATATTCTTTTTATGGTATTCTGCGTTGTCAAATGTAGAATTAATAAAACAAACAAAAAAGGGCTAAGCGGTTAAGAAATTAAAATGCGTAATCTAAATATATTCAAGAATAACGAAAAGTATCATAACAGCATACCTGCTGATGACCTCATCGCACGTCAGCGCTACCGTCTGTTTAGAACCACAACCATTACTGCATCGGCTGTTATTTTTTATGCTTTTTTCCAAGCTTGGTATGTTGTCGATGTTGGAAATTTTGCGGGTATTCTTATAGGAATTCTTGGTTTAGTACTAGTAGCAAATTATTTCTACCTGCCTATTCATAAAAATCATCGCTTGGCTTATTATGTAATCGTTTTAGGTGCATTCGCAACACTTCATATTATTTCTTACTATTCAGGAGGAATTCGAGCTTCGGCAATTATGTATATGGCCGGACTCATGTTGTTGGGGTACATGCTACTAGGGAATACTGCTGGTAAAATCGTATTTACCCTGATCGCAATAAATATCGTTTTCTTTTGGTATGCAACAGAACATACAGATCTGATTTCTTACGCTTTAATTGGGGATACTTCAGAGTTAATAAATATTGATTATCTCACTACCTTCTTCTTAGCAATGCTAATTCTCTCTGCTCAGATGAATTATCTGGAAAGTGGAAAAAATGTCGTGATTGAAAGAATTACGGTGCAGCGTAATGAACTGCGCGAGGCGAATAAGGAATTACATAAACTTTCTATTGTTGCTAGTAAAGCCGATAATGCAATCATTATTACGAATAGTGATGGAATTGCAGAATGGGTGAATGATGGTTTTGTTCGACTAACGGGTTTCTCTTTTGAAGATATTGTAGGGAAAAACCCGCATCTACTGTTGACAGGAAACAAATCGAATCAAGATACAATTGCTGCATTAAATCAAGCCATCATAAATCAAGAAGCATTTTCTTGTGAACTTTTAAAGTATAAGAAATCAGGTTCTCCATTTTGGACGCAAATTACAATGACTCCGATTGCCTCCGATGCCGATACCGAAACCGAAGCAAAGTATATCTATATCGAAAGTGATATCACTCCAAGAAAATTAGCGGAAGAGAAAATGAATCGCTACATGAAGAATTTGGAGAAAACAATTTCTGAACTCGACAAGTTCGCCTATGTAGTTTCTCATGACTTAAAAGCACCTCTCCGTGCTATCGGAAATTTAACAGGATGGATTGAAGAAGATATGGGTGATCGCCTCCCCGCTGACGTATTAGAGCATTTTAATACTATCAAGGGTCGTGTAGTGCGAATGGAAGGGTTAATCAATGGAATTCTGGATTATACCAAAGCAAGTAAAAACACAGGTGAACTTCAACCTTTCGAAGTAAAGGAATTGGTTCGAGATTCAATTGATCTCATCGGACCACCTGCAAATGCAGTAATTAACGTTCGTGATAATTTGCCAAACATGAAAGCCGAACGCGTAAAGCTTCAGCAAGTATTTTTAAACCTTATCCATAACTCCATTAAGTATAACGACAAGGAAGATATTCAAGTTGAAATAGGTTGTGAAGATCTTGGTAACGATTGGAAGTTTTTTGTGAAGGATAATGGACCTGGAATCGAACCACGTTATCATGAAAAGATTTTTGTGATCTTTCAAACACTGAATGCTCGTGATGAAGTAGAATCTCGTGGCGTTGGATTGGCCATCGTTAAGAAGATTATCGAAGAAGAAGGTGGTAAGATTTGGGTAGAATCTGAAAAAGGAAAAGGAGCCACCTTCTATTTTAATTGGCCTAAAGTAAAAAAGGCAAGTATGGAAGAGTCTTTGCTTGCAGAAGATTTCATGTCTTGAAACACTTTTTCAACTTCGGCGTAAAAGGACTAAAACCACAACCATGAAAACAAATTCTGAAGTTCAAATAAAGCAAGATCTCGATCGTTGCATCACTCAAATGAAAAATTTGTTGCAACAGTTAGAGCCGGCACAACGCTTAACATTTGTGAATGAATTAATGGTGCGATTAATCCCAAGTCGAAATAAAGCAACTTCATCCAGCGATAAAATTAACGCTAAAATGAATAAGCAAGATTCAGGATTGACGAAAACACAAATGCACTTGATAAAAAAAGCATCAGATGATACGGATCGCCTTTTCGATTTTGATGGTGATCACAGAGCGTAATTAATTAAACTATTTCTTTTATCTTTTCCAAGTATACGTTTAGTCCTTCACGGGCTTTGTCGTCTATTTTATAAAGTATTCTATGTTGCAAGTATTGCGAAATATTAAATTCAGGATATTCTTTTGCTAATGATGGAAAGAGTTCTTCTCGATGGGTTACTCCATAATGAAAGGAAGATTCTAACTTTTGAATGATGTGCTCATCCATCAATTTATTGCTAACCCAAGCAGCAAAGACAAAAGGAAGCCCCGTGAGTTCTTTCCAGCATTCAGCTAAGTCATAACAATAGTTAAACATAGTTTTGAATTTCAAAGCCCGATCGCCGATAATGACAGCAGCGGTAAATTCTTCCTCTTGTAAAATTGAACTTCCTATATCTTCTTGGGTCCATTCAGGGTGTATGTTCCATAATTCTTTTGCCAAAATTTTTGCCAATAATACAGAGGTTCTCGATTCTTGATCTAAAACAATTTTCTTTATTTGTGGCAAAGGAGTGTTGCTCACAAGGACCACCGAATCTACTTTTCCATCTGCGACTATTCCATAGGAAGTGATAAGATGAGCTTCTTTTAAAGATGAAATCATCGCAACTGGAATTAATCCAATGTCCGTTTGGTTGGCAATAAGTTTATTGGCACAGGAAGATGGAATATCTTTTTCAATGATGAATTCCTCTTTCGCCAATTGATGATCCATTCCATATACGAAAGGTCGTGCATTTAAATAAGAAACAACAGATATTCGAGTTTTGTTTTGCACCCGTTTCTATTGAATTAATTTGTATACAAATTCTTTCATGTAATCCTCGTTCCCTAATGTGGAGGCGCCTACACCTTTTGATTTTAAATCAAATTCTCGAAGCAAACTGATATTTTTTTCTACATGTTCAGGACTGTAGTTTTTCCCAGCCGTAAAATAATCATCTACAAAGAATGGATTTACCTTTAATGCGACCGCGACTGCATTTCTGGATTTGTCACTCAACGAATGAAATAAAAGTATTTTAGTGAAATAGGTATAGAGCATCGCCATCGTTACTTGTATGGGATTGTTTTTGGGATTGGCCGTAAAATAATTTGCAATTTGAATGCAAGCAAAAACATCTCTTCTGCCTAATGCTTTTTGTAATTCAAAAATATTAAACTCCTTACTGACTCCAATGTAAAGTTCGATATGCTGAACATCAATGGTCTCTTTTGATTTAATATTAATGAGTAATTTATCACATTCATTGGCAATCCTCGATAAGTCATTTCCTAGGTGCTCCGCCATAAGTTGCGAAGCCTTCGGCGTGATTTTTGAATTCTTTTCTGCTAAATAGTTTTCTATCCATTTTGGAAGTTTGTCGTCGTACATTTTCTTCGACTCAAAAACAACTCCGTTTTTTTCAATGGCTTTGTACAATTTACCTCGCTTGTCGAGGCCCTTATACTTCATGGCTAAAACCAATAGCGTGGAAGAAAGTGGATTCGACAAATAGTTTAAAAGGGGAACACTATCGTTTTTTTCTTCTACGCCTTCTTCATTTTTACTTTTCGATTTGGGAAGGAGTGCTTTTATCTCTTGTGCTTCTTTGATGATGACCACCTGATAATTGGACATCATGGGATATCGTTTGGCTGCACTGATCAAACTTAATATTTCACAGTCTTTGCCATAAAGTACAGTTTGATTAAATTCTTTTTCCATGTCATCAAGCACGGAATTTTCAAGCATCTCAGTAACCGCATCTATATAATAAGGCTCATCTCCTTGTAATAAATAGACAGGATGGTAGATTTTATTTTTTAAATCTCTTTTTATTTCATCAATTGTCTTCTGCGCCATTACTCTTCAATCCTGATTTAAAATTTCAAATGTTTTACAGTATTGCCATTGTTGATGATTTCATTCAATGCAGCAATCCCAATTTTGATATGATCTTCTACATAACTCTTCGTCACTTTGCTATCACTTTCCGCTGTTTTAATTCCCTCCGGAATCATTGGTTGATCCGATACTAATAATAATGCACCCGTTGAAATCTGATTCGCAAAGCCCGTAATGAAAATGGTAGCCGTCTCCATATCAATACCCATACACCTCAATTTGGTCAAGTATTTTTTGAATTCAGAATCGTGCTCCCATACTCTTCGGTTTGTGGTGTATACCGTTCCTGTCCAATAGTCTTTTCCAAAATCCCGAATCGTTGTAGAAACTGCCTTTTGTAAACTAAAAGCGGGTAACGCAGGAATTTCAGGTGGAAAATAGTCGTTTGATGTTCCTTCTCCGCGTATGGCCGCAATTGGTAATATCAAGTCGCCCACTTTGTTTTTCTTTTTTAAACCTCCGCATTTTCCTAAAAACAGAACGGCCTGAGGCTTGATACTACTTAATAAATCCATGATGGTAGCGGCATTTGCACTTCCAATCCCAAAATTGATGATGGTTATTCCTTTTGCTGTAGCACAAGACATGGGTCGGTCTAAACCTACGATTTTCACTTTGTTCCATTTGGCAAATAACTCCACATAAAGTTGAAAATTAGTGAGTAAGATGTATTTCCCGAAGTTATCGAGCTTCTCACCAGTATATCTTGGAAGCCAATTTTCAACGATTTCTTTTTTGCTTTTCATAGAATATTTTTACAAGTGGGAGTATTAATTTTATTCCTCCCTATTAGAAATGTAATTTTGAGCAATGAATGATTCTACATTGGAACACTTGAACTTTCCAGACTTTTCTTTTCGGGTTCGTGAACAAGGGCAAAGTAAACAAATTTTTGACTCAGTGAGGAGACGATTTGTAGCCTTAACGCCTGAAGAATGGGTTCGCCAAAACTTAATTCAATTTATGGTGCAGGTTTATCAGTATCCTTTAGCACTCATGGCAGTCGAGAAAATAGTGAAAGTGAATGGCTTGTCCCAACGTGCAGATGTGGTAATCTACGATCGCTCTGGCGCACCATGGTTGATAGCCGAATGTAAAGCCCCTTCAGTAAAGATTTCCCAAGAAACTTTTTTACAAGCCGCCCGCTATAATTTTTCACTTCAAGTAGCTCATGTGCTTCTAACCAATGGAAATGAGCATTATTGTTTGAAAAGATCAGCAGATCAATTTGAATTCATGGAGTCATTGCCTGAGTTTGAGTCATAAGGATTATGGACATAATTTAATGGATGATCTAGTGCATACTAAGGCATTTGTTATCTTTGTTTGATGATGGATTTAATGTACTTAGTAGTAGGAATCGTTGTGGGAGCATTGATTTCTTACCTCTTTTTGAAGATGCGTTCAAAGGATGATTCGAATAACGCTGCTACTTTGACCATGAATGTGGAAAGGGAAAAGGCTGTTTTACTCCAACAAGTAGAAGATTTGCGTGGTCAAGTGGGCAAGTCCGATCAATTAAGTCATACGGTGCAAAATGAAATGAAAGAGTTAAATGCATCTAAAGTGAAAGCAGAAACGATTGCACAGGCTTTAGAAGCTCGACTCACGGAGCATAAGAATGAATTGGAAACAATTCGTGTGCAAATGAAAGAGCAGTTTAGTGCCATTGCTTCCGATATTGTTTTGAAAAATTCACAGCGTATTCAAGAAGATCATAAAACCAAGTTGGATGATATTTTAAATCCATTAAAAGACAAAATTGAAAAATTTGAAACGCAAGTACGTACCTCTCACGAAGAACGTATTAAAGAAAATCAATCGCTGAAGGAACAATTGAATCAATTGCAAACGATGAATAAGTCGATTGGTGATGAAGCTCGTAATTTAGTTTCTGCATTGAAAGGTCAAGCGAAAACGCAAGGGAATTGGGGCGAAATGATTTTAGAAAAAATACTAGAACGTTCGGGATTGGTGAAAGGACGTGAGTATTTTGTTCAAACAAGTCTCCAGTCTGATGAAGGAAAACGTTTTCAACCCGATGTAATTATCAGTCTGCCGGAAGGAAGAAGTATTGTGGTAGATGCTAAAGTTTCTTTGATCGCGTACGAGCGTTACGCAAATGAAGAAGATGATATAGCAAAAGCATTAGCTTTAAGAGAGCATTTGAGTTCGGTGCGTAAACATATTAAAGATTTGGGCGCAAAGAATTATCAATCTTTGCATGGTATTAATACATTAGATTTTGTGTTGCTCTTTATTCCTGTGGAACCCGCTTTCGCATTGGCCATTGAACAAGATCATGAGTTGTTTAACGAAGCATTTGAAAAGAACATAGTACTGGTAACAACTTCCACCTTGTTAGCAACCTTGCGAACTATAGCGAGTATTTGGAGATTGGAATATCAGAATAAGAATGCTGTAGAAATTGCTCGTCAATCGGGCGACTTGTATGATAAGTTTTCGGCTTTGATTGAAGATATGATTTCAATAGGTAAGAAAATGAAGGATGCTCAGTCTGCTTACGAAGGCACCATGAATAAACTACATACCGGGAATGGAAATCTGATTTCTAGAGTGGAAAGATTGAAAAAGTTAGGCGTAAAAACTACCAAGCAAATTAACCAAAGCTTGATCGATCGAACGGAAGATATTCAGGAGATGGAAGAAGGTAATGAAGATATAAGCGCTAATATGCAGTCGAAATAATGGGATTGTCGCCTACAAATCTCACAAGTAAGCATTGTAGCATCCCTTTTTTTTATTGGATGGTTGTTGCTTTTTTTCTTTTTGCAGGTTGTAAAACATCTTCAAAACTAAGTAATGAGAATTTAACGACCCAACTATTTTATCAAGCAGAAACTTTTTCTCCAGAGGTATTGTTGTTTCATAATAGCATAGAACTATCCATACTTCATTTTTCCGTGGATGCAAAAGATTTGCTTTTTGTCAATGATGGGAAGCAGTTTTCAAGTAAGCTGTTGGTGGAATATTCAATTTTCGATTCGTATTCTACAACGTTTCCTTCCGATTCTGGATCCGTGCAGTTTGCCTATTTGTCGGAAAAAGATTTGCCTGCAATTGTAGACTCTTTTCCATTGGCGTTTTCACTAAAGGAGGGAAGTATTCTTCGCTTGAAGTTTAAGGATCTCAATAGAAGTGCAGAGTCAATACGAAATATTGTTATTAATAGTAGAAGCAAACTGACCAATCAAAGTTTCATCGTCAAAAACAAAACAGGAGTGCTCAGTTACAATTATAAATTGTCAGGCCCTTCTTCAGTCACTCTTGAATCGAATTTCCCAGGATTAGAAGCTTTATGGGTGCGTTGTTATTATCGAGATTTTCCATTGGCCAATTTGCCATTTAGGGTGATTGATGATGAAAAATTTAGCATGTACTCTGATAGCGTCTTTCTTGTACATAAAAGTGATTTCGGAAATATAGATCTTCCGCGATTGGGTATCTATTATTTTCAGATGGATACCAATTTGTCGAGTGGCTTAACGATTACTTGCATGGATAACGATTTTCCCATGGTGACAAAACCCGAACAGCTTATTGAAGCAACGCGATACTTAACTACCAGAAAGGAATATGCACATCTGATGAATGCAGAGAATAAAAAAGCAGAATTGGATGCGTTTTGGCTGGAAGTAGGCGGATCACCCGAAAGAGCTCGTGGATTAATTCGAGCATTTTATAATCGTGTGCAAGACGCTAATCGCGCTTTTACATCTTATATGGAAGGCTGGAAAACCGATCGAGGAATGATTTATTTGGTGATGGGTCAACCCATTTCAATTTACCGAGATGCAGAAACAGAACAATGGACGTATTCTGGACTTACCGGTTTTCCAGATATTCTTTTCATCTTTAGAAAAATGAATAATCCGTTTTCAAATAACGATTACGCGCTCATCCGCCAACCAGTTTATGAAAATGTTTGGTACCTCGCCGTCGACCATTGGCGCCAAGGTCGTATTGTGAATGATAATTAAATTTGAGTATGTATAAAGAAGAAAGTGATTTAACCATGATCTATGGTACGCGAGCAGTGATGGAAGCACTTCAAGCAGGTAAGGAATTTGAAAAGGTGTTTATTCAAAATGGGTTGAATAACCCATTAGCGCGTGAGTTAAAATCAGAATTGGAAAAAACGGGCTTGCACTTTCAGTCCGTTCCTGTCGAAAAATTAAATCGATTAACTAGAAATAATCATCAAGGTGTCATTGCATATCTATCTACTGTTTCTTATTGCAAAGTAGAGGAAATTATTCCCGGAATTTTTGAAGCAGGGAAAATGCCGATGTTACTTATCTTGGATCGAATTACAGATACCCGAAACCTAGGAGCCATTGCACGTACCGCCGAATGTACCGGAGTCAATGCAATTATAATTCCTTCGAGAGGTTCTGCTTTGATTACTGCAGATGCTGTAAAAACAAGTGCCGGTGCTTTGCATCATATGCCTATCTGTAGGGAAGATAATTTAAAAGATACAATCGATTATTTAAAATCTTGCGGAATTAGAGTTGTGGCGTGTTCAGAAAAAGCAAACGCATTGGCTCGTGACAAGGATTTGTCTGGACCTATCGCCATTATTATGGGAAGCGAAGAGAATGGTGTCTCACCGGAGTACATTAAACGTAGCGATGATTCAGTAAAACTACCGATGGAAGGATCCGTAGCGTCATATAATGTTTCTGTCGCAACAGGTATGGTGCTCTATGAAATAGTATGTCAACGTTTAAAAAATTGAGCAATAATGAAACGATTTGACCTTGAAGATAAAATTGCAGGTGTACTGGTGATTATCGGTGCACTTTTTCGATTTTATAATTATAATAATTGGTCACTCAGTAATGATGAATTGAGTGCAATCACTCGATTAAATTATAGTTCTTTTTCTGAAATGATCGAGCAGGGTGTACGGTTAACGGATATGCATCCTGTAGGTGTGCAATCTTTCCTTTGGGTATGGACCCATCTCTTTGGTGTGAGCGAAACGGTGTTGCGTTTGCCGTTTATATTGCTCGGAATTTTATCAATACCGTTATTGTACGTAACAGGAAAAAACTTTTTCGGAAAATTTCCTGCACTTATGGCAACCACCGTTTTTGTTGCGTTGGAATTTCCGATCCTCTATGCTCAGCTCGCCCGACCTTATAGCCCAGGATTGTTTTTTAGTTTGTTGGTTTTGTATTCATGGTCAACCATGATGTGGAAATCACAAGCATGGAGTTGGAGAACTGCATTGTGGTTTGTGGTGGGTGGAGTAGGAACCATGTATTCACACTATTTCAGTTTTCTTTTCACCGCAATTGTTGGACTAGCGGGATTGTTTTTAATTCAAAAGGAAAATAGATTGAAGTATTTACTCTGCGGATTTTTAATGTTCCTGTTTTACATTCCTAATATAAATGTCTTCTTGTATCAATTTAGTATCGGAGGTCTAGGTGGATCGGAGGGTTGGTTAGGTCCTCCAGAGAAAGATGCAATTTGGAAATATGTCTTGTATTGTTTCAACGAAAGTGTCTTTTTGTTGCTCACACTTTTTGGTTTAATTGTAGTTATGTTTTTTGTATTAAGAGTTAAGTTTAAATGGAAAGTGCAACACAGCATGGCTTTATTGTTTTTTATTTTACCCGCTTTGATTGCTTACTTTTATTCTGTCTATAAGAATCCGGTTTTTCAGTATTCAATTTTATTGTTCAGTTTTCCTTGTTTACTTCTTTTACTATTCTCCTGGTTCGAAAGTCAGGTTATTAACGTTAAAAATTATACATTTTTAATGCTAGCTCTTCTTATAACTTCTTTCAGTACCATCTTTGCACAGCAATTTTATCACAAACAAAATTTCGCTCCGTTTAAGTTGGTAGTTGAAAAAATGGCCACTTACCATTCAATGTACGGATCGAAAAAAACACTGGCCACCGTGAATGTGATTCATCCTAATTACATTCATTATTATTCAAATCGATATCCTTCTTCCCCAGTATTTGAACAGTATCTCTGTAATAGAGCCGCTCATTTTGTGGCATTAAAGCACATGGTGGACACTTCAACTGCGCAAACATTTATTCATGGTTGGTCAAATAATTATCATGCACCCGAAGTTGAAATGATCATTGCAGAAAAGTTTCCTTATCTCGTTCACTATGACCCTTTCTTTAATGCAGGAGTCATGGTTTACTCAAAAGATAGTACGTTGACGCCTGCGATTGCTCCTGGAACTTTGTTAGTGGTAACTAATAATTTTGAAATACCATCTTGGCCCAATGATGATAAATTTAGAACGGATAGTATTTCAATTGAAGGAAATTGGTCATTGCGAATGAATCCAGATCAGGAATACAGCAGCTCTTATAAGTCAAGTGCTGCTAATCTTGGTTTTGAAAAGGGATCAGTATATCAAATGTCTTGTAAATACTTTTCCGATACAACTTTAACCGATGTGGTGTTCGTGGTGTCTATAGAAAGGAAAGGGGAAAGCCTTTTATGGAGAGGAGTTCATTTAAGCGATTTTCCTGTCGAAAATGAAACATGGACCTCGTTTTATGTCGGATATAAATTGGTAGAAGATATATTGCCTGATGATGAGGTGATATTTTATTTTTATAATGCTTCTAAACAGAAATTTTTTATTGATGATTTTGTTTTCCGTGTTTTAGACAAATAACCACCCTAGAAATTTTATCCCACCAATTCTAGAAAAGAAATCCAAATGTCATCAATACACGATGGTTTGTTTCTTTTAACGAAATTCCCTCTGTACTTTGGTTGTTAAGTGAATAAGGTTCAAAATAACTTCCTTGCTGTGACCATGAATAACCTAAGTCATAGTACCATTTCTTTTCACGAAAACCAAACCCGGCTGTAATCCCGATTTTACTTAAATCATTCTCCTTTGAATCGCGTAGTGCAGTTTTGAATGGAGAAGTAGAATAAAAGCCACCGGTTCTAAAACGGAATTGATCAAATCTGAATTCAACTCCGGCTCTTAAGTTATGGGAACCTGTATATTTTCGTCCAATAGCATTATTCACTGGATTAAAGTCAGCAGCGAAAGAACGATCCACTGGTTTGACTCTTGCTTGACTATAATCTAAATATTCGTAATCTACATTTAAGGCCGCTTGCTTTCCTAATATCAATGCGAGATTAGTCATGACACGAAATGGAGTAGTAATTTTATAGTCGAATGGAATAAATTCTGGACCTGCATACGAACGAATATTACCGTCTTGTAAATCTGTTTTAATGGTTGCTGAATATTTATCTACTAATGTATACCAAGTGGGAGAGTGAATAGCTACACCAATGCGAATCGCATCTACAGGACGAAAAATAGCTCCGAATTTTAAGTTGATACCACTTCCTGTAGTTTTTAAATCTTGATTATATTGAAAGCTGGTGAAGTTGGGAATAGTGTCTTGGTCGTCTTTTTCTTCCCAGGTACTTTCTTCTTCATATCGCAAAGAAGCAATGCCTAAGGTAAATCCTAAATATAGTTTTTCATTATAATTCCCACCAAAAGTAAAATCCCATTCACCTTGTCCACCTTTTGTTTCTACCGTCCTTGTTTGTAAAGCTCCAGCAAAAGGAACAGCACTATAATAGTGAATATTGCCAGCATTGGTAAATGTGTCTATTAAGAAGGTCTGCCAGGCTAAATCTACGTCGAATGGATAATTATTGGGAATGTCATCTGGATCTACACCCTCTAACTCTTCCAAATAACTATTGAGTAAAGAATTTTTTCCATTGTTTGCTGATGCGGTATACCGCCCATTAAAATCGTTGGTTCTATTATATCCAATTCCAAAAGCTACTCCTTTCCAGTCGGAAGATGAATTTTCTCGATTCGAAGCCCAAACCATTCCTAAGTTACCAAAAGAAAATTTAAAGGCATTGTCGCTATTGTCTTTTCCAATATAGTTTGCATCTGTAGTGCGATTGGAAAACATTTGACTTATAGAAAATTCAGATATCCTATAAAATGCAATTCCTGCAGGGTTGGTGGAGAGTGAGCTAAAGTCGGCACCTAGGGCGCCAAAAGCATTTCCCATCGCTAATGATCTTGCAGTACTTCCATAATTAAGCATACTGTAACGCAAGGCATCTGCATCATTTTGTGCTTGGGATGCTAAACAACTCATGATTAGAATGGAGATGGTAAGCAGTGATTTTTGCATGGTATTTTATTGGTGGTTTAGGATATAAAAAAGGCTGCAATTGATGAAAGCGATTACGTCAATTAAATTGAGTGAAAGCCTTATAAATTGCAGCCCGTTACTATTTTATTTTATCTTCTATTTCGTCCTCCTCCTGATGAATTACTCGATCCAGAACTTCTGGTATTCGATGGTGCAGGAGTAGAATAGGATGGACTTGAAGTTCTAGGACTCGATTTTACTTCACTGTTACTTGGCGAAGAGTTATTACTCTTAGGAGTAGAATAGGACCTAGGACTTTTCTCACGATTCTTTTTAGGAGCTGAATAGTTGTTGTCGTTTCGAGGTGTAGAATTCTTCGGTGTATAATCATTATTTCTTGGTGTGGTTTCTACCGGAGTATTCTCACGTGGCGTTGAATAGTTGTTGTTTCTAGGAGTAGAACCGTCGTTTGATTTTGGAGTGTTGTAATCAGAAGGCGTTTCATTTCGTGGATTTGAATAGGTGTTCGAATTATTATTCCGCGGAGTAGTATTCTTAGGTGGATATTCATTGCCGTTAGGTTCTGAATTCTTAGGATCGTAATTGTTCTCGTATGTTTTTGGTGTCGTATTTTTCGGCTCTGTATTGCGCGGAGTGTAATTAGTTCCGTCGTTCCTAGGAGTCGTGTTTTTAGGATCTGTATTGCGCGGAGTGTAATTCGTACCATCGTTCTTAGGAGTCGTGTTTTTCGGATCTGTATTGCGAGGTGTGGAAAAAGTTCCATCATTGACAGGAGTCGTGTTTTTAGGATCTGTATTACGAGGAGTGTAATTTGTACCATCTTTGGTTGGAGAAGTGGATCTTGGATTTGCATTTTCTCCGTTTTCATTTTTTATAGTGCGTGGGTTCACAATTGTGTTTTTCGGATTGTTAGGAGACTCCGAATTGTTTCTCACTGGATGAGAAGCTTGTGAAGCTAAGGATGTGATATTGTTTTTTGGTCGACCAATAGCAGATACTCCATCTGTTGCTGTAAACGTTCTTGGAGTTTTAGGATCAGATGTTAAATTTCTACCATAAATTTCACCAACAGATCTACCTCCAGGTACATTGCTTGCTACATTATTTCTTCCATTTTTTCTTGGACCATAATAGTAGCTGTAGGAATCATAACTATTAAAGTAACTACCGTTGAAAGTTCCATTATAGAGTCCTGCATAATAACCATTCATATAACCTTGGTTGTAGCCATTCATATATCCATGGTTGTAACCGTGGTTGAAGCCATTCCAGCCATTGTTCCATCCCCATGAATTTCCCCATCCCCAGGATGGACCATAACCAAAACCAACATTCCATCCGTTATTGTAACCCCAGCTTGAATAAAAAGGAGGGTTCCACCAGCTATATCCGCAATATACACTTACACCCCAAGAGTAGGGATTGTAATCATACATATAGGTGTTGGTATAGAAAGGATCGTAATAACTCCATCCTAAAGGACGGTAAAAACGACGGATACGCGCTGAATAAGCATAATCGTAGTAATCGTCGTCGTCATAATAATTATTGGTCACGTAAGTATTTCCTTCCTGATCTTGATATTGAGATGAGGAAGAAGGAGAGCTGTTTGAAGAATTTTGGTTGTTGTCAATACGATCATTATTAGCATAATTGCCGTTTTGTGTCTGATCCCCATTGTTTTGAGAGTCATATTGATTGGCTGGAGCGGGCTCAGAATAATTATCGTTTGAACGATTGTTGTTCGAATTGCTTTGCTCAGCATTGTTGCTTTGACGGTAATTGTCAGCGATGGCATCACGATCTGAATAATACACATCATCATATTCTCGACTCGCTGTCTTGCTTGCTGAACATGAACTCAAGCTGATGGCAGCTGAAATGAGTACAAAGGTTAATTTTTTCATGGCTTTTTCCTTTTTATTATGTTTGACCAACAATTTGATGGTCTGAACTGTCATTAGTTTAAGATTTGATTGGCTATGTGCAGTCAGTTTTCCAATTTTGCTGTGTCAAACGACGAGGCAAACACAATGCCAAACTTTGTAAAGATATAAATCCTATGAGCGAACAACTAACACCAAGAGCAGAAAATTATTCCCAGTGGTATCAAGACCTAGTAATCAAAGCTGATTTAGCTGAGAACTCGGCTGTTAGAGGGTGTATGGTGATAAAACCCTATGGTTATGCCATCTGGGAACGCATGCAACAAGACCTCGATCGACGTTTTAAGGAGACCGGACATTCCAACGCTTATTTCCCTCTCTTCATCCCAAAATCATTTTTCTCGAAGGAAGCGAGCCACGTAGAAGGCTTTGCCAAGGAATGTGCAGTGGTTACGCACTACAGATTAAAAAACGATCCCGATGGAAAAGGCGTGATCGTTGATGAAACCGCCAAGCTGGAAGAAGAATTAATCGTTCGTCCAACATCGGAAACCATAATTTGGAATACTTACCGTGGATGGATTCAATCGTATCGTGATCTACCTATTTTGATTAATCAATGGGCGAATGTGGTGAGATGGGAAATGCGCACAAGATTGTTTTTACGAACCACAGAGTTCTTGTGGCAAGAAGGTCATACTGCTCATGCAACACAGGAAGAAGCCATCGCGGAGGCTAACCAAATGTTGGAAGTGTATGCCTCTTTTGCAGAAGATATTCTCGCTATTCCTGTTCTAAAAGGAAGAAAATCGGCGAACGAAAGATTTGCAGGCGCATTAGATACATTGTGCATTGAAGCTTTAATGCAAGATGGAAAAGCATTGCAAGCCGGCACATCCCATTTTCTAGGTCAAAATTTTGCAAAAGCATTTGATGTGAAATTTACATCGAAGGAAGGGAAGCAAGATTTTGTTTGGGCTACTTCATGGGGTGTTTCTACTCGATTAATGGGTGCATTAATTATGTCGCATAGTGATGATAGCGGTTTGGTTTTACCTCCTCGATTAGCTCCCATTCAAGTGGTGATCATACCTATTTATAAGGGAGATGAGCAGCTAGAATTATTGACTCAATTCATCCAACCCATCATTACAAAATTAAAAGCGAAAGGAATTTCGGTGAAGTTTGATAACAGAGATACGCATAAGCCAGGATGGAAATTTGCAGAGTATGAATTGAAAGGCGTTCCGGTTCGTATTGCCATAGGACCGCGCGATATGGAAAACGGAACCGTAGAAGTGGCTCGCCGTGATACCAAAGAAAAAAGCGTGTATCAAGTAACAGATCTTGATTTGAAAATAGAACATTTGTTAAGTCAAATTCAAGACAATATTTACAAAAAGGCACAAACCTTTAGAGAAGAGAATACTTATCGAGCAGATTCCTGGACAGAGTTCAATAAAATTTTAGATGAGAAAGGTGGTTTTATCTATGCGCATTGGGATGGTACTCCTGAGACCGAAGAAAAAATAAAAGAGATGACGAAAGCTACGATTCGTTGTATTCCACTTGGAAATAAATTGGAAGCCGGTAAATGCATTCTAACAGGGAATCCATCGATCCAACGGGTAGTGTTTGCGCGAGCTTATTAATTTTTTGCTAAATTTATGTTCTACTGATGCGAGCTCATGGATAATACAAACAGCGATTTAGTCAATACCATTCTGAAAAAAGGAGGGTTGGCAAAGGATGTGACGGATAGTACATTTAATGTGCTTGCGTTGTTTAAATCCGTTTTGCAACAAATCGAAGTGGAGCTAAAATCGGCAATCATCTCGGAAAAACCGAGAATTAAAATTCAATATAAAGATCGAGGTACGTTTGAAGCCGAAATTAAAGTAGCCGAAGATGTTTTAATTTTCATCATGCATACCAATGCCTTTGTTTTTAATTCTGCACATCCCATCTGGAAATCGAGTTATGTGAATTTAGATAAGAGCCGTGGAACAGTAGGGATGATTAGTATTTATAATTTCCTTTCCGACTCCTTTAAATTTGATCGAAAAGGGGATACAGGTCATTTGGTAGCAAGAGTCTTTGTAAATAAAGATGGATATTTTTTTGTGGAAGGAAAACGTCAACTTGGAATTTTATTTAATGACTATCCAAATATGAAAGCGAGTGCGGAAACAATTCGCCCGTTAATCGAGAGTGCCATCGCTTTCAGTTTAGATATTGATGTAGATGTACCACCCTTCGATGCTATGAAAGAAATTACTGTCGTCCAAGCTATGGTTAACACGATGCAAAGCACCTTCACTACAGGAAAACGTCTCGGTTTTAAGTTTGAAGGCGAGACGGATGTGGAAGGATGATATTAATTAAGAATTAAGAATTAAGAATTCAGAATTATGAATGCAGAATTAACCATTTATGATGCATTTCAAACAGAAGGAAAAGGAGCCATAGCCTCTAATTTTCAAGAGATAGTGTCTATTGCCCACCAATGCCCACAAGCTGGAGGACCTTATGTATTCATTGCCCGTAATTATTTAAAATACATGGGCTGGCATTTCGATTATAACGATGCCATCACCTGTTTGCAGCAAGGAATTTTTAGAGTGGAAAGTGGAAATGAAATAGAGAATTCAAAGTCGACAATGCTCGTTTTCCCAAACCCTGCCGGCGACTTGTTAAAAATAGATTTAGTAGATAGAAAGGATGCTATCCAAACCGTAGAGTTATTAGATCAAATGGGTCGAATTGTTTATTCAGTTAAATCGCAGGAGCAATCACCGACGTTACAATTAAATCTACAAGCTCTTGCACAAGGTTTATATATGATTCGTTGCACTACTACTAATAAATTTGTTTATAATTCTAAACTTATTATTCAAAAGTAATGATAAAGAAAGGCTCTTATTTCAAATCTTTATTCCTTGCATTCGTGATGTTTTTTATCTCTATCCATGATAATTATGGACAGGGCCAGGATCATCGTTTTTTATTAGGCTATCAATCTATTTTGGATGCGAACACTACTTCTATTCGCGCACAACTACTCAGTAATGCAGCAAGCTCAACAGTATTACCCGATAGTTTTATTATGCCATTCCGTGCAGCGCAAGCAAACATCAGCGATGCCAATGGTAATTTTTTAATGTCGAGTAATGGCATTTTTATTATGAATGCGGCTGGTGATACCATGCTCAATGGATCGGGACTTAATCCTAATCCAGGCACCGCTTCATGGGCAAGCAGTGGTATTCCATTTCCTCATTCCAATTTAATTTTACCATTTCCGGGTGACAGTAATGGGTATGTTTTATTGCATCAAACTTTTTCAATCACAGGAGGTTTTCCATGCGATCGTTTATTTTACACCCGTATTGATATGACATTAGATGGAGGTTTGGGAGGTGTAACTTCGCAAAAAAACTGGCTTTTCCATTATGGTGATGTTGATATAGGATTGGCGGCTTGTCGTCATGGCAATGGAAGGGATTGGTGGATTATCGCCCAAAAAGCTTTTAGTGATACGTTATTAATTTTCTTATTACATCCTCAGGGTGTAAATTTCCATAGTTATCAGAGTTTTGGTTTTCCTGCGACATTTGAAAACGCTGGAACTCCAAAATTTTCTGCAAATGGTGATAAATTTGCCTATGTAACAGTTAAACCATTAGGTGGAAGTGTTTATTACCATGATGTAAGAGTTTTTAATTTTGATCGTTGTAATGGAGCTTTGTCAAATGCACAATTATTTATAATTGATAACACAGTTGGATTAGGCAATGAATTTAGCCCAAGCGGTAGATTTTTATATACCAGTTCATCGCAAAACATTTATCAATTCGATTTAGATGCCGCCAATGTGCAGGCATCTAAAATTGGAGTGGCACTTTACGATGGATTTTATTCTCCCTTCCCACCTTTTGCAACTGATTTTTTTTGCATGAATCTCAGAGCAGATGGTAAAATATATGTAACAACTGGAAATGGCACTTTAAAAATGCACCGTATTGAATTTCCCGATAGTTTGGGCTTGGCTTGTGATGTGCAGCAACATTCAATTTCATTGCCTTGTTACGCATTTAGAGCGGATGTAAACCATCCTAACTATAATTTAGGCAGGTGGTCGGGTAGTCCTTGCGATACGCTGGCATGGGTAGGCAATGAAGAAATTGAAAATGATTTTAAACTGCGGTTGTTTCCCAACCCCAGTCGCGGTGAGTTTAAATTAATCTATTTGTTGCCTCAAGGCGAAAGTGGCATACTAGAAATTTACAATGTAGAAGGAAAGAGAGTGTATAATCAAGCATTGCCTCCATGGAGTACCTTACAAGAACTATCCTTAAACTTACCTGCAGGTTTATACACTTGTAGAATACAATCCAAACAACAGCAACAATCGATTCGATGGATGGTGGTGGATTAGTTTAATTAAGAATGCAGAATTAAGAATTCAGAATTGAGAAGGCATATTGCAGACATTATTCTTAAGCGAAGTTAATGTATGCATTCTGTACAGAAAAAATAATTCTGAATTCTTATCCCGATAGCTATCGGGACTTAATTATTTATATTCCTTCGATTCTTTAATAATCTTAATTGCATCAATCGCTTGCTGAACCTTTGGATCAATAGCTAAAACTTTGTTCCAATATTCTATAGATTTTTTAAATTCCTTTTGACGGAGATAAGCTACAGCAAAATAACTATTCGCTTCAATCAATTCACGACTGTATTTAGCGATGCTCGCTGTGTCTACTGTAATTAGATCAATGTATTTTTGATAGTGTGGAAGCGCTGCAAATGTTGTAAACATCGAGTCGGCTTGACTCAAACTCCTCCCACGATACAAATAACCATTGGGCCATGTAGGACTCAGTTCGGTTACTTTTGCAAAGATACTATCAGCCATTAAGAAATTCTTATTCGAATAATATGCTTTTCCTAAATTAAAATAATCCGCTGTTAATACTTTAGCAACGTTTGCGATTTTACCTTCATATGTTTTTACAGCTAATT
>JBJXGU010000323.1:0-5100 GCA_046160245.1 Bacteroidia bacterium
AAAAAAAATTGGAAAGTTTTTCTTTTACTTTATCAAGGGATATATCCTGCTTAGAAACATAAGTTGCTACAAGAAATTGAAAAAGCAATCCACCTATCATCTTTAATGGATTTCTTGTTTTGCCGAAGAGTAGTTTGCTTGTAAGTGCTCCAGTTGCAATGCCCGCGATTTCACTCACTATAGAACTTTTCACTTCGGTTGAACTCGAAAGTTGAGAAAATGTCCTTTTAATAATATTAATGGGTTTGAGGCTTTCATATTTATCACGGAGCGATTGTTTTAGTTCGAGTAATTCCACCTCTTGTTTTTTTTCAAGATTGGCAATTTCGATACTTAAAAGTTCAGAGGCAGAAGGAGATTTCATAGTCATTATTTTTTCAAAAAACGGGTGATGATCGCATCATTCAAAGGATCTTTAATCCAATCGTTTCTGAATGCATAGAAAAAAATCGAGAGAAGTCCATAGAAACCAGAGACAATTAAAAATCCATAATATGTTTTACCCAATAATTCTCCTATCCAAAGTGCAATACCAATATTAAGGAGCATCGCAAAGGCACCCACGAATAGAAAAAGTATAAAATACCCTGCTAAATAAGATAATACATCGGCAGTTTTATCAATTGATTTTAAGCGAATCAACTCTAAAGTTGTCTTGCCGTAAGCTTCCGCCTTGTCAATAAGTTGTTCTGCCGATGTAGGATCCTCTTGCATAAAGTAAATGTTGCCTAAAGATAATAAATTCTTAGATTACGAAGTTGCATTATGCGTTGCTTTACGAAAATCTTCTGCTTTCGTTTTCGCTTTGACTGCCATTTCTTCCCCATTTTCAATGATTGAATCTGATTTGTTAAGAACTGACTGATAAACATCATTTAATTTTTCTTTAATGTCATCCACATACTTTGTGCCTTTCCCAGCAATTTTCGCCCTTGTCGCTGATCCTTTATCCGGGGCAAGTAAGATTCCTAAGACAGCACCAGCAGCTAATCCTGCCAATACTCCTAATACTATTTTTCCTTCTTTCATGATGGTTTGTGTTTTTTTGATTTAACTTATTTAACTATTTTATTTCCTGAGATAATCCTAAGTAGTACTGCAATAATTGCAATTACGAATAAGATGTGAATGATTCCACCGGTATTGAATGCGAAGTAACCAATAGCCCAACTAATTAATAATAGAACGGCAACTGTATATAGTATATTATTCATTTTTTTATGATTTTAATTAGTAAGTAATTAATTTAAAGCTACCGAAACATAGAAGTTAAGCACTCCGTTTTTTGAATCGGGGAAGGTCTCTAATGATCCTGCAAAGTCCTTTTGCTTGCCTACCGTTTTTGTGCCGTAACAGTATCTTCCGCCAATACCAATTCGACCTATATCTACCCCACCACCAACTATAATTCCTAAATCATAGTCACTGTAATCTTCTCTTTTAATGTTGTGTTCATAATCAAAAAGTACGGTGTTGGATTTGTTTTGTACCTTTCCACTAACTAGCGCTGATGCATAAGGTCCAGCATATACATTAAAATTTTCATCGAGATTCACGATGAGTAATAAAGGAATTTCAATATAGTTCAAAGTGAACTTTGCGGTACCTTGTGCAACTAGATTGTTATAAGTTACTTCAGATCCTTTTGTTGTGTAATAAATCTTGGGTTGAATTGCTATAAATCTAAAGATTGGCAATTTTGCAAATCCACCTACATTAAATCCAACTAACATTTTAGATTTGTCGCTATTTTTAGTGTGTAGATCGGCAAAGTTAATTCCAGCTTTCACCCCATATCGAACAGGATATTTATTGCGTGTGCTGGTTGAATCCTGAGCAATACTTTGGATACTTGTTGCAAAAAGCGCTATTACGATCAGTGCAATTAATTTTGAAGTTTTCATGTGTTTTTTTGTTTGATTGGATTAAAAGCTTTGATTAAATATTTCTTTATTTGAAAGATTCTGAATAATTTTTTAGTATAAATTAATGTATGGCAAGTCCAAGTGTCGATACTCCCGTTGAAAAATCAAGAAATAGTCCAACGCGTTTTGATAAGTGATATTCTGTACCAATGTGAAAGTCTAAGAAGACAGAATTCCCATGACGGAAATAATTTTTATCACCATAATAATCATTATCCCATGATCGTGATACGATGGCAAACCCGAGTGAACTAGCTAAATAGAAATCCCATTTAGAATTTGCATTTAAAATTTCATCGAAATAGTAAGTCCCTTTTACTCCAATTGGGATCACAACTTCACGATAGGTGTAATTTTTATAGGGGTGATTTAAGGAACTATTTCCGTGGTAATACCTCCTACTAAATGAGTAGTAGCTAATAAAGGGAGCTAAGGTAAAATCCTTTGCTACATCAAATTCGTAGTTCAAATGTAAGACAGGTAATGTTTGACCCGCATAACCATAGTAACCCGCATAGCCCCCAATTCCAAGTCCTAGATTAAGCGTTTTGCCATAGGAATTATTTTGAGTTGTTTCTTGCGCTATACTAGGAGTAGTGTTACTTATTGTTATTGAAACGATAAGTAAAAGGCAACTTGTATATAATTTTAATTTATTCATAAGTAGAGGATGTATTTTATGTATTTGCAAAGGTGAGACCAATGAAATGAATTTCTATTACATAATAAATCCTATTGTTTACATTATTCACACTTTTTTTAATTTTGATTGTAAAGGGTTTGAAAAATCAGATTTGCGTCATTTGATTTTTTTAGTTGATTCTAAGAAGTTCGCACATTTCTAAAGTAAAGCAGAATGGAATTTGTGACTTGTTAAGTTCATATTGAGAAATTACGTTTTTGAATTTACTTTTACATGAAGAAAAATGTTGATTGTAATTTCCATTTTACCGAAAGAAGATGATCTTATCTTTAATTGATGTTTTTGTATTTATTAAATTGTATTAGAAATTATATTTAGTAAAATCTATCCTTTTCCCAATTCACAGGATTATTCCGAATATAATTTTGAATTTTTCGAAAGGATTGTTCATCACGAATGATATGATCATAAAACCGTGGTTGCCATGCAAAATCAGATTTCCCGATTTTCCATGCTGCATTCGTCACCGAACCCTTAAATCCACGAATAATTGATGCTAAATTTTTTGATTGTGGACCAAAATGATTGGGTTTCCATTTGATTAATTTGTTTTTCATGTTGGCACGATTGGTGTCATCGCCATTGGTAATGTCACCATTGGTATCGTCGCCATTGGTATCGTCGCCATTGGTAGAGACGCATTGCAATGCGTCTCTACCAATGCGTTCAATGCGTTCAATGCGTTGTGTACCATCATGTATATCGCGTTTGTAATTTCGAATGGTATTAAATTCATTTTCGCCAATAATAATAATACCATGAAAATGATTTGGCATTACAACAAATTCGCCTAATTCTAATTTCATATCAGGTCTTAATTTTATTGACCGTTTCCACTCTAATTCAACCAGCCGACCGATTTCATTTAAATGCATTTTGAAATTATTAATACTGCCAAACAAATGTTGTCGATTTTTTGTGCAAATGGTAATAAAATAGGCATTGGCTGCACCGTAATTCCAATTTTGTAAACGGGAGGAAGGAATACGGTATTTGCTTTGAAATTTTTCCATGGGTTATAAAATGAGATATTTCTAAAATTGAACTAGAAAAGAATTTGAAAAGCAAATATAAATAATAGAATGGTTGATGTCTATGGTATGATACCCGAAATGCTATATGATATGTGTGGCAGGGAAATGTATAAATTAAGGATAGGTTAGCAAATGTTCATAACGAGCTGCGTTTTTCGATTTTTAGCCTTTAAATGAAAATGGGCACAAAAACAAATATCCCCATCCCGCGTAGCGGGACAGGGATATTTTTGTTGAGGTCGCGAGCAGATTACTGTGTGATCTGCAGTCCACATTTGCTAAAGCTTTGGTGGATGATAGATGTAGCCTACAACAAAACGTCCCTATGGCCTTTGGCCATTGCGAATTTTTGTTTTATTGCTTTGCTCAAGCAAGCCTGCCTTGTCGGCAGGTAAACTTGGCAAGCTAAAAACAAAAATCCCCATCCCGCGTAGCGGGATAGGGACGTTTTTGTTGAGGTCGCGAGCAGATTACTGTGTGATCTGCAGTCCACCTTTGCTAAAGCTTTGGTGGATGATAGATGTAGCCTACAACAAAATACCCCTCACCCAAGCCATTGGCTTGGCCGTGGATTTTTCTTTTTGTTGCCCATTTGCAAGCAAGCCTACCTTTTTGGTAGATAAACTTGCATGGTCCCAAAAAGAAAAACCCCCGATTCAACAGAGTTGAATGAGGGGTTTTTGTTGAGGTCGCGAGCAGATTCGAACTGCTGTACAAGGTTTTGCAGACCTCTGCCTAACCGCTCGGCCACGCGACCATTTGAGCGGGTGCAAACATAGTGAATTATGTTTTTTCCAGCCCTATGATTTTAATTCTTTCTGCTTAACGATGTCAAGTCCTTTTGGTTGCACTTGAAGATCAAATTTCTGCACCTTATCCTAATAAATGTCAGAAATTGATGATTTTTAGAGGAATACCAAAATAGTTGTTGTACTTTAGCTACTCTAATTATTTTATGTCATGAAGAATAAAGCAATTGCTGGTTACCATATGTTGATGATCCTATCCGCTGTAGATGAGTATTTTAACGGAAAAGAAGATCAGGTGATACGCGATTATATTGTTGAGAATTTCCCTCCTAAAACAAATTTAGACAATGAAATGGAGATTTTGAGCCAAATGGACCCCTCCGATTATCCGATCCATTTTAATAATGCAATGAACGATTTTTATCTGGATTCTACCGCCGATGAGCGTTCGCACTTTATTGATTTTGCCGTAAAACTGGTGATTGCCGATAAAAACATCACCCCCAAAGAGAATCTTTATCTGAATGAACTTTATAATGCCTGGGAAGAAAATTATTCTTTGTAATTATTATTATTTAAATTAAAATTTTAAATTTTGTAGCTTGTAGCTTGTAGCTTGTAGCTTGTAGCTTGTAGCTTGTAGCTTGTAGCTTGTAGCTTGTAGCTTGTAGCTTGTAGCTTGTAGCTTG
>JBJXGU010000324.1:0-5274 GCA_046160245.1 Bacteroidia bacterium
TAAGGTAAGGCTCAATGTGCGCACTGCTGTTGATGAGTGTTCCGATAGGAAGTCCGAGGTTGACATTAACGGTAACAATAATACTTCCTGTTTGAAATGGTGTTAATGCAGGTAAATTCCACACGATTGAATCGGGTGTAATATTATTTGGTGTAAGTGTTGCTGAATGATAGGTAACATTGCTGAACGGATAAAAATAAACCGTAGGTGCAACTGTTGTGTTACCATAGTTTCCGTAATTAATCATATAACTCGCAATGAAACCACTTCGAAAATTACCCATAGGCGTAATCGTTATACAAACATCTTCAAATGTACCTTGAGGTTGGAAAGCGAAATCGTTGAGGGAGTCGGTTTGATGGATGCCAGTAAAGATTGCAGATTGTGATATTGGTGAAGGGGTAAACCAGTTCATGGTTTGTGGTGATACGGTGAAATTTCCTGTATCCAATACAGAAAGTGAATAATTGCCGTTTTGCATACTAAATGCAAAACGCCCTGTATTTTGATCGATAATTTTCTTTATTGGCAAAGTGGGTTCACCGACATCTTGTATTCCATTGGTATTTAAATCTGCAAATAGGCAACCTGTAATCAAATTGTATTTGTCGGTAAGTTTTACGATCCAGTAATCATCATATCCAATACAATTTTCCGTCTTATCACCGGAAATAGTTGAATTGGACCACCCACCTAAGATAAAGTCTCCATCGACGGTTTGTTGAATTGAGTTTAAATAATCATTTTTCTCACCACCAATTGTATTCTGCCATTGGATGACTCCTAAAGAATCTACCTTCACGATCCAGTAATCAGAAAATCCTTTGCCCTGTTCCGTCTTGTCACCTGAAATGTTTGATCCAGAACATCCACCCAAAATATAGCCACCGTCGAAAGTTTGCTGGATAGAATACAAGTCATCGAAACTTAAGCCCCCTATCGAATTCTGCCATTCGATAACTCCTAAAGAATCTACCTTCACGATCCAGTAATCAGTAAATCCTTTGCCCTGTTCTGTCTTATCACCTGAAATGCTTGATCCAGAACTTCCACCCAAAATATAGCCGCCATCTAAAGTTTGCTCGATCGAATATAAATCATCATCACCATTCCCTCCAATCGTATTCTGCCACTGGATGTTACCTAGAGAATCTACTTTGACGATCCAGTAATCAGAAAGTCCTTTACCCTGCTCCGTCTTATCACCCGAAATATTTGAATTGGATGACCCACCCAAAATAAAACCAACGTCCGAAGTTTGAATAATAGAGTTTAACAAATCTTCAGCACTCCCCCCAATAGTATTCTGCCATTGGATAGCTCCCAAAGAATCTACTTTGACAATCCAGTAATCATAATGTCCCAAAGTATCCTCAGTCTTATCACCGGATATTTGGGATTGAGAATATCCACCCAGAATATATCCTCCATCTGTAGTTTGTTGGATAGAAGATATAATATCAAAATGATTACCACCAATCGTATTCTGCCATTGAATGGCTCCCAAAGAATCTACTTTGACAATCCAGTAATCAAGAATTTCAAAACTATCCTCAGTCTTATCTCCTGATATTGGGGAATCAGAAGATCCACTCAGAATATATCCTCCATCAGTGGTTTGTTGGATAGCAGACATGTAATCAGAATTATTACCACCAATCGTATTCTGCCATTGGATATTACCAACAGAATCGGTTTTCAAAATCCAATAATCGTTACTCCCTAAACTATTTTCAGTCTTGTCACCGGAAATATTTGAATTGGAATATCCACCAAAGATATAGCCTCTATCAGCGGTTTGTTTTATAGACGATAAGCGATCATAAGCACTTCCTCCTATCGTATTCTGCCATTCGATTTCTTGAGAGTAAGAGGCCTTAAAAAGAAATAAGAGTAGAAAGGTGATTTTACAAATGTTTCTCATTTTGAAGAATTTACTATAAAAGTAAGGAAAATTCAATACGATGCAAGTGATTCTCGAGGTAGAGGGTTAATTTAATGGTAAGCTTATAAAATGACCGTTTTTTAGGCGCTTTTCCAGAAAATATCGTAGGCGTAGCGAAGAATCAAGAGCGTTACGATGACTAAAAACAAAATCCGAACGAAGCCATTGCCTTTTTTGAAAGCGAGGCGGGTTCCTAGTAAGCTTCCTGCCACATTACATGCAGCCATTAATAGTGCGATTTCAAGCAGATAATTTCCTTGTAAAACAAACACATAAAGTGCTCCAATATTCGATACGCAATTGATGAATTTTGAATATGCCGAAGCCGCTAAAAATTCAAATCCGAATAACAAAACAAATCCCAACACCAAAAAATTTCCCGCTCCCGGACCAAAGAATCCATCATAAAAACCCACAAAGGAACCCATCACCGCCCCAAATAACATTTGCTTGTTAGACGATAATTCCGCTTTGCGAATCAAACCTAAATCTTTCTTGATGAATGTGTAAATCGCCATCACAATTAAGATGACTAAGATGATTGGCTTTAATGATTCGGAATGAATATAACTCACCGTTTTCGCTCCTAAATAGGAAAAGATCAAGGTGAAAAATGAAATGAAAAATAAAAGTTTATAATTGAATTTTATTCTTTTCGCATATTGATACGCTGCCACCGAAGTGCCAGAAAATCCAGCAATTTTATTTGTTCCCATCAAGGTGGGTAAATCGGTATTAGGAAAATTAACAAGCAATGCAGGAAGTTGGATAAACCCTCCGCCTCCAACAATGGAATCGATGAAGCCAGCGGTAAATGCTAATGCAATTAACGCTAATAATGTCGAAAAAGAATAATCGTTAAAAAAAATTACTGCTTCGGTCATTTAATAGAAATATAAATTATTACAGATCTCAATTACATTAATGATTATACTTATAAAATAAAACCTTCGCAGTACAATGCATAACCCATTGCTTATACCATTATAAATGTTATACGTCCAAATAATTAGTCCACCAACTTAAATCAAATTATAAATTCACAAATAAGGATCTAGTTCACGGATTATCTGTCATATAAATTTTAGTTTTAAATTAAGATTCAAGTCCTATTTAACTTGTTACTTTCTTTTACGTGAAAAGAAAGTGATATCAAATGTAATTAAGATTATCCGACAATTTCTTTTATCATACCGACTTACATTGAATGAACTTTATGCATGAAAATCCAATTATGTAGAGTCGGTATAACCAAAGAAAGCACGCCACCCAACACCAATCAATTTTTGCGGTTTCTGCTTTCTACGATCTTTCGCAACCACTGAACAATCTTTTGTGCTATCTCTTTACTTCAACAGTACAGCAAAAATCGGTTCGCGCTGTTGCCTGGACGACCTCCGCGCCGTACCGAACAATATTAGCGTATATTGAAATTTATCGATCGAAATTTACTTCCATTTATGTTTAAATAATTGGACTACCTATTCTGTATAAATGGTATAATTTCATTTATAGAACTGTGCTTTCTCAAATAAAACTACTACTTCTATGTATTTTCCTTAAACACTCGATTCAACCATTTCAACATGGAGAAAGCGATGGCAGTTGCTATTAACAAGAGAAAACAATTGAATAAAAAGAAATCGGTTTTCATCTCGTATTTATCCCACAAGCTGGCTAATACACCACTGAGTTTGTTTCCGATGGAAGTACTCAGGAACCAACCACCCATCATGAGTGCAGTAATTCGTGGTGGACTCAGTTTCGACACCAGACTCAGACCCATCGGACTTAAAAACAATTCTCCAATGGTGATTACACCGTAACAACCAATCAGCCACCAGACACTCACTTTTTCTGCTCCATTACTTCCGGCTTTCGCGGCGGCAACCATCACCAATGCGGATAGCGCAGAGATGAATAATCCATATGCAATTTTCGCAGGTGTAGAGGGCTCTTTTTTCTTTCCGCGTAACCAAGTAAAAAAGGCCACGATAAGCGGAGTAAGTAAAATTACCCATCCCGGATTGATGGATTGACTAAGGTTAGTCGCCCAAACATTTACACTTTCCCCCTCTTCCGGTAGATTGAATTCATTTTCATTTCTAAAATAGACTGGATAATTTACTTCTTCCTTTACTTGTCCGTCTACTTTTTGCAACCGGAAATATTCATCGTACACAGGTACTGTATCCTTTGCGTACGTAATTTCTTTAGACTGTTTCAAGACACCAAATACTTCGGCAGTAGTTCCATTCAGCGTACGATCTGTATACCGATCAGCCCAGGTATTTAAAGCGGAACCGTTTTGTTTGAACACTGCCCAAAAGAGAATCACCACAGCAAAAATGGCGAGCATCGCTCCGATGGGACCTTTTTCTTCCTTCTTCGCAGTGAAATAAAGATTTCCATAAAAATAAAGCACAGGAAGACAACTCAGGATAAATGCATCTGTACTGTCGCTTCCGAATATATTATCCGGAATCAACCAACCGATAACACCAAAAACTAAAACCGGGAGTAAAACGACGGCACCAATTTTTGCCATCGACATGTCGTCTTTATGAACTCCTTTTTTCTCTTCATACCCTGCGTAATGTTTTCTTCCGGAAAGGAAAACAATCAAGCCGATAAACATACCGATTCCTGCCGCCATAAAGGCCCAACCCCAGCCGAGCATAATTTGCAAAGCCGCACCGAAGAAATTACAGATGAAAGCACCAATATTAATTCCCATATAAAAAATATTATATCCTTCATCTTTTCGATGACGATATTCATCCGTAGAATAAAGATTTCCTAATAAGGTGCTGATATTGGGTTTGAAGAACCCATTCCCGAAAATCACGAGGGTCATCCCGGCATACAGAGTGGTAAGATTATGAACACTCATGAGACAGTATCCCAATCCCATCATTATACCTCCTATAACGATGGCTTTCGTATAGCCCCAGTAACGGTCGGCGATAAGTCCGCCAAGGAAGGGTGTTAAAAATACAAGAGCAATAAAGGTTCCGTATAGATCGGAAGCTTCTGCTTCGGTCATTGCAAAGCCTTCTTTTACATCTTTGAGATAGAGTGTAAATATTCCGATCATTAAATAATAACCGAAGCGTTCCCACATTTCGGAGAGGAAGAGGAAGGGTAATCCTGAAGGATGTTTTTTACTCATAGAGGTTAAGTTGGAATGACGAATATATAAAATTTGAAAATGATTTAATTTGAAAATTTGAAAATGAGGCTGCGCTTTGGGTTAATTTGAAGATGAGTTAATTTGAAAATTTGAAAATGAATGAGTTGATTGCCAAATAGTGTTATCAGCACCAAAT
>JBJXGU010000325.1:0-7611 GCA_046160245.1 Bacteroidia bacterium
TCAAGTTGTGAGTTGTTTACGTATTGGTGAGCAGTCCACATTTCAACGGATTTTTTAGTAGTCATATTGCCTAGTGATTCGTATAGTCTTAAGTTATTGTCTACATATATAATTTCTGAAGCAACCAAAGACTCCTTTAGAAATGAAATTTGTCATCCTATTGTCTATATTGACAGATAAAACAATTCCTAAATACACTTTTCGTTCTGTAACAAAAAGATGTAAATGGATTCCGTCATTCTTTCAGAACGCTGGCAGGCTATTTTTAATAGTTTTGATGAATACATTTCTGCAAGAGGGTTAACCAAGTCAACCTGTCGCGAACTTAAGACATGTATACATGAATTTATTTTGTTTGCTCACAATAATAAAATTGAATTTCCAAGCCAATGTTCGTCTAAACTACTGTTAAGTTATTTCCAATACATCACTAGTCGACCAAAAGGCAAATCCATTGATTTTATTCAAGGGTCAACACCAAATCATCATGTATATGGGTTGAGAACGTTCTTTGGTTGGTTATTTAACTCTGGAGCCATCTCTTTTAATCCTGCAGTAGATTTAAAATTCCCAAAATACTTTTCTAGAAAAGTGGAAGCCATTTCTGCTTCTTTGATTCAAAAATTATTCTGTGTATGTGAATCTGACTTAGAACGAATCTTGCTATCCATCTTTTATGGCTGCGGATTGAGAAGAAGTGAAGGACAATCGTTACTTATTTCAGATATTGATATGATACAATGGAAAGTAATTGTTCGGAAAGGGAAATTTAGTAAACGGAGAGAAGTACCTATTGGGAAGAATTTGCAAACAAATTTCATTAATTATTTGACAACTTATCATCAAGCTCCATCTATTGCAAATGATAAAACGCCTTTTTTAATAGACGAAAATAAAATTCAAATTGATGGTAACAAAGCATACCAAATCATAAAACATATTGCCTCAAATGCGGATTTGACCCACGAAGAGATAAATCTACATGTGCTTCGGCATTCCATTGCAACCCATTTATTAATGAATGGCATGTGCATAGATTTAGTCCGCAGATTTCTAGGCCATAATTCAGTGGACACCACACAGCATTATTTAAATGGAATGGGAAATCATTGGAAATGGAATCAACGAAATCACCTCCAAAGAACCAAGAAATCATTTAATCATGATAGAACTTGAGGAGTACTTATATAGCAAATTTACAGTAGGCAGCACCAAAAGATATCTTTTTGCAATAGAAAAGTTTTTTGCTTTCCTTGGTGAGAGCAATGCTATTCACGCTCGATATGTAGATATCATTTCGTATTTACATTCACTGCGACAAAAAGGCTTTAAAAATGATTATGTACAAACGGAATTTTATGGGATTAGGAATTATTACAAGTGGTTACTTCTGAATAAAATTCGAATTGATGATCCAACAGATAATATAAAACTAAATGACATTACCAATAGGAGCGTTCAATTTCAGGATCTCTTTACTACTGAAGAGCTGAAGCTTTTACTGGAAAAGAAAAATCGTTATGACCTACTCAGATGGCGCGACTACTTGGCTATTTCATTTTACATCTATCAAGGTTTAACTACAGGTGAAATTGCTTCACTTACAATTTATGATATAAGTTTAGAAAAGGAAGTAGTTTTTATTATGGATAGTTGTAATTGCTCTCGTATTTTGAAATTAAATTCGAATCAAATTATGGCTTATAAACGTTATATTACATTTGATAGACCTTCACTATTAAATTGCAAAAGCGAACAACTATTTATAGGAAAATTGGGTCAACCAGAAACTCCGGATGATTTTCATTACTTGATCGAGTCACAACGTAAATTATTTCCAAATAGGAAACTGAATCCGAAAACGGTACGTCAAAGTGTAATCGCAAATTTACTTGCGAAAGGGTTGAGTTTAATTGAAGTTCAGATGTTTGCAGGTCATCATTATCCAAGTACCACCGAGCGTTATGTTCAAGAAGATCTGAGTGAAATGCGCAATGAAATTGATAGGTTTTTTCCTTTGAAGTAAACGCTAATAATCTTCAAACCCAATATGAATTTTGGTAGAATCTTTAATTATTTGAAGCGCACCTGTTGTATTGTCATTAATAATTTCACCGTTTTGGCAATTGCTTCGAAAGTAATAAAGAAGATATTCTTTGTTTCTATGTAATATTAATTTATCAGGCTTGCCTAGTTCATCTATTAATTTTAACTTATTCTTATAATTCAATTTCCAACCTATTTTTAAAATTTCATGCCTTAAAAATTCATTTCGAATTTGAAGACAACCATTTGGATCACTTCTCCATTGTTCTGCGACTCTTTTTTCTAATATAGTTTTACTGCATGATGAAAGTATAAACATTTGTATTATAATTAATGTAATTTCTCTCATTTTACTTACAATTTTCATTGTTAGTTTGATGCTCACCGTCGGAAGTAGGAGAGCCATAACCTTTATCATCATAAATATAATTACTTACAACTCCACCTACAACTCCTTCTTTCTTTCCATTACATAAAATTTTATCTAGTTTTAATAGTCCAATATCAAAATTAGTAACAACTCTTTCATTGGGGATAGAGGTTTCAGCTTTCGAAGCTGAAATATTTGGCAATCCGCTTTCAGTAGGTCTTAAAGCATGGGATAAAGTTAATACACCTTGAAGTCCATGCCAGTACTCATGACTTGGAGTTTTATCATTTATTCCAATTTCATTACTAACAAAGTATCCGGAATTCCCTGCAAACTCTGAAACAGTTTGAGTCTCGTTTTTATCTCCAACTCTTACAAAGTTATTCTTAGGATTTCTTTGGTACGTATCACCGTAAGAAGGATCTCTGCTTGTAGCAAAGTCGCCCACTTTTTGTTCATATTCAATTTCAGATTGATTTTCGTCTCTCGTTATTACTTGAACAGCAATTTCGAAGCGTACATTGTAGGTTTTACCTTCAATTTCAACCCTTCCTAACCCAATGGTTCCGTCTTCGTGATGAACAGAATTACAAACATTTTGAATTTGATTGGTTAAATCTTGAGCATCTGGTTTCGTAATATTTCCATAATAGTAAATTGTAGAACGAATAACAATTTCATTCCCTTCAATTGATGCAACACCCGTTTCCCCATTTCTATCAATGAAAAAAATCGGATTGTTATAAGTATAAACATAAGGACTTGTTGATGCGAATTTTTGATTGTCAGGATCTATTGATAAAAAGCGACACAATCTACTATCATATATTCTAGCACCAAAATTTAAACTGTTACCTATACCATTCATTTCATCATCCTTCTCTTTCCCATTAAAGGAGAAACCAAAAAGATTTTATCAATTGCCTTATGTATAGTTTTCATTGTAGTAGCACGAAAATTATATTCTTTTTTTAATTAAAGTGTCACCTTGCCAAATAAAATCAGTCTTTATTAATTCTTGTTTCCCATTCTTACTTTCCTTTATTAATTCTTTCCCTGACAACCTACCACGGATAAAACAAAAATTGGTTTTTGAATTCACTTCGGCAATTTGAATATCCTTTATTTCATAGATAAAGTCATATTTCAATTGTTCAACAGAAGGAGGAGAATAAAACTTTTGGTATAAGAAGGATAGTGTAAATGATTTATTTGGCATTTCATCATATTCCTTTAAAAGGTCAATTATATTAGAAACCTCACCGCTTTGCGCCATACTATTAACTATAAAAGTACTGTAATAGGTTTCAATTGTCAACAACAAAGAATCATTACTTAGTAAGACATCCTTTTTTGGTACATCATTTTCCGTTTTAGTTTTCCAGTTGGATAAATTTATCAATGTATCCTTAAGCCAACTCTTAAAAACCTCTTCAGGTTTATTTGTTTTTGCAATGGTAGAGTCGTATTTATTAACTTGATAATTGATTTCATTTTTATTCTTATTACTATTTGAGCAACTGAAAAGCAATAACCCATAAAAGGTCAAGCATAAAAGAAATAATTTATTCTTCTTCATTTTTAAGCTATTTAAATTTCTCGGCACTTTGCTTTTTCTCACCTCTTCCTCCTTTATGATTTGTAAATATTGTTTTACCTATTGCCTTAGTGGCTTCGATTTGAAAACCAGTTTTCTTGTAGGTAAATTTAGTTACATCTACGCCTCCATTAACATCTTTTTTATAAGCTACAAGCAAATCCTTGGAACCTGAACTCCAACTATAACCCCTATGACTATTATCAAACTTTGTCGAAACTAAATCTTTACCATCCCAAGAATCAGCTCCTCCCGATTCATCGGTAAAACTTTTCAATCCTTTACTAAAACCTATTGCATTTATTGCTGCTCCTAATGCAAATTTAGAATTTTGTTCAGAAGCTGATTTTCCTTTGAATGCTGAGTATCCTTCTTGAGTAGCACCTTGTGCAAAAGAATTGTCATACATAGTAACATCCTCCAATGTTTTTAATTGAGTTGAACCACCTTCATCCAGAAAGTTCATTGTAGCATTTGCAATGGCGTATGACTCTGCTTTTGCTCCGCTGGATTCAGCATCAATAACTGCCCCAAAAGCAACCAACTGATCATTATTTACTCCCAAATCAGTACTAAGTCGATTTGATTTAGCTGTAAAGTATTCTATTCCCTCTTTTGAGGCTCCATTCATGTTTACAACAAATACTGCAAACGCAACATCTTTTGCATCTTTATTATTAACCACTCTTACCTCTGTACTTGTTCCTATCTTTCCAAGTAAACTACCATTGGCTGCATAATAAAATTCTAAACCATCTAAATCTACTCCGGAAATAGGGCTATTGCTTGCAAACTGGTAAGGAGTTAACATTGGATACGATTTGGTTAACGGATCAACACTTAAGAATTTGCCTAGTCTTGGATCATAAATTCTCATTCCATAGTCTTGCTGACTACCATTGCCTTTTACCTCATTATCATTTTCTTTCCCGTTAAATCCGAAACTGTATCCCACTTTACAAGTTACCGGAAAATCCGCTGGCGATATTTTTGAAAACCCATTCACAAGATTAAAAATACAATTTTTTTGATTAAGATAAGTTCGAACTCTAAATTTTTTTGAGATTCCAATTACAAATTAAATATTTTGTAAGAAACAATTTAGCTACTGGTGTTTCATTGGCTGAAAAACTAAAACCTAATAACATAATTCCACCTTGAATTTAACTACCCGGGCAAGAAAAAATATGATTTTACAAGTGCTCGATTTAGCACTCTCCAAAAAAAAGTTTAAAGATTTGTTTCAACAAATTGGATAAAATATAAACGCCAAGCTGTATGCCTGGAGTTTGTGTTTGCTGTATCGTAATTTTATTGTGTTTTTATTGTGCTTATAATCTTTCTAATAAAAATTAGTACGTAGCTAAAGCAAAATATTAAAGAGATAAAATCTGGAGCAGTAAAATACAACAAATGCTTTACTGTATCTGTTTGAAGTGTTTGTGTGCCATACTCCATAAGAAAGGAAATTGCTCTTAAGCCTGTTACATACAGAGCTACCAACATCCCTAAAACATATAGAACTGTTTTTACGCTTTTATTTTTCATAATTTATCCTGTTGGAGAAGTGTCTTTTGCAGGTGCTTTGGGTATGTCATCTTTGGGACTTGACATAATAATTTTACTCTTTAGACTCTTCCAAAAATTCTCGCCTTGCTTCCATATTGGGCTTGTATGCCTTGTTTTCGAATTCTCATCACCGGATTGTTCTCTGATTTTTGAATCAGCTCCCTGTATATTACCTGGGCTTGCAGTTGGAAGTTCATTAATTACCCAGTCATCTGGATTCTGATAATCTATTGTCTGCGTCTGATTTGAATTAGGGTCTGTTGTTTTTATATCTGCCGCCTGGAATGGATTTACGTGAACTATGGTTTCAACCTTCCAACCTTCGCCTTGCAAATACTCTGTAACACCTTCCCCAAATGCAGCCCCCATACTATGAGTAACAATTTTGTAAACATCTTTCTCCTTTGTCATTCCTTTCGTTAGATAGCCAAAGTGTTCTTTTGCGTATGCGATGCCAGCTGCTTTTCTTTCTGCTGCTGTAGAAAACATACCCGGTTGATAGCTGGTAAATTTAGCAATAGGATCATTAAAATAATCTGTAGCGCCTTTTACAAAATTTTGACTCCAATATTTTTCTCCAGCGGGTGGTGAGCCAAATCCTATATAACCATTGATAAAGAGAACATCTCTGCCGTCAGGATCGATGGCATTAACTGGATTGTTTAACACGAAAGAATATGGACTGGAAAAAGGAAATTTCATCGCCAATGGATCAATGCTTAACCAAGAACCAATTCTAGGGTCATAAATCCTCGCACCATAATCTAAACTGTTACCTAGACCCTTTACTTCATCATCCTTTTCCTTACCGTTAAAGGAGAAGCGTATTAGACGTTCACCACCTTCTGGTGCACCGCATGCTCTTGAAATACTTACTCTTAACATCAATACTAAGGTGAGGATTTATTTTGAAATGAACAAATGGAGGTGGTCTATGCCGTTAAATTAGTCAATTAATAAAACACATGTTTTAATTATTTTTAATTGTAAGTAAATTACATTGAACGATACCATGTGTAGAGATGTAACTATCTATGAATTCGGAATTCCCATAATAATATTTGATATTTAAGCAATCTGATGTTAGTCTATTAATATTAAATTGAAAGTCATAAGATCCGCCAATTTTTAAATATTTTTCAAAGCCTTTTACTTCCAAAATTCTATCTTGGTATACAAATATTATTTCGGACAAAAAACTTAAGTCGAGTTTTATACTTTTTAGTAGTTCATCTGTTACTAAAACTAATGTGTCAGCTTCATAAATCAAAAGCAATTTACCAATATTTTTAATTGAAACATCATCATTTTCTAAATATATTTTCACATTATTAATAGTACACAATGAGTCCAGGCTAGAAGCGACACAAAAGTTGAAGTTAAGCATTAAACAAACTGACAAAACGATTTTTTCTATCATACTAATTTTTTTCATTTTTACTTTTTTTGCTTTTTATCTCATTTTTAATCTTTGTTTCAACCTCTTCAGGTTTCTTTTCTACATTTTGTTGATATGTTCCAGGCTTATTGTGTTTATCAATCGTGATCATGCGGTTTTTATCAGTAGTATGTTCGATTTCGTGGCCAGCTGTATAACCAATAATTTCATCTACTGTATAGCCAGACTCCTCACTTCCAACTTTGCTTTGGAATTCATTAATTGTTCCCAAGTAGATGATGACTTCAGTTATGCGTGATTTATCCATTGATTGAATACCTTTCGAGTCTTCAGAAATTGGATTCCATGTCCAACCAAGATGATGCTTTGTGTTTCTTCCATCATTTTTTCTTTTGTCATCTGTTGATTTCCCTGGATCAAGCTTAAAACTAATTTTTGTGTCAATAATAATCGCTTTCTCCAATTGCTCTACACCAGATTTTGTTTGCCCAAGTTTATCAAAAATAGCCTCTGCATTATTCTTAAATTTGTTTTTAACCCCTTGTGATGTTCCATTAGAAAATTGATAACTTATATTTTTTATTGTTCCATCATCATTCTTAATTATTGTTACTTTCACCTCCTTCCCAT
>JBJXGU010000326.1:0-4390 GCA_046160245.1 Bacteroidia bacterium
CTTTCCCTTTTAGAATACTGACAGGCTCAAATGAAGTAATATAAAATGCTGGATAGGAACCTGCAATAATAGCTGTAATAAAAAGAAGAAATACAAGGAATAACAGAAATCCTGCATTTTCGGTGTAACTCAACTTGAGCTCTAACCAAGGCCACATGGCATCATAAGTAGGAACCAGCCACTCCGCCATCAATAGGCCAACTACGAGTCCAAAAAAGCAAAGTATCAAATTCTCGCCAAGAAACTGAGCAATTAACTGCTTCCTCATTCCTCCCATCACTTTGCGTATTCCAATTTCCTTAAGACGCTTGCTTGAAATGGCAATTGACGTGTTAGTGAAATTAAAGCAGGCCAACAATAAAAGAAGGCCTGCCATAATGGATGGAACAGTAACGGCTTCATCAGGTATGCCACCTCCCAAATAATCACTGTCTAATCTAGGATTAGCCCTGTTTCTCTGCATCATCCCATTAAAATTCTCCAGGTAATATTCAGATATTTTAAAATCCTCTCTCACTTTGTTTTGTGGCTTCACGTACTGTTGAAGTTGCTTGGCAACTAATCCAGTCTTAGTAGGGTCAGCAATCTTTAGAAACAAGGCATGCGCCCAACGTTTCCAATTTGCTTCAGAGACCTCCATGTCTAAGTTTACGTCCCAGAAATTATCGAATAAGGTAATGACATCAAATCCCAGACTAGTATTTTGTGGCTGCTTCTTAAATACTCCACCTATCTCAAACTCTTTTGGTCTTCGAACACCGTCCTTCCCTAATACAATTTGAGTAAGGGGTTGACCTACCACATCCTCCTTGTTAAAATACTTTCTAGCTATCTCATCGCTTATGAATATTTTCCCCTTGTCGTAAAAGTTTTTGAACGTGCCATGTTTCAATTCGTAGGTAAACAATTCAAAGAATGCAGAATCAGCATAAACAATTTGATCTCCAAATACTGCGTCTCCTATTCGCATATCACAATAGGATGACATATAGCGTACAGTTTTGTCAACCTCTTTTATGTTTTGCTTGATATAGCCGGCAAGAGGCATTGGTGCCAAACCATGGCGCTCGCGCTTGCCCTGAAACTCACGCCAAAACTGAACGCGATAGATTTGATCCGCATTCAGGTGAACATCGTCCCATGTTGTACTGAACTCGCGATTCAAATAAGCTGTAATGCAACAAGCAATTGCAATTCCCATTCCAAAGACGTTGATCAAAATGAACAACTTGTTTTTCATCAAGCTTCGAAACGTAATGAGAAGATAATTTTTAATCATATAATTGAAATAAAGTCTATCATGTATTGACTACCTGAAGAAAAATCTATATTGGCAGAAGTTCTTTTATTGAGCTTTAAATAATCTAATTGTATAATCCAGCAATTTTTTGTCTCCACTTTCACCGTGTCCTGGAACAACAACTTTCACATTTGGAAATTCCATTTTAACTTTCTCAACTGTACTTGGCCAATCCGCAACATTAGCATCGCCTAAATAACCTCTACTGGCATTCAATTCTTTTATCAAACATCCACCAAACAATATATTCTCGCTCGGGAAAAAACCGACTACATTATCTTTGGTATGCCCTTCTCCAAAAAATTTTGCACTAGTAATTTCATCTCCTACTTGCAATGTGAGCGAATCATTGAAGCTATTCTTTGGAACAACACCATTTTTCTCTCTTACAAGTTCTATTGTTTTATAATACGCATACGAGTCGATATTATTTTCATGACATGCCTTTAGTCCTCCCAAACAATCATCGTGGAAATGGGTTGGAATAATTGCAATTATTTTGCAATGAAGCGTTTCTTTTATCCAGTTGATTAACTCTTCTGAATTTTTGTCGTTAGTAGGTGTGTCGTAAACAACTACTTCATTACTATTTCTAACAATAAGTCCGTTACAGGGAACGTTCCCAAAATCATTGGTTTGAATATTCGAGGTGTGTACAAAAGAATTTTCAGCAATTTGGGTTACACTTAAATCCCTGGAATTATAAACCTTTTTGGGTTTGAATGTAGCTCGATTTTGAGAATTACAAAGAAAACTTGTTAAGGAGATGACAAGTATTAATATAGCTTTTGTAGTAAGTCTCATGGTTTTCTTTTTAAGAAATTTTGCTAACAATTTTCTAGAGAAATGCTTCATTCATCTCTTAATACATTAGCTGGATTTAAGCGTGTAGTTTTGTAAAGTTTATAGCCGATTGATAATATTGAAGCGCTTAACAAGATCACTGCTGAAATAACAATAGAAGCCAAACTAACTTTTTGGTAATAGTCCCAAATGCTTTCCATAAGCAGGGCTGACAGCCACCATCCTAGTGCTCCGCCACCGATACTTGCAATAAGCAAAATGATAACAAACTCCCTGTTCACCACGGAGGTTATGTTCCAAGTTGAAGCTCCCAAAACTTTCCGGACACCGATCTCCTTCATTTTCTTGATGATGTTGAGCGATACCAATGTGAACAATCCTGTCACTGAAAGCATAAGCGCCACCACCCCCAAAAAGGCAAACATTTTTACTAAGTTCTTATTGACCGTATCGGCTTCCACCATTTGTTCATCCATATAATTACCATCATATATTCTTTCAGGAAAAATAGTCTTCCACTTGGCCTCCATAAATTGATTGATTTCAATCAAATTTTCTGCCTTTGCCTGCACCAGAATATGATTGACCTTGTCCTTGTGCGCATAGCGAAGCATAACCGGATCCATTTTCTCCCATAATCCATTGTTGTAAATATCATACACAACACCCACTACATAGTATTTCATAGTATCAAGCCAAATAATTTCTTTGCCAATTGGGTTAGTCATTCCTAATTCTCTGGCAAGGCCTTCTGTTATTATTACCGACTCCTTTCTATCCGTTTCGGATTCTGATTCGAAGTTTCGCCCCTCCTTTAGGTTTATGCCCATTGTAGGTATATACTCAGCACTAATGTCCAGGATGTCTACTTCAATCTCTTTATCCTCGTGCTTGATGGGGTCATTAAATCCGGAGGAATACAAATGAGTCTCAGTGCCCGTTATTGAAATGATATCTGGGTTTTCCGCTAATGCATTGCGATACGTTTCATACTCAGAGCGGCCATTCACATTGGTGAATACAACTCCATTTCTCTCGAAACCCATATCGAAATTACGCTGAAAGGTTGCATTATCCGTAAAGGCAAAACTGCACACTATACCTGCCAATGAAATTGCAAACTGAAGACACAACAAAACACGGGTAAATGCATTCGTCCCTCCAAATTTTAACGTTCCCTTTAAAATACTGGCTGGCTCAAATTTGCTGATGTAGAAAGCAGGATAGCTCCCCGCGAGCAGGCTTGAGAAAATCAGTGTCAGAATCATAAATATCAGGAAGTTTGGTCTTCCAAAATAATCAGTGACCATGTTGAAATCCGGCCAAAGTTTATTGAACGCAGGGAGAAGAAAATACTCACCGATTATGATCCCGAGAAGCAACGATACAAAACAAATTAATGTGGTTTCTCCAATAAATTGCAAAATCAAATGTTTGCGAGTACTTCCCATTACCTTGCGAAGCCCAATCTCTTTCAGTCTACGCGAGGATATAGCAACTGCCGTATTGGTCAGATTAAAGATGGCGATCAATAAGACAAAAATGCCCATCATACCAATACCTATTACAGCAGCTAGCGGAGAACCATCTCGAGTCCAGGTGCCATTCTTATCCGAATAACTATCACGCACCGCCATTCCTTCAAAAGGCTCCACTAAAAAATACTTAATAATAAAATCTTCCCTGATCTTATTGTTGTTCGCGGTGTATTGTTTCATCTGCTCCTGAATAGCTGGAACGCGAGCGGCATCCTTAATCTGGACAAAGAGATTGTTTCTATACTTCCAGCTATTCTCGTTGAAATCTCCTTTCGAAAATTCAAAAGCATTGTCATAATGAGAAAATGCCTGGCCATTAAAACTTGAATTACTTGGTTGTTTTTTAAAAACTCCAGCCACAGTATACTCCTTTGTCTTTCCGCTATCCAACATTTGGGTAATGGGTTTACCCAAGGCCTGCTCTTTTCCGAAATATTTAACAGCTAATTCATCGCTAATAAATATTTGATTCCGATTCTTCAAATCACCATTGCCTTCTATAAACTCGTATGTAAACAGCTTAAAAAAAGCTGTATCAACAAAGGTAAGGTCACTATTGAAGAGATCACTCTTAATTCTAAAATTGCCACCATCAGGCGAATAGCGAACCACATTGTCAACCTCAGGAATATTTCGTTTAATTGCATTCCCCAGCGCAATGGGAGCATGTCCAAATTCAGTAAGTTCATTCTGAAATTCACGCACAGAGCCTACCCGGTAAATAGAAGATGCATTTTTATGCATATGG
>JBJXGU010000327.1:0-4785 GCA_046160245.1 Bacteroidia bacterium
AAGATCGCCATTCGTTGTGATTCTGAAAAGGTGCTTTTTCGCATAATCCCATTTTTTGATGAAAGTTAGTGAGTTCTGTTAAAACCCTCTACTTTTTAATGGTTGCGCTCGTGGGGAAGAGGACAGTAGAACCAAAAAAAAATAAAAAAAGCATGTCTAAATTTGCAAAAAAGAGTGACATAAACAAACAAAAATTAATCAATGATTTAATAACGCTCCTGCGAAAGAATGATGTCACTGATATAAAATCAACTTTTGATGCTGCGAGGCTATTAGAAAAGTATTGCACTGTAATAAAACAATTTTTTGATGAATTGTGTGATGCACCCACCTCAGTTTCGATTAAAATTATTTCCATAGGTTCTGAAATTTCAGATATTGAGAATTCTGCTGTGTACACTTTATGTAGAGATAATCAAACCATATCTATTAGAGAACCTTTTAGAAGCAATATAAAGCATACAATAAAATCAAATACATGTTTTTCCTATCTCTTTGAAAAAGCTAGTCATAATAAAGATATTTACTATTTAAACAACGATATTCCAAATACCACTAACTACAAGAATTCAAGTTTTAATTATTATAATTTGCACAGCGAAAATTCATGGGCTTTGCCTTACAAAAGTGAATTAATTATCCCAATACTTGGAGATAGTGAAAAAAAAAGCACTTCTATACTTGGTTTTTTATGTATTGATTGCGGAGCAATTAATAAGTTTGATGAACAAACACACCCTATAATTTTACAATTTTGCTCAGACTATATTTATAGGGTGATAAGTAAAATGACTTTCGAAAAAAGCAACCAGTTAAAAGGGAGTGTAGAAGAAAATATTGATAATATTGTTGAAAGTGTGCAGGATAGTATTCAAATTTTCATTTCACATGCATCTATGGATAAGGATTTTGCCAGAAAATTGTGCGACGACTTACAAAGAAGTAATTTTAAGGTTTGGTTTGATGAAAAAAATATGGATATTGGAGATATTCTTACCGATAGCATTTCAAAGGGAATTGATAAATCCGATTGCTTTTTGATTATACTGTCCCCTACTTCAATTAAATCAAAATGGGTAAAATTTGAATTAGACGAAGCATATGATAATTTTGTAACCAAAGGAAAAAAAGTTATCCCATTGGTTATTGGCGAATTGAAATCAGAAGAAATCCCTTCAAGACTTCAAAAACATCTTTATGCGGATTTTAGGAATGATTATGAAAAACCATTGCAACTTATTCTAAGAAGCTTAAATAAAATATAAAAATTCTACAACAATGCTCTCAAATCTAACCGCCACCAACCTCAACGCACAATGACTAAGCAGGCGACGGTATGTGTGAGTACTCAACATTGAATAAATAAAAGAACTTCATTGCATATGACACAACATAAAATTGACACTTGGACTGATTATCTTAATTTGACTTTAAGCCCTCAATTTGTAAGTTGGGCGTTTCGTGGTCAATCGGATTCAAATTGGAGCATTCAAAGTACTTTATCACGTTATTTAGAAGACTTTAGAGTTCATAAGGACTGTTGGGAACTTCAGGAAGAAAGAATTATTAGAATTTTTAAAAGGAAAGCTCATCATTATCTTAAAAACATTCCTGACGATGATGATATAGTTCAATGGCTATCTATTATGCAACATCACGGTGCTCCAACAAGACTTGTTGACTTCACTTGGAGTCCTTTCGTTGCAGCATTTTTCGCATTACATAGAACGACAAAGGAAAGTGCAGTTTGGGCAATCTACCCAGCAGGATTTGATTATAAACCAAGTATTGACTTAATTGACGGAAATCGAATTGACCCAAAGGGGCTTTATCCTAATACATCTAAACAATTTAAGGATAATTTCTTGCAAGGAAAAGTTCCTTTTGTTGTTACGGGAGAACCCAAGGCAATGAATGATAGACTTATTGCTCAATCGGGAACTTTTGCAATTCCAAGTGTATTAGACCAGCCAATTGAAAATATTATGAATAATTACATGAACAGTAGTGAAATAGTTGTTAAGTTCATTCTTAATTCTGACAAAATTAGAGATGAAGCCATGTCGTATTTTCATGTTACCAACATTAATGAATCTACTTTATTTCCAGGTATTGATGGGATGGCCCGTTCATTAGCATATGAACTGGAGTATCATTGGGCTTACAATCCTAAGAATATGATTATGAACAAAGATTTTGAAACACCCCCATATGGACTTCCAACTAAAATAATAAAATAGCAGCCACCAACAATCGCTTCCCGAAAAGGCTTCCTAAGCGTCGCACATTCGGGAAGCGTAACGTTGGGCGGCACATCATTAAATACATAACACATTTTCCCCTCAAACCCACCCAAGTAAATTTCGCTGCATTTTCGCTCCAATTGAATGTTTTTTTGTACTTTTGTTACAAATTGTTTCACAAATGGCAAAAAAGTTAGTTCGGTTCGACTGGGCAATGAAGCGACTGCTCCGCAACAAGGCCAACTTCGACATCTTGGAGGGCTTCCTTTCCGAGTTGCTTCACGAAGACTTTAATATAAAACAAATCCTTGAAAGCGAAGGAAATAAGGAAACCGAAGACGACAAGTTCAACCGGGTAGATATTCTTGTGGAAAACAGAAAAGGCGAGTTGGTCATCGTAGAAATCCAGAATACCCGTGAGGCCGACTACTTCCAGCGGATGCTTTACGGAACTGCCAAGGTCATTGTGGAACACATCGCTGAAGGACAGCCCTATTCCCAAGTCAAAAAAGTGTACTCCGTGAATATCGTCTATTTTGAGCTCGGTCAGGGAGACGACTATGTGTACCACGGGACAACCACTTTCGTCGGCATCCACAGCAATCACGAATTGGAACTTTCCGAAAAGCAAAAAGAACTTTTCAAAAAGACATCAGTATCAGACTTGTACCCAGAGTATTATGTGATAAAAACAAACCGGTTCAACGAAGTCGCCAAGGATACGCTGGACGAGTGGATATACTTTTTGAAAACGGCGGAAATCAAAGATGAATTCACCGCAAAAGGCTTGAAGTCTGCGAGCCAGAAACTTGACATCCTAAAATTAGATCCTGCCGACCGCAAGGAATATGACCGATATATGGAGGCGCAGCGCAGCGATGCGAGTTTTGTGGAGACGGTGAAACTAGAAATCACAACGGCAGTAAATGAAGCTTTGAAAAGCAGAGATGAAGAAATTGCTGAGAGCGCCCTAATCGAAGGGGCATCCGCCGATTTAATTGTCAAAATCACAGGGCTGTCTATCGAGCAAGTCCGAGGTATAGCTGAAAGGCTTGGTCTGAATAAATAACAGCCCTCCCCCTCCACCCTACCTTCTAAAAAAAACATCATCATGACCCACCAAAATAAATACCTCCACATCGGCTTCATTTTTACACTTGCCCTTTTCCTTGCAAACAGCTGCGATACCCTGCGGAACGCTTCCAACTCCGCGCCCGAAAATAAAACGCTCACAGCAACAAATGCAAATCCCTCTTTTCTCTTTTTGTCGGATGTGCACCTGGACACTACCACGTCCATCACGGTCTCCGGTGGCGATACGGGTATGAATCTGTGGAGCAATTGCTGCCATAAGATTGATTCCATTTTGAGCGGCCCTAACCCGCCAGGCTTTATCGTGTACACTGGTGACTTGCCCAAACATTACCATTGTGACACCAGCTGCTACCTCGCCCCGAACCAGCGTGCCAGTCATAACGGCAACCTTTACAGAATTTTAACGGACATGCGCACGCTTTCAAGCAAGCATCAAACGCCGCTGTTCTACCTGCCCGGAAACAATGACGGACTGGCCGGCGACTATTATTCTTTTGCCGATGAAAATCAGCAAACGCCTTTTTCTCTGGTACCGGATAGCAAAAATCCATATCCCGCTTTGAACATCCTTCCTGGCAGTACGAAAGCGCCTTGTATGGTATCCAATCCAAACCCGACCATGGGATATTATGCCGCCCGCCCGGTGGACGGCTTGCGTCTGATCTCCATGAACACCGTAATCTTTACCGAAAATTTTACCGCCGTGGATGGCACCCAGCAACAAGCCGATGGAGATACCCAAATGGCCTGGCTGGCGAAACAGTTGGCGGAGGCCAAGGCACAAAACGAGCAGGTTTATATTGCCATGCATGTCCCGCCCGGACTAGATGCTTATGGCTGCAAGCATATTAAGACGGATAGCTGTACAAGCTACATGTGGGTAAAACTAGCGAACCAGAAAGTAAGCTGGCTCAGTACATTCCTCTCGCTTACAAGCACTTATCAGGGAACCATTGCCGGTATCCTATACGGACATACCCACATGGATGAGATGAGGAGACTTTACGACCCCAGCGGAACGACGATAACAGAAGTTGCCATCTCTTGTCCCGGCGTTACGCCGCAACACGGCAATAACCCCGGCTTCAAAACCGTGACCTACGATGCGAGCAGCAAGGAACTCATGGACTTTACTACTTACTATTCGACCATAAGCAGTACAAGTTGGGGAAATAGCAGCTACAGCTTTAGTGCCACTTTCGGCGCTCCACCGGGAAAATCCATTTTTCAGCAGCTGAGTGGCATGACGCTTTCCAATGTCGCCAACAGTATGGACAAGATTTATACGGTGAAAAATGGGAAGCCGGCCTATAAAACAAGAAGCGGGATAGAGGTAAAGTCGGAGCGTTAAAAGATTCTTGCTGCTAACTTGAGTAATCAAGCTTTGGCTGAGTTGTCTTCCTGACGGGATCTGTCCGCATCAAGTGCGCTTTGCCCGAGTATTTGC
>JBJXGU010000328.1:0-4016 GCA_046160245.1 Bacteroidia bacterium
TGTCGAAGATTGGTTTGAAAGTGATAAATTTGAAAGACGGAATCTCGGCGTGGCCGAGGTGAATTAAGAATTTAGAATGTAGAATTCAGAATTAGGCTGGCGCTTTGAGTGAACAACTCGAAGCCTCACAACTAAAATCAAAATTCTGAATTCTGAATTCTGATCCCGATAGCTGTCGGGACTTAATTAATGCTCATGCATCCCCGGCGTATGCGCATGTCCGTGTTCAATTTCTTCTGGCGTTGCTTCACGAACTTGAACAACCGTTCCGCTGAAATGCAAATCCTGACTTGCTAATGGGTGATTAAAATCGAGCAAAACATTTCCATCTTTGAACTCAACAATTTTTGCCACCATTTGATTTCCTTCACGGTCGAGGAGAGGAACCATATTTCCGATCCGCAAAACTTCTAAATCTAAAACACCATCTACCTTAAACATGTCATCGGGTACATTTACTAAAGCATCTGCTTCAGTCATGCCGTATCCATTTTCTGCAGCGATTGTGAATTCGAAATTGTTTCCTACCGATAAACCAGCTAAGTTATCTTCGAAAGCAGGGATTAATTGTCCTGAACCAAAGAGAAAGATTAATGGATTTTCATTCCCGGTTTCTTCTACTTTATTTTTCTCACTTCCTTCTTGACTGCTGTGTAATACATAAGTTACACTAACAACAGTATTTTGTCCAATTTGCATATCTTTCTGTTTTATAGGCTTTTGCAAATGCCTATGCGAGGAATGTGCTGCCGTGGTTGAATTACAAAAGTAAGTAATTCATAAAAGATGACGAAGTGAATATGAAGAGAATTTTTACTAATTATTTTGATTCTATCATTAACCAATCATAGCAAGACTTTGTAATACTTGCTATCAACTGCGTTTGGTAGGTCTGATCATTGCCACTAGTCATAATGGTTAATAGAACTGGATTTTCACCTAAATAAATAATTCCTGTTTCATGAATTTCTTGAAAAGTGGTGTCTTGGTATCCTCGTTCTCCAAATTTATGTGCAATCATTACAGAGTCGGGAATTCCTTTTTTCATTCCATCATTAAATTTAGTATCCGTTAACAATTGCAACGCAAATTCCGATAGATTTTGAGTGGTATAACTGGAGTTATAAAGGACTCTCATAAATTTACTAAGATCCATCGCTGACATTTTAACCGAGGATTGTTGAACTGCAGGAACCTGCATTCCTAAATCTGTAAAAACATTGTAAACATATTCAGGTTCGATGTTTTGATTCAATAACATATTAGCTTGATTGTCTGAATCAATAATCATTGATTTTATTAAACTTCTGACCGAATACGTATTGCCAATTTTTATGCTATTCGTAACAATAGTTTGCCTTGGCATTGCAGAGCTATGTGACTCGAACTTTATCTTTTTTTCAAAGTAGGAAGGTGATTCTTCTTGTCTTTTTAAATAGGCAAGAAGAATGGGTAGTTTCATTATACTACCGGGGTCGAATTGTTCATTTTGTTGAATACCCATCCAACTACCATTGCCAAATTCTCTTAGATAAACAGAAACGTTACTTACTTTACCAGTAGCTTTCTCTACAACAATTTTATTCAGTAAGTCTTTTTTTAGATTCGAATATTTTGAGCTTTCGCTAGCAATATCACTAAACAATAATGGTTGAGAAAGCCGATGTCGCTTTATTCTAACCAAATTCATTCTTTCATCGCAACTAATATTTGTTACGGCTTGTTGCTCACTTTTTTTTGTGGGCAAATTTTTACTAAACATGTATGTAAATACAATGCTTAGGGCGCAGGCAAGAACTACTTTGTAATAAGGTAGTTTGCCTCCCTTTATGGAAGAGATCATAAAATTTACACGTTTTGGAAGTGCACCACCAAGGTGAGGAGTAAAAAGGTTAAATCCAAATTTTGAAAATAAAGAATAGGAAGAAATGTGATTAATTGTGTTTTTCTAAGAAAAAGGTCGATATTTATAATTACTATAAGATAAACATCAACTAAATTTTTATTAGAGTTGAATTTATTTATTGATTTCTTTTTTTGCTAGTCCTTATCTTTCCATTTCCAAAGATGCCTCGATGCTAAACTACGATACGGTTGCCAAGCCAAAGAAATGCGAATCATTTCTGCTTTCATTTCTTTTCCTTTTAGTGGTATGTCATAAAGTTTTGTCATCGCTTGCTGTATGCCTAAATCGTCTACTGGTAATACATCAGGTCGATTCAAATTGAACATTAAAATCATTTCCGCTGTCCATCTTCCAACTCCTTTGATGCTCGATAAATAATCTATTAAATCATCATCACTTTTTCGATAAAGTCGTTTGTATTCAAGCGTATTTTCAAGTGAAAAACTAGCAATGTTTTTTAGATAACCACCTTTTTGATAGGAAAGTCCAACGGCTCTCAGCTGTTCAATATCCATTTTAAGAATGGCATTCTCCGTAGGTTGTTCTTCGGGAAATAGCTGAATAAATCGATTCCAAATAGTAGCAGCAGCTTTTGTAGAGAGCTGTTGACTAACAATAGCACTAAGCAAAGAAGTAAATAAATCTTTTTGATGCGAAGGTTCTAATTTCCCCGTTTGTTTTATGATCTCCTTTAATTTTGGATCTTTTCTGAGGTGTTTATAAGCCACTTCTATATCCCATTTCATAGCAAATTGTATAAATTAATTTTTTGGTTTGTTTTGAATTCTCCACTCTTTCGGATAATAATTATTCCAACGCGATGCAATTTTCTTTGCCCATCCTAATGCTTGATTTTGATGAGTTACTAAATGCCATCCTAGCGCTTCACTTTGCGCTAGTAGAGGCTCGCCACATAAATAGTTGATGGATTCTTGTTCTGATAGATCTACCGTTGGAATATTTCTGTTCAATTGTAAACTCAATGCTAATTCAGCGGAAGGAATAAAATCTTTTCCTTTCATTTCGCCTAACAAAAGTCCACTCATTCGAATGTAACTCGTTTTACTCAATTGTTGTGTGAGTTCGTAGACTTCTTTTGAAGCGGCATAAATAAAATCGTGTTGTTGTGTTATGTTGAAATAATTTTCATCAAGTAACCATTTCTCAAAACTGGGAATTACACTTTTTTTGGAATTGGTTTTCGGTGGAGAAGATAAATTTTCTGCAATTAATTCTCCTTCTTTTTTTAAAAGACAACAATAAAATCCTTCGCTTGGAACACGATGGGGAAAGGCTTGCCATCCGTACTTAGTTAATGTAATTCCTGTTGGTGGTTCGGGAGTTACTACTTTCATTCCAAAATTAGAAATCATTTTCTCTATTTGGTCGTCATTTTCTGATGACTCATAGGTGCAAGTAGAGTAAATGAGATATCCTCCTGGTTTTAATGCAGGAAAAATATCTTCCAGAATTTTAGTTTGACGTTGACTGCAAACCATCACTTGATCCACGCTCCATTCGAGGATCGCTTGACCATCTTTCCTAAAAAGTCCTTCACCACTGCAAGGTGCATCTACAATAATAACATCAAATTGAATTTTACTTTTTGCGAAATCTTCTGATTTATTTTGGGTTACGATGCAATTCGTATATCCCCACTTTGCAATATTCTGCCTTAATATTTTATTTCTTAATGGAATGGTTTCATTACTAACTAATATTCCTTTTCCATTCATTAAACTCAAAACATGTGTTGATTTTCCTCCTGGAGCAGCACATAAATCCAATATTTTTAAGTTCTTATTTTTTTCTAGGATGGGAGTAAGAAATTTTTCCAAAAGCATCGATCCTGCTTCTTGAACATAGTATGCTCCTGCATGAAACAAAGGATCATAGGTAAAGACAGGACGAGCGGATAAGTAAATACCTTCCTGACACCAATCTACCTTTCGCGCCTCTGGAAATAAACTCGAATTTCGTTTTATGGGATGTTTTCTTAATGAAATAGGAGGCTGGTTGTCCTGACTTTCAAAAAAAATAGTTGAATCTTCTTTTAGAAGTTCTTTCATTTTTTGTTGGAAGGATTCAGGAAATATTTTCATAGGAGGAT
>JBJXGU010000329.1:0-17024 GCA_046160245.1 Bacteroidia bacterium
AAATATTTAAGGTGTTAACGGATTTCACTGTAGTCATGGCGTAGGTTATAAAAAAGTGAAGATAAATGATTTGAGCAAGCAGTCGGTATAAGTAATGTAATTTTTGCTTTTTTAAAAGCCGAAGTACATTTGATGGTTTGGATTCGAGTGTTGTTCTGAAATTTTGAAATGGGATTCGCCGAAAACCTTGAAGCCGTATTTCAAATAAAAATTCACAGCGCGAATGTTCTCTGTCCACACATTAAGCCAGATTCCTTTTTGACCATGCTCTTTAGAATATTTTATATTATACTCTAGCAGATGTAAACCCAAATTTAAACCGTAAAACGATTGAAGAAGATAGAGCCTTTCTAACTTGGTAATGTTTTGCATCGGAATGTTGGATACGGACGAATTCAAAATAATTTTAGAGTAGCCTGCCAATTGTCCATTATAAATTATTTTAAAAAAGATGGAATCATTATTTTCCAAATCATGTTGAAAAGCATCTGGAGTATAATTTACTTCAAGGTAAGAACTAATATCTATAGAGGAAGCACTGTGTCCATGAGACTCCAAAAAGGATTTTTTTCCAAGAATTGAAAGTGCCAGAGCATCTTTTCCAGTAGCTCGAAGGATAGAGGTCATGATTTGGTTTTGTATTTTAATTTTTTAGCAGTGGATAATACTTTTCCTCTAGCACCCTAAAATGCCAACGTTGATGGCCTGCAATTATAAATCCAAGTGCTAAAACACAATATTGCATTCCGTTGTAGCCATTCCCTAATTGATGAAGCATCTCTGGCGTAAAGGAACGATACATGGCAATGGTTCCTTTTCTTACAAGAAGCAACTCTTCCACTAAATCTTCAAGGGTTCTTCGATTTGCATTTGCGTTTTTAGCATAATCGTCTTCCTCCATAGAGGTCATTTTTTGCTTGTCGCCTCTAGCTATGGCTGTAATTCGATATGTAAAGACTCTTTCGGTGTCGATGTAATGTTGCAGAATATCTTTTATCGTCCATTTTCCCAGTGCGTAAACTTTTTCGCCCAGCGCTTTCCAAACTTCGATAGGCGCATCTTCCAGTTCTTTCAAACTTATTTCTAATGCTTTTATGTAAGTCACATCATCAGTGAGGTGGATGTACCTATCAAAATATTCGGGCATTTTTTTAATTTCTGATTTTTTCATTTCTATTGTTTTTTAAAATGTGAGTGTGAATCGTAATTTTTCTTTTGAGGTGGCACCAATTCTGTTATAAAATTTAATAGCACGTTCATTGAAGATGGGTGTTTGCCATTCAAGATGGTGCGCTTTTCTTGCTTTTGATAGTTCAATAATTTTATTCACAAACGCTTCTCCGATTCCATTTCCGCGATATTTTTCCCGTAGAAAAAGACAATCCATATGCGAATAAAAATCGGCATTCCACGTGGAATATTCAAAGCTGAAAGTGGCGTATCCCAGGATTTCATTTTCATGTTCTGCCATTAAGCAGAATAAACTTGGATGATCACAAAAAAGCAATTTTGATAATTTTTCTGTTTTGCCGGTACTATCATAATTGGCTTGTTCGTATAGCGCGTGTTCTGCACAAAGATTTATTATTTCTGTTATGTCATATGGTTTGGCGGCCCTAATTAGATAATTCATTATACGTCCTGGTTTAATTGTTCGTTTAAATACCCTTCGAAATCCGGATTTTCATTTTTCGTTAATACATGCTTTACCCAGGCATTGCGTTCATGCCAAAGAACGGCCATTTCCCAAACACAAGTGGTAATGCCACGGTCAGAATAAATTTTATATTCTTCGTCTTCTTTGAGGTAAACGAAATTCTGTAACATGTTTTCACCAGTCCACCAATTGATAATGGCATAGCACCCGTCCTTAAATACGTGCAGGATGAGTGTTGCTATTTTATAAGTTGCTAATCCGTAATCATTACTTTTTCCTAACCATTCATCCAACTTTAGTTTTGCTTCTTCGATGTTTTTATTGGATACATATTCATCGAAAATGGAAATGCTGTAAATTTTTACCTGCCAATCCTTATGATGATAGCGTTCAACAAATCGAATGGGTCTTGATTGATATGGAGAATTTATTTTCATGGAGTAAGATTTTTTAAAAATTGATTTTCATAATTCTTTACCGATTCCAACACGAATGTGTCTGCCTTAAATCTTTCTTTTAAGAGTATATATATTTCAATGGCCTCTTTGGTTTTTAATAAATTGATAAGTTGCACTAATTGAAAAATGTCATTTATATCATTCTCTTTTAATGCAACAATAAGTTGATCTTTTAAGAGCGGATAGGCTAAATCTGATTTCCCAAGTGCGACAATTGTATTTACGGCAGCATATGGATAATCCCAGGTAGGTGTGGCTAAGTACCAGCGTGGGGAAAGTTGATCTTTTAAGCAAGTAAGCGCATATTCAGTTGCACGCGCATCGCCCAGTTGCTGCAATCCATTTAATGCGCTTATTCTGCTTTGGCTTTTCCAGGATGGCCATTTGTCTAATTGGAGTAAGCGATCAAAGGCAATCGTACTTTTTGTTTTTCCTAATGCGATGGCTGCAGCATTTATTACGCGATCACTGCGATCAGATAACGCATCAAGGTAGATGTTTATATACCCTGAATCTAACGTGTTTCCCAAACTCGAAATTGCGGAAGCTTTTAACCAACTGCTTTCGTTTTTTATTAGATTTAAAAGAAGAGTAGTAGTTCCGCTGTCAATCGGCATTGGTAATATTTTTCGCAAAGACCCCATTGCATACATCTGATGTCTCCAATAGTTTTTTGAATTAATTTCTCTTTTTAAAGCATCTACTATTTGCGCTTTCGTTTTTTCTGATGTCAGGGAGTCTTTTGCAAGTACCACTAAAGCGTCCATAGCCTTTTGTTTTCCTAAAACACTTGTACTATGTTCGAGTTGTTGTAACCATTCCTCCGATGACGATTCGGATTTCACTTCGCACAACCAATTTTCATTAGGATCAAAGCATACGAATCCTGGCTTTTCCTGCAACGAAAAAGTGAATGTGTTTAAATCGCTAGGTTCAAGTAAAACCTGCTCTATATTACCTGCTATTTCTATGTTTGTTTTTCCTTTAAAATAATGTATTTTGTCCACTGCTTTCATACTATCATTAACTTGTGTTTGCTTCACATGAACAGTAAGCTGTTTTTTAGTGGTGTCGTAATTTTTCGTAATTTCAAATTGGGGAAGTCCAGTTTTGTAAATCCATTGATCAAAAAACCATTGATAGGATTTTCCAGTAGTAGATTCTATTGCTTTTTGAAAGTCTTTTGTAGTGACTAATTGATAAGCATTTTCTTTTACATAAAGTCTTATTGCTTTCCACCATTTTTCATCTCCAATCTCATTTTGAAGCATTCGTAATACAAGCGCACCTCTGTATTTAGAATAGTTATCAGCAGTAAAGCCCGACAAATCAGGAATTGTTTTAGGTACAATGGGATGCTTGTAATCTGCATGCCAGTCATTCAAAACAGCTCCCTTTTCAAAAGGTAAGTACCATATTAAATATTCAGCTTCTCCATTGTTTTTGATGGTATATTGTCCTGCTAAATATTGTGCAAAAGCGTTGTTTAACCAGATGTCATTCCACTTTTCAGGAGAGATTAAATTTCCAAACCATTGGCTCGCCAATGCTTGCAATGCCACCCCGTCCCACAGATATTTAAAATCATCATGCACACCCCCATCATCAATATAATTGTCGGAAATGGTGGTAAGGGTATGTTGACCATTTAAACCCGGGAATGGATAATCTTGTACTACTACTTGTGAGTATTCTGGATAAGGGTATTCATACCCCGTTTTTTCTTCAAGGAAATCAATCATATCCGGCAACAGTACGGTAGTAGCCCTAACTGCGTCCACTTCATTCGTATAGCCGAAATTATGAATGACCGTTTTCTTATGATGTAAAACAACATCTGTGTATTCACCCACAACAAAAGAGACTAAGTAATTTGAACAGGGAATCGATGAACGATAATGATAAGTACGCGTATTGTTATTGTTTTCGATGGTTTCAATAATTTGTCCGTTGCTAAGAAAGATCAATGGCTTTTTAACGATTGCTTTAATTTCAGTAGTATGCTGGTCGGAAATTTCTTCATGACACGGAAACCAGTACTTATTATAGTCAGGTTCGCCGCTACTCCAGATTTGTTGTTTTTTGTTGGGCGTAGTAGTGGTAGGATTTAAAAATCGTATTCCTTTACCGAAACTGCCGCTGCAATTATTGGGATCAGATTCATTCACATAATTTGTTTGGTAATTAATGTGAAGTATTATTGTTTCGTTAGGCGTATATGCTCTGTCCAATGTAATCGCTAGACCATCTTTCTTGTCGCCACCATCGTAATTAAAATGAAGTGACTTATTAGCAATAGATACATTTTTAATGTTTAACATGCCGGCATCTAAATTAATTTTATTGCCCGTATTGATTGGAGCCAATGTAATTTCGGCTACACCAATGATATTGCGTTTAATAAAGTCGAACTCAAGATTAAGTGCTATATGTTTAACATCTACTGTTTGTGCAAACAATGTAGAAGTGAAGAGGAAGGTGAGAAGGAATAAGTTGAATCTATTCATCATTGTTATTTATTTAGAATTCTACCTAATTGTTTTTCGCTCTCCAATCCGACGCTATTTGCGATTTTTATTTTAGATAAATCCGGATTTTTTAGCAACTCTGAAATTTTTTCTTTGCGGATAATGGTAATGAATTCGTTTACTGAAATGTTTGTTTCTTTTTTAAAGATGCGAGTAAAGTTGCGTTCACTCATTCCGGCAATATCTGCTAAATCAGGCAAGTGGTTTTTCTGTGCAATATTTTCGATAATAAAATCCTGTACTTTATGTATTCCAGAGTGAATGTGATTTCTGAATTTTAGCAATTCACTTTCTTGTGCAGATCTTCCGTTTCTTCGATTATAAACTACCAATTCTCGAGCGACTAAATGGGCGAAGTGGCTACCCTTTAATTTTTCTATGATGTGCAACATTAAATCTATGCCCGAAGCTATTCCAGCGCTGGTATAGATTCCGTTTTGCTCAGTGTACAAAATATTTTCGATGACTTGAGCATTAGGATATTGATTTTGCAGTTCAGTAGTTTTCTTGAAGTGTGTGGTGCAGTTTATCTGATCCAGAAGCCCACATTCGGCCAATACAAAAGCACCAGCGCAAATACTACAAAGGTTTGTTCCGTTGGTATGTTGATCTTTTAACCATTTAAAGAGTTCCTTCTTTTTGCGAAATTCATTGGAAGTTAAATATGAATAATTGGACCCGGGAATGATTAAAAAATCTCCAGTCTTTAATTTTATATTCGTATAATGCTTAACTGCCCCAAGAGGAAGCCCAGCTGTAGACGTAATTTTAGTTTCATCACAGCAGTACTCGATTGTAAAGTCGGCTCCACAATCTATTGCTTCATGAATTGCCTGATCTGGTCCGGCCAAATCAAGCAAATGAATTTGAGGTAAAAGAAGAAAGACAAATTTAGTTTTCATTTAAAACGATTGTTGCCCAACAAAGGTAGGTACAATAATTTCTAAAAGAAGGCCATTAAATGGACATTTTCGGCCACATAAATCGGCATTGGTTTAATTAATATTTCTCTGCCAATTGTGGAAGTAGATTCCACCAATTCGCCTGGCCAGCATTTTTACCTAATCGAACAATGATTAATTTTTTTGAAGGATTAACGTAAAGGTATTGTCCTAAAATTCCGATGGCCATGAAATCACCTTTTGTTGAAGGTAACCACCACTGATATTGGTAGATTGCAGAACTTCCGTCCGATTCATCGACTTTTGTGGATTCCTCTATCCACTTTTTGGACACAATTTGTTTGCCATTACAGGTACCCTGATCCAGGTATAATTTTCCAATTTTAGCATAATCGATTGCTCTTGCATTGATACAACAAAAGGTTTTTTCTAACCCATTCTTCTTTTTGTCAATACTCCAAGAAGCGTCATATTCCATACCCAATGGAGCCCAAATTTCGTCTTGCAAATATTGTGTTATGGTTTTCCCTTTTAATGAACGTTCCAAAACCAATCCAAGCAGTTGTGTATTCCCGCTTTTGTATTCAAATTTTTCACCTGGAACACCCTTGATTTTCATTTTGGCAATAGACTTTCTCAAATGCCTGCCGTAATAAAAGGAAGCGGCATCGCCGAAAGGGTTCACGTAACTCTCTTTAAAACTGATACCTGATGTCATTTGTAAAAGGTGTTTGATGGTTACTTTTTCAAATCCATTATTCTTTAATTCCGGTATATAGTTGGTGATAGGTTCATCTACTGATTGAATGAATCCATCGTCAATAGCACAGCCAATTAAAATGGAAGTAATCGATTTTGCCATGGAAAAAGAAGGGACGATGCGCTCCTTGTCATACCCTCTAAAATATTTTTCATATTGAATAGTATCATTTTTAATGATGAGAAAAGCAACCGTGTTGTTGTCTTCAAGAAACTTGTCAAAAGGGATTTCGTTTTTTTGTTTGTCCTCTACTTTTTTAGGAAACACTCCTGCATCTGTGGTGGCAAAACGATATTTGGAAGAATCTTCCTTCATTGTTCTGGAAGGAAATATTTTGTAGTCATGAATGTCGGCAAAATTATAATATACAAATCGACCCAGTTGACAGGATGAAAGGGAAATGGAAACTAACAGGAGCATTGAAGGCAGACTCCATTTCTGTAAGGCACTGTTTGACATAGATTTCTTAGAATTATTAGAATTCACTCTTTATAACGCAATTTGTTTTTTAACTTAGAGAATAAATTTATAATTCCCTTGATTTATCTTTTTCTATTCGCAATATGTTTTATCTTTTTCTATTCGCAATATGTTTTATCTTTCCAATACCACCAGTTTAATTTCTCTTTATCGTGAAATTCTTCCGTGGCGAAATAAACGGCGCAGCGAAATGTATAAAGCATGCAAACATCATGAGTCATACCGGTAATAGTATTTAGCTTATGATAGAGGGTTGCAGGATTTTGTTCCTTGAGGTCCTCGATCTTTCTAATACCAATATTCCAAAGGTCAAGGGAGCATGCTTTACCAATGCTCGGTATTTTTTGCAGTTGCTTTAAAACTTTTTCTTTTTCCATGTGAGCCTTACTCATCTTCAACAAAAGTAAGAAGAAATCCAAAGGAAACTAAATTAGAAAATCCGAATGTTTGGTAAAAATATTTTTCAAGTGTTTTGCCAATTTGACTTTGCTCGGAGTCTATCAACTATCTTTCTAATGTTTATGGTTAACATAAAAAATTTTAAATTTTAATTATACCAATTCCTAGTATGTTTTAGTTCAAAGCTGCGACGTATTTTTTGCCAAGACGAGTTGAAAAAAATGTTGCATAGCCCTAGTCTACGGAACAATTTTTTTAAGAAGTATTGGTGAAAAAGGACAAGCAGATGGGACTAAAACATACTAGGTGTTGGTATTATATAGCAAAATGCCATGAAGTTAATATTAGGAATATCGAAAAGATTAAATTATAAGTCCTGGTAATTTCACCTATATAAATCCAAAATAATTATTTATGCTGCTACGCGTTGAAGTAATACTTTGCAGGGGTTTTCAGATGTAACTTTAATGATATGTGATTTATGAAGCGGAACTGCAAAATAATCACCAGGCACTAAAGAATAAGTATCATCGTCTATAAGAATATCGCATGTGCCTTCTAAAATTAAAAACTTTTCTTGTTCATCATGATGTTGTTCGGCTGGCGCGTAATCTTTTATCCAAATGATGGCTGTTTGCAATTCTGGAGTAAAGCAAATGATTTTAGCAAAAATATCTTCTGCGTCAACAGGTAATATCATGTCTTCTCGGCTCAGCCAAGGAGCATAATCTTCTATTTTGGATGTATTATTTAAAATAGGTGGGAAAGATGCAGCTTCACCCTTTTCCATGCGCTCCATATAATCGATGGTAGCCATCAAAAATGGTTTTACTTTACGGCTCGGTTGAACTGCATTTGAAATAGCATAATTTTCTAGGGCTTTTGAAATCTCTTCGATTTCTTTTTGAACTTCCGCGTATTTTGCGGCAGCTTGTTCCACTTCCAACGATTCTTCTTCGCTGGTAAGACCAAGTACGTATTGTTCCAGAATCCCTGATTTAATATATTCTATAATATTCATTACTGAATTACTTTTCGAAGTTCAACTAATGCAGCCCGGGCCCTGGTTTTTACAGTACCTAAGGGTAGATTCAATTCTACTGAAATTTCCTCCTGAGTATAGCCTTTAAAATAGGCTAAGTCAATGATGCTTTGATATTCGGGTTTTAGTGTATTCACGATTTCTTTAATTCCAATTCGATCTTCTACCGATTTATGTTGATGTATTTTATCTACACTATGTACGTTATTATTGATGGATTGGATTGATAAATTTTTAAAAGATCGTACTTTATCTATAGCAGTATTACGTGCAATGTTTAGCATCCATGTGAATAAGGTCCCTTTTAAGGGGTCGAAACTTGAGATTTTTTTCCAAATTTTAATAAAAGCATCTTGTAATACATCTTCAGCCGTTTCTTCATCTTGATTTAAAATTTTTAAAACAACCCCAAACAATGCCGCCGAATAATTATCATAGAGATAACTAAAGGCCGATTTGTCCTCGAGTTTCAATAAATTTACGAGTTCCTCTTCGCTATATTTTTTAACAGGCATTAATACAGAAATATTACTTCTTGTCTTATACAAAGAAAGTAAATATATCAATAAAAATTGTTTTATTTCAATGGTATCTTGCCTATAAAAATATCCTCACTGTAAATTACAGTGAGGATAGCTTGGTGTTTATTCACTTTTTCTACTTCGGTAGTAGCACAGTGTCAATAACATAAGTAACTCCATTGCTGTCTATTACATCTGCTATTTCAATTTTTGCATTGTTGACCATCCAGCTATTCCCTTTTTTGGTGATGGTTATTTCTTGCCCTTGAACGGTTTTCAATTTCATCCCGTTTTTCAAGTCTTTGGAGGTGAACTTTCCTGCTACAACATGATAAGTAAGCACAGAAGATAGCTTGTCTTTCATTTCCGGCTTAAGTAGATCATACACTGTTCCAGCGGGTAATTTATCGAAAGCAGCATTGGTTGGTGCAAATACGGTAAAGGGACCTGCACTCGAAAGTGTTTCTACCAAGCCTGCTGCTTTTACGGCGGCCACCAGCGTTGTATGGTCCTTACTGTTTATCGCATTTTCGACAATGTTTTTTGATTGAACCATCATCGCGCCACCAACCATAACGCCTTTTTCGTTATTCATGTTGGTTTGTGCATTTGCACTTCCTATAAGGAATGCAAAGGATAAAGAGAGAATTGCAATTGATTTTTTTAACATAAGTTTTTATTTTATAAGAATTGGTTAACTTTTGAAGAATATACGCCAATTGATACATCTTGGATTTGCAAGTGTTAATTTTTTTTATATCTTTCATTTTTAATCATGCTCCTGAATCCAAGTTGTGTTATGATGCGTAAATCGTTGATGGTTTGTATTAGAATCCCAGCATTTTTAATATGCTTTACTCCAATTACATTATTTGCACAAGTAATTGATGAAACCAGCTCTTATCGTAACATGGAATGTGATCGATATTTTCGCTTGCATTATGTGAATGATTTTTTCGCCGCCACTGATTTTTACTATTCTCAGGGTATTAATTTTGAATTGGGCTCTCCGGTACTGAAAAAAAATCCGCTCAACTTTCTGCTTCCTAAATTAAAAAATAGTGAGTTCGCCTATGGAATTTCAGTCGAGCATGCCGTATTTACACCTTTAAGTATTCGCAATCCTGACATTAGCTTCAATGACCATCCCTTTGCAGCATACTTTATTTTGAAGTCATTTTTAATTTCAACTGATACCATCCATCAGCAGCGTTTAAGTTCTACTATCAGTACCGGTGTCTTAGGACCAGCAGCATTCGGCCATGGCATGCAAAAATCGATTCATGAATGGCTCAAGAATATTGAACCCCTAGGATGGGAACATCAGATAAGCAATGATTTTATTATTAATTACGAATTGTTTTATGAGAGAAAACTGTATCAGCCAAGTGCTTTTTTTCTAATGAACGGAATCGTTAAATTGCAAGCTGGGACTTTGATGAATAATATTCAAGCAGGTTTTACAGTTATTGCAGGTAAGTATAATTCTCCGTTTTCATCGTTTGCTAATAAACCTAAACATAGATATAAAATCTATTTTTATGCTCAACCTTCCGTAGAGTTAGTAGGATACAATGCTTCGCTAGAAGGCGGAATGTTTAACCGCGAAAGTGAATATAAGCTTTCTGCAGCGCAGTTAGAAAGAGCGCTGTTTCAGACAAACTTCGGAGTAGTAATTGGTGATAAAAAAACATATCTAGAATTTTTCCATTCTTTTTTGACTAAGGAATTTGAAGAAGGTAAATCACATCGTTGGGGTGGACTAGTAATCGGATTTCGTTTCTGAATAGGTAATTTCTTTATTTGATCATCTCAAATTATTGAGCAATGTTTTTATTATTATTAATAAATCGAAGATTAGTCGGAGTGGTTTAATGAGTTGAAGTGCTGTAGCTTAAAGTAATAAGCCCCTTGCAAAACTGCAAAGGGCTTTTAAGTAAAGGGAAAGGTAACGGCAATCGTTATTTTATAACAGAAAATTTAATGGACTGGATAATTTGATTATTGTTTTCTATTCTCGCAAAATAGAAGCCTGGTTTCAATTGTGAAACTTTATAATTAATTTCATGTGTACCACTTTCTGTCATTCGGTCATTAACAGGAGTGTCAATAATCCTTCCTGATTCATCAATTATTTTGATTGTCACTTTTGTTTTATCCTGCAAGCGATATTTAAATGTTGTATTTGTGCTTGCTGGATTTGGATAACTCGTCATGTATACTTCAGGAGTTCCTAGTTTTAAACTAGCATCTTGATCTGGATATAAGCGGTTGCTGCTGCTGGTGAGCGCACCTCCGCAATTTCCAAATCCACTCGCTGGTGGAGCCAAATAAGGAAATTTTGATTTGAATGCTTTGTCATTTTCTTCAACTCCGGTTGTATACGTTAGTACATTAATAAGATTTTGTGTTACTGGATTAGCTCCTCCTGCAGTGTAATCATCATAAAACAATCCTACTGCAGCCAATACAACGCCGCCTACTGCTTGCAATTCTATACGTGTAACATCGTCTTCCAATCTACGACCATTAGGAAATCCATCCATATTAGGAATAAATTGTAATGCTGTAGTGGTATTGTAAGCTGGATCTGTTAATCCTAATACTGCTGCTTGAATTAACCCAAGTGAACTAAAAGATGGATCATTACGAGGCGTAACAGGTACTGCCATATTGAGGCGAAGCATATCACCAAATGTTGGAAGAAAATTATTGATAAAAGGTTTGCCTGCTGCTAATGGATTTCCGTTTTTACCGGTAGCCAATTGGTAAGGTGCAAGATTAGGTACTCCGGTCATGAAAATTGGTAATAAATCCACTGAACGCGGTTGTCCCGGACGCAACAAATAATTTCCAAACAATGCAACATCAAACGCTGTTCCTGTTGTTGCAGGATTTCCTAATAAACCTGCAAGACCATCGTGCGTGTTTCCAAAATCAAACCCTTGTAATGAATTACGTTGGATGCGCAGAGCAGATAACGCAGGTACAGCGGTACCAAATTGGCTGTCGTCCATATAAAGGGCAAGTTCCGGGTTGGTGAAGTATTTTTCTAAAGCAGTATCTTCATTATATGGCTGAATAGAATTCCAATAATCTTTTTGGCCGATGGGCATGATTACTTCGTTAGTTAATGGCATTCCAATTCTTGAAATTTGTACCCACTGTCCTATGTTATGTGGTTTACCACCATGCAAACTTCGTACTGTAATCAATTTGCGACTAGCTGTAGCATACAAGCCAATGATGAAATCTGAATCTAGAATATTAGCCGCTTGGGAAACATCTTTACCATCTTTTTGTAAATTAGCAATGGGAGCTTTGATACAAATAGAATGAATGTTTTTACAACTGAGTCCGTCGCGTGCACCTCCGGCTCCTCTTGTTTGTCCTAAATCGAAAACACCACCTAAATCAACAAAGAAGGGATCATCTGATGGTCCACAAAAAATGGTTTCGCCTGTTTTAGCAGTAGCAATTGCACTATTGCGAAGTGAATTGTAATTTGCTGCACCCAATCCAACTCCACTTTGTATAGAACGAGGACCAATATTGTTTGGTGGAACGATTCCATTGCTTACTATAGTTTGAAAAGTATTTCCTTGGTCAATACTTCGATAGCAATTGTAAGTTGTTTTTAAATTTTGCGCTCCTAAACGAATGTTAAAGAATGTAGTTGGATCTTCGTTAACCTGCGAAAATTCGAAACGATAAATAATGTCGTCTCCTGGAGTTGCGGGATTGTTTTTAACGTGAATTTCGTAGCGCACATCTTCTCCAAAAGAGTAGTAGTTTGGACCCCCCTGCGGTAATTCTGCCGGGATGTAATTTGCAATGATGGTTACGGTGTTTTGATCGTCCGGACTTCGGAAAGCATATAGATCGGTATTGTCAGCTAATGCATCGTTGGCGATTAGTGGCGCTTCTCGATGACTCGATGCATCAAGGTAGGTGTTGGTGGATAGTATGGCAACAGCTGCTACTGCAACGATGCCTAACGTAATCCAGAGTGGTTTTTTGTTTTCGATTTTTTTCATGATGTTAGGTATTTGAGTTAAATTACTTGTTTTTACTTATGATGAATGCTTGAGTAAAGACAGTAGATTATTACACGGATTAATTTTATCCGTGTAATAGTCTACAGAGAAAAGATGTTAAATTTTTACTTGGCTACAATTAATTTGGTGGATTGAACATTTTCTCCATTTCGAGAAAGCACCAAGTAATAGGAACCACTGCTGTATTTACTCAGGTTGATTGAAAATTCAAACGTTCCCTTTTCATACATTTCATTGTTGATGGGTACATCAATAATTTGACTGTTGGAATTATATACAGCTAGTTTTAGTCTTCCTTTAACATTAGTTGTTACACTCACTTTACTTTGAGTTTTTGCAGGATTCGGATATATCTGCATCAGAGCAGACGGAGCACCAATATTTAAACCATTTACTGGATTAACTCCTGTTACAGTTGAACTACCGGAGCAAAGTTTGTAACCAGTCCATGGAGTTTGTGCATAGGGAAATGTTGTTTTAAATGTAGTATCGTTGGTTTCGATGCCTGTCGTGTAGCCAAGCACACCTAATAAATTAGGAGTAAGTGGACTTTGACCAATTGACCAATCGTCATACCATAATCCGATGGCTGCAAGTGCAACTCCACTCACCGCTTGTAATTCAATTCTTGTAACATCATCTTCTAATCGTCTACCATTTGGAAATCCATCCATGTTTGGAATAAATTGTAATGCTGTAGTCGTATTATAAGCTGGGTCAGTTAATCCGAGAACAGCTGCTTGTATTATCCCAAGTGAACTAAAGGCCGGGTCGTTACGTGGTGTAACAGGAACCGCCATGTTTAAGCGAAGCATATCTCCAAATGTTGGTAGAAAGTTATTGATGAACGGTTTTCCGGGTGTAAGAGGATTTCCGGGTGTTTTACCGGTGGCTAACTGATAGGGAGCGAGGTTGGGAACACCTGTGTAAAATATAGGAAGCAAATCAACTGAACGAGGTTGATTGTCGCGCAATAAATATTTTCCAAATAGTGCAGTATCTAAAGCGGTACCTGTTGTAGCTGCATTTCCATACAATACATATAAGCCGTCATTTCCATTTCCGAAATTTACATTTCCTAACACAGTTGGTGATGCTTTTTGAATGCGTAATGCGCTTAATGCCGGAACTGCTCCACCAAATAAGGCATCATCCATATACAAACCTAACTCTGGATTACCGAAGAGACTGTCGAAATAAGTTCCATCTTGATATGGTGTTAAGGAATTCCAAAAATCTTTTTGCCCAATTGGGATAATTACTTCATTCGTCAAGGGCATCCCTAAACGAGAAACTTGTATCCAATTTCCACTGTGCGTTTCTGTACCATTACCGTTGATGGTTCTAATTTGTTGACGAGATGCGCTCGCCCAAACTCCGATTACGAAATTAGGGTCTAGTATATTTGCTGCTTGCGAAACTGAAAGACCTGTTTTTTGTAAGGTAGAGATCGGAGCTTTGATGCAAATAGCATGTGTGTTTTTACATCTTAAGCCGTCACGAGGTGCATTAATACCTGTGCCGCCTGCACGCGTTTGACCTAAGTCAAAGATGCCGCCAAGGTCAACGAAAAATGGATCATCAACCGGACCACAGAAGATCATTTCACCTGAGGTTGCAGTGGCAATTGCATTAGCTTCTAATGTTTGATAAGGCGTATTTAATCCTATTGGACCATCAATGGAACGAGGCCCAATATTTGGAGGTGGAACAATACCATTCGCAATGATGGTTTGAAAGGATACACCTGCATCAACACTACGTTCGCAAATGTAAGTTGTTTTTAAATTTTGTTGACCCAATCGGATATTGAAGAAAGTGGTGGGGTCTTCATTAATTTGAGAAAATGTAAAGCGGTAAATAATCTGATCTTGTGTTAAACTTGTTCCATTGTTTACGTGAATTTCGTAACGGATATTGGAACCAAAGGAGAAATAGTTGGGTCCTCCTTGTGGAAGCTCCGCAGGAATATAGGTTGCAATTAAAGTTACTGTGTTGGTGTCATCCGGCGAGCGGAATGCATACAAGTCCGTATTGTCTGCTAGTGGATCATTAGCAATTAAGGGCGCTTCTCGATGACTGGAAGCATTCGTCCACAAATTGGTTATTGCAATTGTTCCTGCAATAACGAAAGCCAACGCAAGTGCAATGGCAATTGATTTTTTTGTTGATTTTTGATTCATGATAGTTAGTTTTATTAATTGTATTTTTTTGAGATTTCGAGCAGAAACTATTTAAGCGCAATTGATCTCCTTCTTAATTTCTAAGATATACGAGAGGAAATGAGATGTGGATTTATATGAATGAAATAAATCTGCGATTAAGAATAGAATACACGTTCAAATGTCCAGTAGGTGGCAATCATTGCAATTATTATGGATAATGGAATGATAATACGATTGCGATACCAGATTTTTTGAGAGTGAAATTTTCCAATGAGGAACCAAGCAAGGAGAATAACTGCAACTTGCCCCAATTCGACTCCTACGTTAAACGATATAAGAGATGTGTAAAATGCATTTCGTGGTAAACCAATTTCGTCTAAAGCATTGGCAAATCCCATTCCGTGGACGAGGCCAAATAAAAAGACAATACCATAACGCCAAGGATTCAATTTGCCTACAAAAATATTTTCTAGCGCAACAAAGGCAATTGAAATGGCTATGATGGGTTCAATGATTTGAGCTGGTGGAATAATTATTCCCTTAGATGTCATTATTAAAGTAGTGGTGTGCGCTACCGTAAAACAACTGGCCTGTAAAATGACAGATTTTAGACGAGAGTCCATCAAAAAGATGCACAAAACAAAAAGTATGTGGTCGAGACCCATCGGAATAATGTGTTGAAATCCGAGGATAAGGTAATAGACTATTACATTGCCCATTGGTTTTACTTCCATCCCGTAGTTAATGGTGTGTGCAAATAGATTGCTACAACATACTAATACGAATAGGAATGTAAGGAAGTATTTTGCAAGTGAATAATTTTTCATCGTGCGGCAAGTTTGTTTTTGTTTGACTGTTGAACAAGAACCATTGTATCTAATAGCGGATTCGTACGAAGGGCAATGTTGCAATATTTATTTCCTAATTCAGATAAGTTATTCGCCTTGAAAATCATCCCGGCTTTATACCATAATTCTGCATTTTTCGATTTTGTTCCAATTGCTTTTAAAATGTGTGAAAGCGCTCTTGGATGGTCATTGGTTTTATAATAAGCCCATGCTATCCCTTCGTTTACATCGATATTTTCAGGTCGTAGATTATACTCCACATGAGCGCTGTGCAACGACTTTTCATTTTCATTCATGGAAGAATAAACAAGAGCCAACTCTCGGTCTATATTATGTCCAATTCCGTTTTCTTCAGAGGTGGGATGCTTATGTTTCAAAAGCATATCAAGCGCCTTTTGAAATTCTATTTCCGATTTTTTGTTTTCATTGGTCAAGCGATAAAGCAACGCAAGTTCATGGTGAAAGGAGTAGTCCTGCATGAAATCATTAGCTTGGTTGTAATAATCGATTGCTTTGGTATAATTCTTTTTAGATTTTTCAATTCTAGCCAGTCCTGCTAAAGCCGGAGCATATAAGTTTCGATTGATTAAAGCTTGTTCATAATGCATTTCTGCTTCATCTGTTTTCCCTGTAATTTCATGCAAATGCCCGAGATAAACTCGCGCCCATTCAGTTTGCTCCATTCCCGGATACCCCGCATTTAAAGCTAATGTCATGGCTTCTTTAGCTCCCGGATAGTCACCTATAATTTCACGCAAGTAGGAAATCCTGGTATAAGAACGAATGTCCGGGCGAATGCTTACCATCTTGTCTATAGTAGCAATTGCCTCATTGTATCTTCCAAGCTCGACCAATGCATCGCACTTGATTCCGTATATATTGGCGCTGTATGAATTTATTTTTATGGCATTATTTGCAGTTTGCAATGCATCTGTAAACTGATGCGCCGAAGCTTGCAATGTCGCTTTACAACATAGCGCTTCAAAATTTTTGGGTTCCTCTTTCAATATTTCATTTGCCATTTGATAGGCTAGTGCATCATAATAATTGTGATCACCCGTTACCCGTCCTTGCTGCAAATAGGCCATTGCTAGTTGCAATTTCAATTCATTAGATTTAATAGGATTGCGTTTTAATTGCTCTTCTATTCCTGTAATAGCAGCTTGTGTATTTATCCATTCGCCGGAAGTAGAAATTCTACCAAGT
>JBJXGU010000330.1:0-11533 GCA_046160245.1 Bacteroidia bacterium
CATAACGTTGCTAATGCACAGGCATGAATTCCGTTGATATGGTTTTTGTTTTTCTTGATGAAGGGAATGGAAACTTCTAAACTTTCTTCGTTTACTTTTTCAACTTTGAAACGATGGGGTGCGTTGTAGGGAATAATTCTTCTTAGCACTAAGTTCAATAGAAATAAATAGAAGGAACTATTTTTCGCTTTGTCTAAGATGGAATTTAATGTCATTTTATTGATGGTTTTGTTGAAGGGTTTTCATCGCATCTTCTAATTCTTTTTCTAATCGAAGTAGAATCGCTTCGCAAGAAATAATATCATCCACCAAGGCTACACTTTGTCCTGCTGCCCATAAATTATTGTAGTTCCCCGGCTTAATGGCATCTTCAAATTTGGTCATCCCTTTGTATTGAATGAGCATCTTGAAATATTTTTTTGTTCTTGGATTTTTGCTCATCCAACGTTCAAAGAAATTCTGCTTGGAGCCAATTTTTTTTGCATAAGGCGTGCTGATGATGGCACAAGGAGTACCCGATAATCGATCACTCATCATAATGTCTTCCATGCCTGAGTCAACAATGGCATTTTTGTAGGCATCACTCACCGTTGCTTCAGTGGATGCAATGAATCGAGTGCCAATACTCGCTCCCGCTGCACCTAAACTTAAGCAAGAGAGAATACCCGCACCGTTGGCAATACCACCTGCAGCCACTACGGGAATATTCGGAAATGCTTTGTGTAACGCTGGAATCAATACACTTTGTGGATACGGACCCGCATGTCCGCCTGCTCCTTGGGTAACGGCAATAAATCCATCGCAATGTAAGGATGCACATTTCGCTGCATGTTCTAAATTGGTGACATCACAAAATACTTTTCCGCCATAGCTATGTGCAGCATCTATCACTTCTTTTGGATTTCCTAAACTCGTAATGTAAAATGGAACTTTGTGTTCAACACAAATTTTTAAATGTTCGGCGTAAAGCGGATTTGTTTTTTGGACAATCAAATTGACTCCGTAATTGCCTGGCGAATTATTTTCTGATTTATAGTGATTCAATGAACTTAAGATGGTGGCTAACTCCCCTTTTTTTCTGTAGTTGAGGGTTGGAAAAGTTCCCATCGCCCCAAATTTCATCGCACTTTTCATCATTTCTTCGTTCGAAACCAAAAACATAGGAGCCATGATGATGGGAGTACGGAGTCCAAAGAGTTGAGTAAGTGGGGTATGGAATGACATATGCTATTATATATTTTGTATTTTCGAAAATTAATTGTGATGTATATTTGACCTAAAGCTATATTATTTATTGCCATGTCTGTAACTAGAATCTTCGACTTATTAAAACGCTATCGTGAATTATATCCCCAAAAGCCTGATGCACTTGCTGCTAAGGTAAATGGCGAATGGGTGAAGGTGAGCACTGCCTCCTTCCTTGATTCTGTGGAGAGTATGAGCTACGGATTGTTGCAGATGGGCGTGCAAAAGGGAGATAAAATCGCAACCCTGAGTAATAATCGTCCAGAATGGAATTATGTAGATCTCGGAATGATGTCCGTCGGAGCCATTCATGTTCCCGTTTATCCTACCATCAGTGAGAGTGATTTGAAGTTTATCTTGAACGATGCGGATGTAAAATTCGTGTTCGTTTCCAGTAAAGATATTTTAGATAAGGTGGAAAGTGTACTGGTGAATGTATCGAGTGTTCAAGGTGTTTTTACTTTTGATGAAATTGCCGGTAAAAAACATTGGAGTGAAATTGCTAATACAGGAAAGCAACATCCAAATCCCGATCAAGTACAAGCAATTTGTGATACCATCGGACAATTTGATTTAGCCACCATCCTTTACACAAGTGGAACTACTGGTTTTCCAAAAGGCGTGATGTTATCACATGATAATATGATTTCTCAATTGATCGCTGCTCAAACATTAGCTCCCGTAACTCAATACAGCAAAGCCTTAAGTTTTCTTCCGTTAAATCACGTGTACGAAAGAGTGTTGAGTTATTTGTACATGTACTTGGGTGTTGGAATTTATTATGCCGAGAGTATTGAAAAGGTTGCCGAAAACTTGAAGGAAGTAGAACCCGAAATGTTTGGATGTGTTCCCCGACTTTTCGAAAAAGTATACGATCGAATTATTGCAAAGGGAACTGCATTGACCGGAATCAAGAAAAAATTATTTTTCTGGGCGGTGGACATAGGATTAAAGTACGAAGCCAACGGAGCCAATGGCCCCATCTATGATTTCAAATTAAAGATCGCTCGTAAATTAATTTTCAGCAAATGGCAAGAAGCACTCGGCGGTAGGGTGAAAGCAGCAGTGTCGGGTGGGGCAGCCTTGCAACCGCGCTTAGCTCGTATTTTTTGGGCGGCCGGAATTCCCATCTTAGAAGGATATGGATTAACGGAAACGAGTCCTGTGGTTGCCGTAAACACCTTACACCCCGGTGGACTTAAATTCGGTACAGTAGGAAAAACCATTGAGCGGGTAACGGTGCGCATAGCCGAAGATGGAGAAATTTTAACCAAAGGTCCCAATGTGATGTTAGGCTATTACAAAAGACAAGATCTTACGGATGAAGTCATCGACAAAGAAGGATGGTTTCATACCGGCGACATTGGAGAAATCGTGGATGGTGTCTATTTAAAAATCACCGATCGAAAAAAAGAAATTTTCAAAACCTCGGGCGGAAAATACATCGTTCCACAAGCCATCGAAAATAAATTGAAAGAGTCGCGTTTTATAGAGCAAGTGATGGTGATTGGCGAAAATCAAAAATTTGCGGCGGCATTTGTAGTTCCAAATTTTGCCTTTATGAAAGAGTGGTGCGAGCGTAAAGAAATTCCCATTCCAGCGACGCATGAAGAATTGATTGCAATCCCGAGAATAAAAAATCGCATCATGAAAGAAGTAGAAAACGTAAACAAAAGTTTAGCCGCCTACGAAAGCATCAAATGCATCGAACTTCTCCCCCGCGAGTGGTCCATCGAAAAAGGCGAAATGACTCCTAAATTAAGTTTTAAGCGAAAGGTGATTTTGGAGGCTAATAAGGATTTGTTGCAAAAAATATATGGATAGTTCAAAAGAAGTGTCGGGTTGATAAACTGAACTGTACACCAACACTAAATTTAATACGAAGAGCATTTGTTCCTGTTACCGCTGAAACGCCAATCCTTTAAACCCGTTGTTAAAGGTTTGTTGTATTTTCTTCTGGTATTAATGTCCACAACCATGCGTTACCAATTTCATCGTCTTGCACAATTTCAGTAAATGCAAAATTATTCTTCTCTAATATTTTTGTCGAAGCGTTATTTTTAGGTTCAGTCTTTGCCGTAATAATTACTTTGGGGTCAGAATTTTGTGATATTTTAATTAGTTCTTTACAAGCAAAGGAAGCTATGCCTTGTCCTTCAAATTCTTTAAACGTCCAATAGGCGATTTCAACTTTACCATCATTTGGTTGTCCCGTGAAACTACAAGAACCTACTACTTGATGTTGTCTTAAAACGAGATATGCAACCCAAGGTAAATTGAAACCAATTTTTGGATAATAGTCTTCATACATTTGTAACAAAGTTTGGCAGTCTGCTGATTTAAACAAATTATCAGTCTTGTCTTCAGTCTGTTTTAGTATTCTTAATTCCATTTTTGCATAATAGTTTCTATTTTTTTACTTGTCTACCAAATTAGTCTCTGCTCTTTTATATGACGATATTATAATGGAATATTATGAAGTTTGTGAAATGAAAGCTTGTCCCAATATCCCCGTTGAAAAAAGATTTTATCGTCCTTAATGTTGAAAAAGCCACAACCGCGAAGTCCTTTTGGGTCTTTCCATTCTAAAATAGCCCAGTCCCCGTCTTCAAAAATATTTTCGGGGATACAAACCATTTCAGCATTTGCAAATTCGTTTGAGAACATTTGTTTTATTGCCCTTTTGCCAATTATAGGTTCATTAGCCACTTGATGGTTTGTCGCATTGTCCGCATATAGATTTGAAATTGTTTCTGTGTCCGCTTTATTAAAGGCATCTAACCACTTTTCTAAAACTTGTTTCGGTGTCATACTTTTATAAATTGTTTGTTGTTTCTGTATCGTCCTACAATTGTTATCCGATACGAACATGCCTGTAGAAAGCAGCTTTATAATTCCTATCGTCTTGGAGATCTGCGATGGGAGGGATAATCATCGTAAACCTGCCTACATCGCTTTCGCTATAGTTTCTGTGGAGCAAAGCCGGCAGGCAGGTCTTAATTCGAAGATACTAATTTTCTAATAATGTAGCTTAGCTGTTATCAATAGTATTCATTTTTCGTCCTGGTGGAATGAAGCATTTCTAATTTCCATCCATTTTGGGTTAAAATTACTGAAGCACTTTCCAGCCATTGAGCTTTTCTAATTATTTTATTTTCAAGTGAAAATATAGCCTGGTTTTTATAGGCAACCAAAGCCATTCCTTTTAAGATCTTCATTTCAATAAATTCAATAGAGTTCACTCGAATAGGAATCGGTTTTTTAAGTGCAGCATTGTCTAAATACTTTGAAACAGAGTCATTATTCCACACTTCCCCATTTTCCAAAAGCAGAAAATCCTCTGCATAGTATTTATCAATGTTTTTAGAATTTAATTTAGACCATATTGAGTCAAAAGATTCAATAATTAATTCTTTTATCTGTGATTCGTCAGTTTTGATGGAGCTTTGTCCAAATGATATTGTTGTGATACATATCAGCAAAATGATGGTATTGAGTTTTTTCATTTTTTTTTGAATTACTTCCAACGTTCCCGCGCTTGGCGTCAGTTGCGAAGTTGGGAACTGATTTTTTTTTCACTATGGTAATATTTCTTGCGAAACATAAATGTGAATTTATCACAAAATTCGCAATTGCGCCAAATATTTGTTGGCAGAAGTAGTAATATTCGATATGTTTTTTAACCTATTTGCAATGTGATATAATTCCGTTTTTATTTACATCTAAAATATTTATTTTCCCATATTCATATTTTGAATCTATTTGCATTTCTGAAATAGTTTCATTTTGATTTAGCTCTTTATTTCCACTTAGATTATTTAAAATAATTCGAGCAACTATATAAATATTTCCAATTTCGTAATTGTAAAATCCAAAAGGCTGAACATCTGAATATTTAACGTCACATTTAAATTCATCACCATTTTGACATTCATATTTAGATTTTGTTGGAAGATTTAGCCAAGTTTCTAAAATATTAGCATCTTTTTTTCTCAAACTAAAAATTACTCTGTGTAATTGAGGATTATAAGTTCCTTTTTTTATTCCGAAGAAAGTGTCAACATCCTCGTTGGCTAAAAAATTATTTATAAGTACTACTGATTCGTGTGAATTTATGTAATTGCTACTGTAAATTTTATAAATTTTGTCTGAACCAAACAAAACGACTATTATAATTCCAATAAATATTAATACTTTTTTCATGCTTTTTGTAATATAGGTTCTTTAATTCTCCTCGATTTTTCAGCTATTTCTGCCAACTAATTGCTAGCCGATACAAAATTTCCAACAGCAAGGAGGCCTGCCTGCTGCAGGCAGGTTCGTAATTGTTATCGTTTTGCAGAATGAATCGCTAATATCGTTGTTTTGTACATTTTAATTAGTTGTTTACCATTGCTGGAATCGTATACCAACTTGCTTGTCGGCAATTGCAAATTCTTTGGCACCCCAAGGTCTGGGCGTAACTTTATTGAGATTTGGGTGTAGTAGGTGAGGATGAGAAGCCGATACCTTTGCATACACTTCTTCAATGTTATCCGTTTCTATTCTTAGCTCTGGATAATGTTCTTTGGCTAATTTCTCGTCTTGAAAAACCATAATTCGTATTCCGTCTTTTACTAAAACACAATAAGGTTGAGAAGTCTTTAAATCTTGGTGTTCAATCGAAAATTGCAGACAATCAACAAATAACTTTAGTCCGTCTGAAATGTCGATGTAAAATACACTGGGCACTAGTTTTGAAAAATTCATATATACATTATTTGATTGTTTAATTTTTTTATTTTGTCTCTCTTCAATGACTGCTAACGATTCTTCTTGGTGAATGTGGCGGAAAATTAGCAATTTTCAACTTAGAAACCGCAACTGTTTAAACTATTCACAACTGTTTTAGGAAGCACTTGGACCGGCATTTTACCAAGCCGATGTAAGCGTTTCGTTGTTTATGTATTTTGACCAACTGATTTAATTTGATTATAGTCTTCATATTTGGTAAAATACTCTAGTACTAAAACTAAAAGCATTGAACTTATAATATATACTTTCTGCAGAATGACGGACAATCTCAAATACCCTAAACCAAAAACAGTAAAGAAACAGTAATAAGTCAATAAGCAAATAACACAGCAGAATTTAAGCAAATGAAGTTTTGACTTGAAGATTAATACAGTAATAGTAAATAATCCAATCAATGTTAAAATGATCGATATTACTCCCAAGTCATGCAAAGGTGTTGCAATTAAGAAAATAAATATAATGTTGGTAAAGCCTATAAATTTTAAAATATTAGCCCATTGTATTGAAGAGATCTTTTTTGACATATTGATAAAAAAAATTCCATAACCAATCGAGTGAAAGGCCATTCCAATAGTTGCCCAAATCCTGCTAGGGTTTTCTAAATCATTTAACGCTTTTGCTGCAAACAAATTGCTAATGTAATTTTTTGACCAGTCAAACCCTTGGGAATTTTTGTCAAGCAATGATCCGCCTGGATAAACTGAGGTTGCTATAACAATTAAAATGACAGAAATTACCAAACAAATCAAAACCAAATATTTTTTAATCATTTGCTTTAATGTTAATTTTCTATTAGTCATTTCAATCGTTTATGTCAGTTCACAGTAGTTTGTCTGAAACTTAATTCCAAGTGTTCAATATGCCGTTTATTATAATTTGAAGTAAGGAGTTTTAATTGGTGAGTAAGTGTTGCCTTCTAGCTGGCCAGTGTGAGCGATAGTTTTATTTCCGTGACACATATTTGAAATCCTTCTTCCCATCTTGAACTTCAATTTTTGTTATATCATTCAATGGAATACTTTTTCCAATTGCAGAAATAAACCTTGATTGAACTCCAATTACATTACTATCACTGAATATAACTCTGTCAAAATAAAAAACAGTTCTTTTGTTTTCTTGCCCGTAAGTAAATCTTATTTCAATGGATGGCTTATTTTCTAATTTAACCTCTTTTCCATTTTTATCAAGGCAATAAATTATCTTAATTGGATTGGCAGGATATTCATAGGATTCACCCATTGGTCCTCTCACTTTTACTTGTTCCAATGTTGTTGAATCAATTCCAGCGAATTGATGTTTAAAACTATCCACTGGAATTGTATAGCTTGCACATGAATTTAATAAAAGGAATGATGTCAAAACAGTAATAAAGTTCAGAATATTTTTCACTTCGAAGAATTTATTTGTTTTTAGATTACATCAGAAAATTACCGTTAACTAATTGCCCTCTGATACAAACTTGCCTACAGCAAGTAGGTTCATAACTCATTTCGTTTTGCAACTTTGCGATAAGGGGAATATTCATTGTAAAACTTAATTCGAAGCTACCATTTTTCTAATAATGAAAAGTAAAACGGAGCGTAAAATACCGCTTCTGCATTCCTCGATACCGACAGTAGTTATGTTCTTACCCCCTGGCATATTCACAAGCAAGGTTAGTCTTCGTCTTTTTCATAACCTTCATAATAATAACTCTGCTCGATTCCTTTAAAGATGATTTCTATATTGTCGACATCAGCAGTTAAATTGTTCATCAGCAGCGTTCTTAATTCTAAATCGTTAATTGGACTTCTCTCCATCGATTGTAAGTAAAGAGTTTTATCAATGAATTGCCAGTTTACTACTTTCTTGAGTTGTTTTTTTAAAATCATGTCCAGCCAAATGCGCATTGCTCTCCCATTTCCTTCCATAAATGGATGTGCAATATTCATTTCGACATATTTGGCAATAATCTCTTCAAAGGAGTTTTCAGGCAGTTGCTCAATTTTTATGAGAATTTCTTTAAGGTAAATTGCATTTGCAAATCTAAAACCGCCTTTTGAAATATTAAGTTTTCGGATTTCGCCAGCAAAATCGTATAAACCATCAAACAGATAATGATGTATTTCTTTGAGACCTTGGGTCGTGCCGATTTCTATTTTATTGATGTCATTCGATTCGAATAATCGATATGCTTTTTCTAAGCAGCTTTTGTCAATATTTTTCATCAGATTTCGTCAACTTACTAGCTATACAAAAGTAGTGCAAATGACTGAAATTACCTATACACACAAATTTTTTGTCGTCTTCTGGGAAGTTGATTTTGTACTTACTGGCAACTCATTGCTAACTGTTACGAATTTATCTTCAGGAGGAAGGCCTGCCTTAAGCAGGAAGGACTGCTTTCAGCTAGTAGGTTTATAATTCCTATTACCCTCTGTAAAGCTTAATTCGAAAATACTAATTTTCTGACAGTGTAGAATTTTCTTCGGAGTGGGTAGGTTACAAGTTATTTGTTTGACTTAGCCTGATCCCGACTTGCCTTTGCATAGCTACGGCGAAGCAAGGAGATTCGGGAAGGTTGACTTTTTAGTTAGATTGTATTTAATGTTGACTAAAATCATTATCCGTAGTAAAATACCTTTGTGTTCTCTGTGCCATCTTTGTGATCTCAGTGGTAAAAGAAGTCTTTATTAAAAGAGAAATGCTGATTCTATTAATAATTTTTTTTTACCACAGAGGACACAGAGTTTTTCACGGAGGACACGGGCCGATTGGAGATATTAGAAGTTAGATGTTAGATGTTGGTCGCAAGGCTTCTCGCTTAGATGCTGCCTGAGGCTCTCGAGGGCAGCCACTCTCGCACTCATTCTCACTCTGAACCCTACATTCCAAAATTAAACCCAAGTCGGAGTATTGGATTTTCATAAATCTTATAGTCGCTTTCGATGACGTTATATAAAATCATTAGCGTCATTGCTGAATTACCTCCAATGCGCTGTGTGTAGCCTCCACCAACAAAAAGACTGGGAACATTTGCACGAATTAGTTTTGTAAAGAGTAAGTCGGGCACTTCAATATTCACCACTTCAAATTCTGAATACAACAAAATGCTCTCATGTACTTGGTACTGTGCAAAAGTTCGACCACCATAAATATGAGTTTCGTATCGGTAATTCACAAAACGGCGATCATTATAATAGGTGTAAGTAGGTCCTAAACCCATTCCGAACTTTTCGGTGATTTTATATCCGATAGTTGGTGCCACATTGATGTAAGTAAGCGATCCGAAACTTAGACCAATATTGCCACCAAAAAAGAGTCGATCTTTGAAGGCGGGTTTGTCCCTCACCAGCGGACTTTGTCGAGTGGGTTGTTCCTCCCTTTCTTGTCCATAAGAAACGGTGACTAACAGACTTAAAACTACCAGTAATAAATATTTTCTCATAATAATTACAAATCAAAGGTACAACTTTCATTGATTTTTATTCCTTTGCAGGAAGGAATTTATAAAATGGAATATCAACATTACTATTTAGTGACAGGAGCCTCCTCAGGTATTGGCTTTGCGACCGCTTTAGTTCTTGCCCAAAACAAACGCAATAAAGTCATTGCTATTGCCAGAAACGCTACTAAACTTGAGTCTTTACGATTGGCATCAGAAAATAAAATTGACATCCTTCCCTTCGACCTTGAAAAAGGAAATTTATCCGACTTAGTGGATGACTTAAAGAATATGGGTGTGAATCAAATTTCTGGAGTCATACATAATGCTGGCTATTTAGTAAGCAAGAAATTTGGAGACATTAGTTCCCTTGATTTGCAAAAAACATATGAAGTGAATGTATTTGCCCCTTTTAGGTTGACCCAACATTTGCTACCCTTTTTAAAACAAGCGAAAGGTGCGCATGTCGTCAATATTTCTTCAGTAGGCGGTATACAAGGAAGCGTGAAGTTTGATGGATTGAGTGCTTATTCAAGCAGCAAAGGAGCCTTATGTATCTTAACCGAATGCTTAGCCAATGAATTAAGAGACGAAAGAATAAATGTCAATTGCTTAGCATTAGGTGCTGTTCAAACAGCGATGTGGCATCAGGCTTTTCCGGGCTACGAAGCTCCTTTAAACGCAAATGAAATGGGTGAATTTGTGGCTTGGTTTATTGAAAATGGAAGTAAGTTTTTCAATGGAAAGATACTACCGGTAGCATTGAGTACGCCTTAGCCTGGTCCATCTTTTTAGGAGATGGGTTCATCGATTTCACTTTAATTTTCAATTTAGCTCAACAAAAATCAAATAATCGGCAATACTTACTAATTGATTACAAATAGCATTGAAAGAAATTAAACTTAATTACAAAGTACTTGGATCTTGTCGATTATCAAATAATGAAACAATAGTTATTCCCAAATTAGACTCTGTGTAAATAATTGATACTTGTTTTGTCAAAACAAATCGTCGAAGTTTTGAACGTAAGAGTGACACTGGAAACATTTTAGGTCTTTGAGCAATTAAAGTTATCCCATGATCCAACTTCTTCAAAAAATTATCCACTTCCTTTTCAGACCAACTCGTTTTTAAATATAAAATAATCGCTTCTAAATTACGAAGTGCTTGATCTGACCAAAAGATCTTAGCATTATCTACCATATTTTTTCATAACGTCCTTATGCGATATTACTTTCCCATCCTCTATATCCTTCAATCCTTTTTCAATGGACTCCCTTTGAGCTTCCGACAGCGTTTCCCACCAGTCTTGTGAAGAAGAAAAATTATCCTTAAAAACATTTAATTTTTCAATAACACCTTTATCATTTAAAGAAAGTAACCATTCGATTAACTTCAATTTTTCAGCATGAATATCCATAGAATAATGATTTATAAAACAAATTTAAGAAAAGAAAATCCTAATTACAAATTCCCTATCGAATTATTCAAGACTTAATTCAATAATTTCTTCATTTCTGAGAAATAGATAAATGAGGATCCATTTCAATAGTAAAAATAGTTGGTCTACTGCTATCATTCGATTTGAGTTCAATATCCGCTCAAATTGGAAACTTTTGTATATTTGAATGACCATCCAAGTCCATAGAAAATGAACTCAAGAATAAGAAACCTCGAAGAATACCATAAAGCTTACCAAGAGAGTGTAGAAAATCCAGAAAAATTTTGGGCAAATATTGCAGAGGAGTTTAGTTGGAGAAAGCCATGGAGCAAAGTACTGAGCTGGAATTTTGATGCATTTGATGTAAAATGGTTTGAAGGCGGACAATTAAATATCACGGAGAACTGCCTCGATCGCTACTTAGAGGAAAGAGGAAATCAAGTTGCGATTTTATGGGAGCCTAATGATCCAACTCAGCCTTCAAAGAAAATTACTTACAATCAACTGCACGAAGAAGTTTGCAAAGCGGCAAACATGTTAAAAAAATTAGGTGCAGAAAAGGGTGACCGAATTTGTATTTACATGCCCATGGTTCCAGAGGCGGCGATAACCATGTTGGCTTGTGCACG
>JBJXGU010000331.1:0-7296 GCA_046160245.1 Bacteroidia bacterium
CTTGAGTTAAAGTAAAAACTTAGAAAATAGATTAGCTTATTAAAATGTAAATTTGCTCAATACTTTCAGAATCGAACATGCAATCTCCCTCTCCATATACCCCCAAGAATAAAATCCGAATCGTTACCGCTGCCAGCCTATTTGATGGGCATGATGCATCAATCAATATCATGCGTCGGATTATACAAAGTAGCGGGGCTGAGGTGATTCACTTGGGTCACGACAGAAGTGTGAATGAAGTGGTGAATTGTGCCATTCAAGAAGATGCAAATGCAATCGCTTTAACCTCCTACCAAGGTGGACATATGGAATATTTTAACTATATGTTTGATTTATTAAAGGAGCGAGGATGTGAACATATTCGCATTTTTGGTGGTGGTGGTGGTACCATCTTACCATCCGAGATTAAAGAATTGCAAGAGTATGGGATTACACGCATTTATCCTCCCGATGATGGTCGTTCGATGGGCTTGCAAGGAATGATTAATGATATGATGCAGAAATGTGATTTTGCAACTGGATTTAATCTGAACGGAGAAGTAAAACGTATTGCGACCAACGATCAATATGCGATTGCACGATTGATTTCGGCTGCGGAAAATAATCCATCTGAATTTAAAAATTATTATACCGAAATTAAAAAGGCGGCGGATAATTCCAAAGCTCCTGTGCTCGGAATCACGGGTACAGGCGGTGCTGGTAAATCGAGTTTGGTGGATGAATTGGTGCGAAGATTTCTCATCGATTTTAAGGATAAAACGATTGCAATTGTCTCCGTAGATCCATCTAAAAGAAAAACAGGTGGCGCCCTTTTAGGAGATAGAATTCGAATGAACGCCATCAATAACGATCGTGTTTATATGCGTTCGCTGGCAACACGTCAAAGTAATTTGGCATTATCAAAGCACGTGCAAGAAGCGCTGGATATTGTGAAAGCTGCTGGATATGATATGATCATTTTGGAAACTTCCGGTATTGGTCAGAGTGATACCGAGATTACTGAACATAGCAATATGTCGCTCTATGTGATGACACCCGAGTACGGCGCCGCCACACAATTAGAAAAAATTGATATGCTCGATTTTGCCGATGTGATTGCTTTGAACAAATTCGATAAGCGTGGAGCCTTGGATGCCTTGCGAGATGTGAAGAAACAGTACAAACGCAATCATCAACTTTGGGATGCGGAAGACGATACACTTCCTGTTTATGGAACGATCGCTTCGCAGTTCAATGATCCGGGCATGAATAAGCTGTACAAGCAAGTGATGGATCTTTTGGTTGCGAAAACGGGAACCACTCTCAAAACTACTTTTGCGAGTACCGATGAAATGAGTGAGAAAATTTACATCATTCCTCCGCATCGTACTCGGTATTTGAGTGAAATTTCAGAAAGTAACAGACAATACAACGTTTGGACCAACGAACAAGCCTCCATTGCCCAAAAGCTCTACAGTATTGAGAATGCAATGGAAGCGTTAAATAGCGTTGACGTAAAGGAAAAAGAAGCAGCAATTAATACATTGAAGTCGGCGTATGCTGAATGGGAGTTGCGGTTAGATGGGCAAAACAAAAAGTTATTGCAAGCCTTTCCAACTAAAGTGGCTGCTTATAAATCTGATTTTTATATTTTCAAAGTGCGCGATAAGGAAATTAAAATTCAAACTTGGTACGAGTCGCTTTCTCATTCTCGTATTCCCAAAATATCGGTTCCTACATTCGAAGCTTGGGGCGATCAATTGAAGTGGATGTTGAAAGAGAATTTTCCGGGAGAGTATCCTTACACTGCAGGTGTGTTTCCATTCAAGCGTGAAGGCGAAGATCCTACGCGTATGTTTGCCGGCGAAGGTGGACCCGAACGTACCAATCGTCGCTTTCATTATGTCTCTTTAGGCATGCCAGCGCATCGTTTAAGTACCGCTTTTGACTCTGTAACTTTATATGGAAATGATCCCGATTACCGTCCAGATATTTATGGAAAGATTGGTAATTCAGGAGTGAGTATTTGCTGTTTGGATGATGCCAAGAAATTGTATTCTGGTTTTAATTTAGCCGATCCAAAAACATCGGTAAGCATGACCATTAACGGTCCAGCCGCGATGTTAACCGGATTTTTTATGAATGCAGCTATTGATCAACAATGCGAATTGCACATCAAAAAGCATGGACAAGAAGTGATGGTGCAAGAGAAGATCAATGAAATCTTCAAACGTAAAAACAGTCCTCTCCCCTCCTATCAAGGTGATTTACCAAAGGGAAATGATGGATTAGGATTGATGTTACTTGGTGTAACGGGTGATCAAGTGTTGCCCGAAGATGTGTATGCAAAAATAAAAACAGATACGTTGGCTCAAGTGCGTGGAACGGTTCAGGCAGATATCTTAAAAGAAGATCAAGCACAGAACACGTGTATTTTCAGCACTGAATTTGCTTTACGTTTGATGGGCGATATGCAAGACTATTTTATTCGTAACAAGATTCGCAATTTTTATTCAGTTTCTATTTCAGGATATCATATTGCTGAAGCTGGTGCGAATCCAATTACACAATTGGCTTTTACATTAGCGAATGGATTTACGTATGTTGAGTATTATGCAAGTCGGGGAATGGATATTAACGACTTTGCTCCTAACCTTAGCTTCTTTTTCAGCAATGGAATTGATCCGGAGTATGCCGTGATTGGTCGTGTAGCTAGACGAATTTGGGCGAAGGCGATGAAGTTAAAGTACAATGCCAAGGAAAGAAGTCAGATGTTAAAATATCATATTCAAACATCGGGTCGATCTTTACATGCGCAGGAAATTGATTTCAACGATATCCGTACAACGTTGCAAGCTTTGTATGCAATTTATGATAACTGCAATTCACTTCACACCAATGCTTATGATGAAGCCATCACTACGCCTACTGAGGAAAGCGTGAGAAGGGCCATGGCAATACAATTAATCATTAACCGTGAGTTAGGGTTAGCAAAGAATGAAAATCCTTTACAAGGAGCGTTTGTGATTGAAGAGTTAACCGATTTAGTAGAAGAGGCAGTGTTGCTAGAGTTTGATCGCATCACAGAGCGCGGCGGTGTTTTAGGAGCCATGGAAACCATGTACCAGCGTGGAAAAATTCAAGAAGAATCTTTGTATTATGAGACTTTAAAACATACCGGTGAATTTCCAATCATTGGTGTGAATACTTTTCTGAGTAGCAAAGGTTCTCCTACCGTGATGCCTAAAGAAGTAATTCGAGCCACGGAGGAGGAAAAGGAATATCAAATCAAGATGCTTCAAGACTTACATACACGAAATTCTGACAGAACGAAAGATCTTTTGCGTAATTTACAAGTGAGTGCCATTCGGAATGAGAATATGTTTGATACCATGATGGAAGCGGCAAAGTATTGCTCGCTTGGACAAATTACCTCTTCTCTTTTTGAAGTAGGTGGACAGTATCGAAGAAATATGTAATTGGAGGATGGTTGCAAGCTTACAGCTATTCTTCCAACCATCTACTAAGAAACACATCATAAACGTACCACAATCCATCTTCTTCAAATACCATTTCTTTTTCTTGAAGTGCTAATAAGGCAGTTTGTATAGAGCTAGCGGATCCTAAATCATACATTTTGATAAACTCACCACTCATCACTTTTTTTGCACCTTTTTCTTTTGCAATACCATTCAGTAAATTCCATTGATTACTGGTAAGAAGTTTTCGGTAATTAAAATAAACTGATTTGTTTTCCTGTAGTATTTCTTGAAATAATCTTTCCACATACCATTCATCCGGATTCTTAATTCCACGAGCAAAAAGTCGATTGCAAACAAGCTGAATGTAGTACGTGTGATGCCTGCAAAAATCTAAAATGCGGTCGGCACTTTCAATGGAAATTTTTCGCTTTGATTCTGCGAATTTTTTAATAATAAACTCTACATACTTATCGTGTTCAATGGGACCTAATTCCATCATGTCGGTACTTTGATAAAAAGGTCGACCATGATCACTAAACATCGCTTGAAGGATGCTGCTATGACTCCCAGAAAAAATGAAACGAATGTTTTTCGATCGCTGAACAAAAGTTCGCAGCAAAGCTTCCGTATTTTTCTCTTTGTATTCGGTTATTTGTTGGAATTCATCGAGGGCAATCACAATATTTTGTCCACTTCTTTCCATGTAAGAAAAAATTTGATCAAGACTATGCTCTGCTTGGAAATTTGCATCTAAAGTGAATTCAATAGCAGGTGCGCCACTTACAGGATCATACTGTATAACAGGCCGTAAATGCGTAAAGAAATTGCTGAGTTCGCGCATCAATTTAATATGATTTGAATCCAGTTTCCCAAGTGTATATTTTGCTAAATAACGAATGAGGTCTGCTTGCGATTGAGTGGGATATAAATCAATGTAAAAAGTTTTTATTCCTTTCTTACTCTTGAGTTTTTCAAAAACATGTTGTATCAATCCCGTTTTACCCATTCTTCGTAAGGCCGTTAACGTGGTATTGCGACCATTGCGAATGGCTTCTAATAATCGTTCTGTTTCTTGTTCACGGTCACAAAAGTTTTCGGGACCCTGATAACTGATCACGGGGAAGGGATTTTGGTTTTGATCCATTTTACAATATTACGCATTTTCCGTAATGTAAATGAGGTAATTTAAAGATTTTTTCATTTCTTCATTTTTTAAGGCAAAATGATGTGATAATTGGGTTTTAACTGTGGTCAAATAATAAAAGACATTTTCAAGCGCGTCTTCAAAGCGCAAGCCTTAGCAACTTTGCGCCTTTGTGAGACATTTTCCATTGCGTTCTCAAAGCGCAAGCCTTAGCGACTTTGCGAGACATTTTCCATTGCGTCCTCAAAGCGCAAGCCTTAGCGACTTTGCGCCTTTGCGAGACATTTTCCTCTCTGACTTTTAGCTTCGCTTACAATCCCATTTCATTTAATTATATACCTATCTACCTCCCTAAATTTTTTCATCTTTGTATCGTGAAAAAAACGCAGCCCAACGAGGTTTCTCCTGCTCTTCTTGCTTATTTACAGGGCTTTATATCAGATGATCGAAAAGTTCGATTTGAAGAAGTGTTGGCAGAAAGAACCCGACATATTACTTGCGTATTGGAGAATATTGTTGACGCGCATAATGCCAATGCTGTGATTCGTACTTGCGAGTGTTTTGGGATTCAGGATATTCATGTCATCGAAAATGAAAATCGATTTAAAGCCGCAAAGAAAGTATTGCAAGGAGCTCATAAATGGTTGAGCATTTTTAAATACAAAGAGGTCGGTTCAAAATCGATGGATTGTATCCAATCGTTGAAAGCGAAGGGCTATAAAATTGTTGCTACTTCACCACATGTTGGGAGTATCGATATTCATGACCTCGACTTACATCAGCCTATAGCTATTGTAATGGGACAAGAAAATGTTGGCATTTCGGAGGTAGTGAAAGCCGGAGCCGATGTGTTTGTGAAAATTCCCATGCATGGATTTACAGAGAGCTTAAATATTTCAGTAGCTGCAGCTATTTTGTTGCAAGATATTTCAAGTCGTTTGAGAAGAACGGATTCTGTAAATTGGAAATTATCAGCTGAGGAGAAAGATGAAATAAGAAAAGAATGGACACTTAAAAACATTTATCGTAATGAATTATTAATCGAACGTTTTTATCAAGATCAGAAAAATGAGTAAGTACGTAAATGTTCATACCCATCTGGCTCAAGATGAAAATGTGATCAGCATTCAGCATGTTCACGCAGGAGAATTTGATGAGGAGCCTACTAAAGGTTTGTTTTCGGTTGGATTTCATCCTTGGTACATTGATGAAAGTTCATGGAGGAAAACATTAGGAAAATTGAAAACTGAAGTGCAACATTCGGCGGTATTAGCAATCGGTGAGTCTGGACTCGATAAAGTTTGTGAAACACCTTTTTCGTTTCAGATGGATGTGTTTACTGCTATGATTGAACTTTCTGAGTCCATTCAAAAACCATTAATCATCCATTGTGTTCGTGCATTTCAAGAAGTAATTGCATTGCATAAAAAAGTTCAACCAAAGCAAGATTGGATCATTCACGGATTTAACCGCAATCAAAATATTGCTTCTTCCCTACTCGACCAAGGTATCATGCTATCGTTCGGAGCGGAAGTCATGAAACAAGATTCGCCCATCTTGGAAGTGCTGAAAAATATTCCTACTAATGAATTTTTCTTGGAGTCAGATAATAAAGAGATAAGCATGGATGAATTGTACTCGAAAGCAGCCAACATCCGCAATGAAAATTTGGAAGTAATGAAAGAAAATTTATTTACTAACTTTAAAGGAGTATTTAATTATGCAGGATCGTAAGTGGCTTTCTCGAACGGAATTGTTGATTGGAAAAACAGCAGTAGAAAGATTAGAACAAGCGCATGTACTTGTGATTGGTTTAGGAGGTGTAGGATCCTTTGCAGCGGAGTTTATTGCTCGTGCCGGCGTAGGTGAAATGACCATCATTGATGGTGATGAAGTAGATGCAAGCAATATTAATCGACAACTTCCTGCCCTAGCAACTACCATTGGACAATCGAAAGCATTGTTGATGGAGGAACGATTAAAAGCAATAAATCCATCCATAAAAATAAATTGTATTCAATCTTTTCTGATGCCCGAAGTTATTGATGAATTGATGATGACACAACCTTTTGATTATGTTGTGGAAGCCATCGATAGCATTACTCCAAAAACAACCGTAATTGCATCTGCCTTAAAACATAAATTGAGAATTGTGAGCAGCATGGGCGCAGGTGGAAAAGTAGATCCAACCAAGCTTCTGGTGGATGATATTGGCAATACGCGCATCTGTCCGTTCGCGCAATATGTACGAAAACGATTAGCACAACTGGGTATTAGAAGCGGAGTAAAAGCCGTTTACTCTACCGAAGCCGTCATTAAAGAATCATTGATGATGACCGATGGTACACGTTTTAAAAAATCAGCTTATGGCACGATCTCCTATCTTCCTGCTACTTTTGGTGCTGCTTGTGCATCCGTAGCCATTCGGGATTTAATGGATGATGTGAAACCAACCTCTTAAAGTGAAATTGTAAAATGGAAAAATTTACGCTACTCTATACCGATAATAAATCGAAAGCGCGTGCTGGAGAAATTGAAACCGCTCATGGTAAAATTCAAACGCCCATTTTTATGCCCGTTGGTACGGCTGGAACCGTGAAAGGTGTGCATCAGCGAGAATTGAAAGAAGATGTGAAAGCGCAAATTATTTTAGGCAATACCTATCATTTGTATTTACGTCCTGGAACAGAA
>JBJXGU010000332.1:0-3483 GCA_046160245.1 Bacteroidia bacterium
CCCGAAACTCGTGAATTGCGCAGTCACATGCACCAAATTGTAGAGGGCGGAAAGACGACACTGAAGGAGCAAGTTAAAGCAGAAATGCACCAAAGTGTGGTGGAAGTAGGAACCAATATATGCAAAGACATTGATGAAGCTCGCCGAGAAGTTACCTATTTGCGAAAAATGATTGGTGAAATTGCATTGAAGCAAGGACTTGTTTTTGGTGCTGCCGGAACACATCCATTTTCACGCTGGCAAGATCAAGAGATCACTGATCATCCGCGTTATCATGAAATCGTAGATAAATTGCAGGATACTGCAAGAGGAAATTTAATTTTTGATTTACATGTTCACGTGGGAATTCCGAATCGTGAAATTGGTTTGCAATTGATGAACCAAGCTCGCTATTTCTTACCACATATTTTTGCACTTTCCGCCAACTCCCCTTTTTGGTTAGGGCGAAATACTGGATTCAAATCCTATCGCACAAAAGTATTTGATAAGTTTCCAAGAACAGGTATTCCTGATTATTTTGAAAGTGTTGCGGAGTATGATAGCTATATCAACTTACTCATCAAAACCAATTGCATCGACAATGGCAAGAAAATTTGGTGGGATTTACGATTACATCCATTCTTTGAGACGATTGAATTTCGCATTTGTGATGTACCCATGCGCATCGATGAAACCATTGCGTTAGCGGCCTTAATACAAGCCGTAGTAGCGAAAATTTATAAATTGATGAAAGAAAATCTGTCGTTTAGAAATTACAAACGCGCTTTAATCAATGAAAATAAATGGCGTGCAGCTCGCTATGGAATAGAAGGAAGTTTGATTGATTTTGGAAAACAAGAAGAAGTGTCAACTAAAGATCTCATCTATGAATTGTTAGAATTTGTGGATGATGTTGTGGATGACTTAGGATCGAGACATGAAATCAAGTACATCGAAAAAATGCTCGAAAATGGAACTGGAGCCGATAGACAATTAAAAATCTATCAGTCAACCGGCGATTTAAAAGATGTTGTTGATTATATTGTGAGTGAAACTAATAAAGGATTGTAACGTTAAAGTAGTATTGCATTTTCTAAAAATTAAATTAATCTAAGAAAATAGAATACTGTTAGGATTAATCCTAACAGTTGTGAGATGGAAAACCAAACAATTAATGTAGCGATCCTCGACCTCTACAACAACGAGCCGAATGAAGGAATGAGGGGAATTCTGTCAATTCTCGACAGACATTTAGTCCCCTATCCATTTAAATTAAGATGGAAAATTTTTAATGTTCGCTTTAAAGACGAAATCCCGGATGATAGTTTTGATATTTACATAAGCACCGGCGGTCCCGGGAGTCCACTCGAAGATGTAGGAGCGCAATGGGAAAAAGACTATTTCAATTTAATTGATAAACTTTGGAATCACAATAGATCTTCTTCAAAGAATAAAAAATTCGTTTTCTTTATATGTCATTCGTTTCAATTAATGTCACGCCATTTGGATGTAGCTGACGTAATTAAACGTCATTCCACTGCGTTTGGAATTTTCCCAGTTCATAAACTAGAAGCCGGTAAAAATGAAATTTGCTTTCAAGATTTACCCGACCCCTTTCATGTAGTAGATAGCCGAGATTGGCAAGTGGTACAACCGGATGTTGAACGGCTCAAGAAATTGGGCGTTGAAATATTAGCGATAGAAAAAGAGCGTCCGCATGTAGACTATGAGCGAGCGGTGATGGGATTTCGTTTTAGCCCTGAGATGATCGGCACACAGTTTCATCCCGAAGCCGATCCTGTAGGGATGTTGCATTATTTATTGCGTTCCGATAAAAAAGAAATTGTTGTGAAACATCATGGACAAGATAAATACGATGAAATGTTATTGCATTTGAATGATCCCGATAAAATTAACTTAACTCAAGGTTGTATTATTCCTAATTTTTTAAATGATTCCATTGGTAAAATCATTGAGAATAGTTTAGTAGAGAAAAATTAATTTATATTTATTTTTTTTCGTGATCATAACCTTGCTAGTTTGAAGCTAAATTTTTTTTACTTAATTTGGCAAACTCTGGATTCGAATTTATATGGTTAAGACCAAAAAAATATAATTACTCCGTGTCCCTCTGTGTAAATCTTTGTTCTCTTTGTGGTAAAAGATAGTTTATTTTATAGAAGTAATTGTAATTGTCAAAGAATGAATATTATTTTTAATTTATGATGATGCTAAAAGGCTTTTATTGATTGTCTTTTAACACAAAGAGCACGGAGTTCTTCACAAAGGACACAAAGGCTACGCTACGACAATTTTTTTCGCAATCCCGAAAGAAATCAGGACGCAAAGATTCGTTTGTTCAATTCATTTATGAACAGTTTGAGTGAAAGATTTCTTTTTAGATTAAATTTGCAACATGGCGGGGAAAAAATTTTATACAGTTTGGGAAGGACGTCGTCCAGGTGTTTATGCATCGTGGGATGAATGCAAAAAGAATATTGAGGGATGGCCCAACGCGAAATACAAATCGTATCCAAACAAACAAGAAGCGGAATTAGCCTACTCTCAAAATCCTGCAAAGCATATTTATAAAAAAGCAAGCTCCTCCTCCCCTACTTCAAGCACATCAAAAAGTAATGTGGGAAGTCCGAACAAGGATAGTATTTGTGTAGATGCGGCGTGCAGTGGTAATCCTGGACTATTAGAATATCGTGGTGTTGATTTTCAGTCGAGGGATGAAATTTTTCACCGTGGACCCTACCCACAAGGCACTAACAACATTGGAGAATTTTTAGCTATCGTACACGGACTCGCCGTTTTAAAACAACAAGAGCTTCATACCAAAATTGTGTACACCGATTCCAAAACGGCGATGGCGTGGATTAAGAAAAAAAAATGCGGCACCAAACTAGAAATGAATAACAAGAATGGCGAGTTGTTTGATTTGATTTACAGAGCTGAAAAATGGCTAGAAAACAATCCCTACAAAAATCCAATTTTAAAATGGGAAACCGAAGTGTGGGGAGAGATACCGGCGGACTTTGGAAGGAAGTAAAACTAGTTGGAAGGATACGAATTTCCTTTGACGCGATCCCGATAGGTCGGGAGCGAATGTACACGTCGCGAGGCTTCGCGATGCGAAATTTATTTGATGAGAGGTTTTAAAATTCTAGTTCTTAAATTGTTTTCATTTTAAACGCAACGGTCGCAACGTTCACGCAGCGGGCGCAGTGGAAATAAATTTCGGAGAACAATTATTTCGCTACAATTTTCACCCTTGAAGCTTGCAGCTAGAAGCTAGCAGCCTTTCCGATCTGAAGTGAAAATTTGTGTCACCTAACAAAATCAATCATGAAACGAAGTACATATTGATATCACCCTTATATTTCGCATTGATTTTACCGCGGCTGCTGCAACGAATTTTATCTTTAACGAGTTGGTAAGTGTTTTCGGAGATGTTGATTCTACCCGGTTCGCCAGCTTGCTCTAAGCGGGCTGCAATGT
>JBJXGU010000333.1:0-5593 GCA_046160245.1 Bacteroidia bacterium
AATTACTGTACGGATTGTATCTACTCAGAATTCCAAAACGTTAGAATTATACAAAGAGTTAGATTAAACCGCAGGTATCATGATATTAAAATTGACGAATTCGGATTGAGATTACGATTGAGATTACAATTGAGATTACGATTCGGATTACGATTCGGATTACGATTACAATTCGGATTACGATTACAAGCAGCATTGGAGGTATAATGCTGCTTTACAGTGGGATTGATTGTTTGTCAGTTTTCTGACAAATTTGAAAACATGAATGGGTGAAAATTTGCATGTTACTTTTAGGTTTCGAGATAGGTAAATAAAATCAAAAATTCAAGCTGTCCATAATTTGGCAGTTTCATTTCCTACAAAACTAAAAGGAAGAACTCTACAAATAATCGTTAGCCTCTTCACAGTTTTAAAGGACCGGAAAAATACTAACACCATTCAACGTTTTCTTGGACTCGACCAAATCTTGACAAGAGGCAAAGGACATCTTAACCTTGGTGTGTAGCTCGGGTCGGACTCGACATCATCGTCGTCATCGTCGCTTTGGGCTTCGGTTTCGCTTTGGGCTTCGGTTTCGCTTTGGGCTTCGGTTTCGCTTTGGGCTTCGGTTTCGCTTTGGGCTTCGGTTTCGCTTTCGCTTTGGGCTTCGGTTTCGCTTTCGCTTTGGGCTTCGGTTTCAGTTTCGCTTTGGGCTTCGGTTTCAGTTTCGCTTTGGGCATCATTGTCGCTGCTTTCCTGATCGTAACCGTAGCAATTACTTTCATAGCAATCGTGCGTGTCCTCGTCAAAAGAGTCTTCGTCCGTCAGAAGCGGGTGGCGATCGTCTTCGGCATGGCCAGCAGCTTGACCTCGAACAGGACCGAACGAGATTCGGGCACGAACAGATGCTGTAATAAAGAGTAGATCATTTTTAATATAAGCATTATTTACTAGAAATGATTAAGTTCACTTTTGATAACACATAGTTTAAGTTTAAGCAATTGCAGCAAGAATAAAGGATAAGTACAAGATCAAAGCTATTCAAAAATATATTAACCAATTGCTTACATGTTGCAAAGAGAATTGTTCTAATAGATACTTCGTCATGTGAAATGAGTGAATTTTGCCAGAACCAAAGATTTTTGCAAGAGATGAATCAGGCCAGAAAAATGCTCTATTTTGTTTGTCTAGCAAATCATTGATAAGTACGTATTGCCACAGGACATCTTTGCACTGCTTTAGTGATGCCCGATTTCTACAAAGAATGTCAGATAATGGCGGAACGAGCCAAAACATCTGATTTTCATGAAAAATGAAAAGTCTAGATTTTTGTCTAGTCTGATTTATCCTCAAAGCCAATCTAGAGGGTCTAGACGATCTTCGTTCAGCTTTGTGGGATCCTGCAACAAAAATTGCAAGTAATTTACTGTAACTGGTTTAACAATCCCAAAGTAGGTATTAAACCAGAAGTAAATATTTAAGGCTTGTTTACACAATGACAAAAATCGAAAATTTTTGAGCTAGGTTAGCGATTTGCAATAACAGGATAGAAATAGCCTATGTTGGGTTTTGTCATTGTGTAAATTAACCCTAATTCTGCAATTACTGTTACAGGACCATTCTATCTTTTCAAAAGAAACATAAAATTTAATATTACCAAAGACTCTTCCGGACATTTGCCCAAAACGATACCGGATAGTCTCGAACGTTGCTCTCAGTCGCAGCGTCATGTTCACCAAAACCTGTATCAATTTACAATTAATTGAGTGTAAATTGCAATTGTTCTAGCATTTAAATAGAATGAACATATCTTTTAAAAAATTACAAAATAGTTTCTAACTTTTGCAATAACACTCAATTGATTATAATTGAACCTCGATGATCAATCGGGTTGTCATTCCTCAGAGCTTTCCGAACAAAGCAGTACAGCTATAAGAAATGATTAAGCAAAAATAAGAGGTAAATCAATGAGAATAATTGGGAGAGGCTAAATTGGGACCTAAGAAAGTGATCGACCAATGTCTTTAACATTTTACAGGTTCTCAAAGTTAGACTAGACCGTTTTGTAGATGAAAAAGATTATTCATGTTAAGAAATACTCTATTTAACCTCAGATTGTGCAATAAATATTATGCAGCTTGAGCTTCAATTGTACCCAAACGTATTAGCTATTAATTATTTCCTCTAATCCAAAATTAGTATCTTAGTGCAAAAAATTAATTACCTTTAAGCCACAAAGAATAAGGCCAATAAAGACCACGAGCAGTACGAATCCAACGATGCCAATAACAATTGCGTTTCCGGAAGTTGCAAACGCAGCTAGAGGTAGCTGAGGTAGATCAGCAGGAGCCGGCGTAGGCGTACGGTAAGGTATAGCTTCCCTTGGAGATATACGAGTACTCGGCGGTCCGGTAGCAAACGTTGAAAGCGATGATGTAACAGTTTGGGTAGAAATAGTACGTGTATTGGGCTTCGTAGTATTCCATGACCCAGACGTTACCAAAGGAGCCGTAGTTGTAACCTATTAAAGTTAAATACGACACTAGAGGTTTGTTTACACTATGATAAAAAGAAGGCCTTTTTTAAAGTACCTCAAAGACCATTTTCATTAACAAAATGCCAGCTAAGTAATCCAGAACACTATTGAGCATTCAAACAAAATTTAATATAATGAAGTACTTACTTTTGTTGGACATAAAAATCTTGCGCAAGGTCGAACTCGTGCAAAACCCAAAGACCGGCAAGAGAGGATGTCGAAGTCGTCGGAACACGTGGTAAGGTCGTATAGCTCACAAGGTCGATTAGAGATTGAGTCAAGGTATCGCTTGCAACGTGCCATTATAACTTTTTCTTAACGAGTAAGTAAATTTTAGTCAGATTAAAAAGATTAAATTGGTTGTACTGCAAATAAAAATGGTTTGGTCGGGGCGCATAAGATTGTTAGAATTTGCACTAGATATCCAACAAAAAATTTTTTAAATCTTCATCTGCTTTAACTATTTCATTGATTTTATGCATTATAATTATAATATCAATGTTATTTTTTACAAGGATTAGTAAATCTTTTTGTTTTTCGATGGGCTCCTTTGTGTAAATTGATAGGCTTGACTTATTTTCAGTCAGATCAAAAAATTCGTCCACTTCTAATTTTGCAAGCTTTTGAAATAGATTTAATTCAACACTGCGAAGTAAAAGGCTCGATGGAATAAGCTCATTGAAACAAAGCAAAAAGTTATTGAATTCATCAATAGTAAAAACTGTTGTATAAATGGTTTCGAACTTTTTTTCTATGCCAAACTTGATCGAAGCGCTAGTTACGTCCCAAAAATAGAGGTGGTCTAAATCGGACAAAAAAGGTTGTTTATCATCTTCATTAGTGTTTGCACTTCTTATAATACACCTGATGGCTTTAAAAAATTGTCGATATTCACATCTATGAATGATAAAACTCTTATTTGTTTCAAATTGGTAATTAGAAATTTCACCGATCACTATTTTACCAGGATAAGCACTTATAAAGTAATTCCTTTTTAACAATGCCAAGGTTACCAAAGCTTCAGTAACTGTAAATTCCATTTCAAACGGAATATTTTGTTGATGTATTTTTAGGCTGAAGTTTATTCCGTCCTTGCCCCCACCCCCTGTCTGAGCAAAATATCGATAGCTGTAAGGAGGAAGGAAGGTCGATGCTTTACCCCATGCATTTCTCCCTTTTGTTTCTGATCCATGCAGGACTTGTAAGACAGCGCCGGCATGGACCTCACCGAATCTTTAAACATTAAACCCCCTCCTAGTAGTAGCAGTGTTGAAACTTGCCGTCATATTTTATTGTTTTTTTGTCCGCTAGATGGTGTTCATAAAACTCTATTTAGACTTTAAATTTGTGTTTTAGAACCGAGCAGTTTCCGTAGCGCAAACGGTAGCGTACACCATTGTGTGGTTGATCTCAGGACCGAATGCAACTTCGATCTATGGTTCGCGACCGGAGCGTGACAAAACTGTTTTAGAATGCTGTTTTTAATTTTTATTTTTCCAAGGTTGAAAAGATTAAGAATCTAGGCTTAAAATTTATGCCCTTTAATTGGGCAGTTTTCGTAGCGTATCGGTAGCGTTAACTCTTGTGATGTTTGATCTTACGATGTTCATCGTTCGAGTCCCGGGCGTGACAAAACTGTTTTGCTGGTTTTTTTATTTTTATTCTTAAAACTTATGCACTTTAATACTACTTATCTATATAATAAAGGTGACTGTGTGTGTGTCTGTTCTCTATAGAAATCCAAACGGCTGGACGGATAATACTTCTTATTCTTGAAATAACGTTCCGGAATTTTTTTTTGTTTTTGAAAAATAATAGGGTGCGTAAATATTCTCATTCTGATATTATGTTCAACACCTAAACCATGTTTATTAAATTGAGTATAAATAAAATAAATATAATTCAATTATTTTTCAAAATGTAATTTTGTTTAATCTGAGTCATGTATGCATCAATGTCATGTCCAATTCAGTAGTCGATGGCGGTGACTACTGATCTGACAACGACATTGGTGAGTACATGGCTCAACAACTCAAATGTCAGCTGTTGGAAGACGGTTGCGTTGATGACTTGGTCAATGCGATTGATGCATACATGAGGCCAATCTTTCAATGTGGTTTCAGATGTCGTGATGGGTACATTTGTGCCGATCATGGTATATGAAACACACTGGTAAATTGGGCCTCATATATGCATCAATCGCATTGACCAAGACATCAATCCGACCGTCTTCCAACAGCCGTTTGAGTCGTTGAGCCATGTACTCATCAATGTCGTTGTCAGGTCAGTAGCCACCGCCGTCGGCTACTCGCAATAACAAAGCCCCAGTGGGCATAGATAGAAAGCAGGGGTTTTATTTACCAAACCCCCTCCTACATGACTTTTAAATTTTGGCAAGGATGAGTGCACCGATTGCATGACTGTAAAATTTTGCTGGGGATGATTGCACTGATTGCATGACTGTATAAAATGCGTCGTTGATAGAAAGCAGCCAAAAATTTATTTTTAAAAAAAATAGGATGCGTAATATATTCTTGTTCATATATTTATGCAACATCTCAACCTCATTTATTAAATTGAATGTACATAGACCAAATATTTTAATTATTTTTCAAAATGTAATTTCGTCAGGTACCTACATAAGAGAAAAGAGGAAAAAGTTTTGCGACGTACTCTTCCCGAGTCTTACATTGATAATTTTTTACAACACCTCATTTATTAAATCATAAACCAAATATTTAAATTATTTTTTAAAATGTTACCTACGTACGATGATTTTAAATTTTGGCGGGGATTAGTGCATGTAAAAGGTCGTAGATAGAAAGTAGGGGTTTTATTTACCAAACCCCCTCCGAGCTGTAGCGGGGGGGCGGTAAACAGGACGAAGCAGGAGGTATAATGCTGCTATGTCCGCGGGTTTGAATCCCAGGCACACCATCTACGCTTTATTCAACTTGTATTATTGCAAGTGAAATGAGAAAAGGACAAAAATAAACAAAAAAGAGGCCAGGATTGGCCAATTTAAAAAAACAAGCTTCTTCAAACCTTTTGCACTATTATGTCCTTATAATTATCAGA
>JBJXGU010000334.1:0-8714 GCA_046160245.1 Bacteroidia bacterium
CCTCGTGTGCCGGCGCCTAATTCGGATTTTACTTCAATCAGTTTAATTTTCTTGTGCATATATTTTATACTTCAAATTACTTCAATCTGCTTAAACTACTCCAACCAGTTGGATTAATTTCATTTAATTATTCATTAATAACTAATCCAAGTTACTTACATTCGCAATCCAATTTACAAGTAACTCACTTACATTTATGAAAAACAGGTACATCGATCTAATTCAACAAACCTTTGAATTCCCTCAAGACAACTTCGAGGTTATTGATAATCAGTTGTTTTTTAATGAAATACCATTAATGGACATCATTGATCAATATGGTACTCCACTTAAAATCACCTATCTTCCCAAGATTAGCTCTCAAATCCAGAAAGCAAAACGACTATTTAACGTTGCCATGGCGAAAGCAGACTACGAAGGTAGTTATTTGTATTGCTATTGTACGAAAAGTTCCCATTTTGAGTTCGTTTTAAATGAAGCACTAAAAAATGACATTCATTTGGAGACGAGTTCACCTTTCGATATTTCCATCATAAAGGAGCTTGTAAAAGATGGGAAAATCGATCGGGATAATTTTGTTTTATGCAATGGCTTTAAGCGTGAAAATTACATAGATGGTGTTGCTGACTTACTGAATGATGGGTTTACAAATCTTATTACTATTCTTGATAGTAAAGAAGAATTAGGTGCTCTACAAAAAGCTTATTCAGGCAAGCAAAAAATTGGAATTCGTATTGCAGCTGAAGAAGAACCGAATGCAGAATTCTATACTTCACGTTTGGGTATTCGTTACAATGAAATCATTGATTTTTATAAAAACGAAATCAAGAACAATAAAAACTTTGAGTTAAAGATGCTCCATTTTTTTATCAATACAGGAATAACGGACACTGCATATTACTGGAGTGAATTGCAAAAGAATATCAATTTATACTGTGAGTTAAAGAAACTTTGTCCTGAGTTGGAGTATTTAGACATAGGTGGAGGATTTCCTATTCGCACCAAACTCGACTTCAACTACGACTATCAGTATATGGCGGATGAAATCATCCGTCAAATAAAATCTGCTTGTGTTCAAAGAGAAGTTCCTGAACCACATATCATGACGGAGTTCGGATCCTTTACAGTAGGCGAAAGCGGCGCTGTACTTTATAGTGTAGCTGCACAAAAGAAACAGAACGATAATGAGCTTTGGAATATGATTGATAGTTCATTCATCACTACACTTCCTGATACTTGGGGAATTAAACAACGATTCATATTACTTGCCATAAACCATTGGGATGGAGATTTTCATCGGGTCAACTTAGGAGGGATCACCTGCGACTCTGACGACTACTATATTATGGAGTCGGTGCGAAATCGCGTATTCTTACCTAAACTTAGAGAAGGTGAAACCCAATACTTAGGTTTTTTCCATACCGGAGCTTATCAGGAAAGTTTGGGTGGATATGGTGGAATTCAACATTGCCTAATTCCGGCTCCCAAGCATGTAATTATTGATCGGGATGAGGAAGGAAAGATTTCTACTCGCCTCTTTGCCAAGGAACAAAGCGCTAAAAGTATGATGAAGATATTGGGATATTAGGTAAAAATTCGAGCAGTTTTTGTTAAAAAGAGTCCATATATTTTTTATAACTGCATAATATTCAACAATATATTATATTTATCTAAAGTTAATTTTGGCTTTTCTGAGGCTGATGTTATAAACATAACTTGTTAACAAATTTGGGTGAATGGACAATAATTGTAGGTGAAATTATGTTTACCTTTGACAAGCGAGGAATTTACCCTAAACTAATTACTATGAAAAATATCTTATTATTTGCCGGCATTGCGATGCTGATGATCAGTTGTGGTCCTGACTACAAAACTGAAGTTGAACGAATGATGCGTGAGCGTGATAGTCTGATGGCTCAATACGATGCTAAGGATTCAGTTATCAACGGATATATGCAAGACATTGCAGAAATCCAAACAAGTATAGAAGGCTTAACTGCACAAGAAGAAATGTTGAATCGTGAAGGCGCGAATAACACAGAAATCTCTCAAGATGCAAAAACACGCATCATGGGTGATATCGAAGGAATTCGTCAGATGATCGATCAAAACAAGAAAAAATTATCTGATCTACAATCACGTGTTCGTAAATCGAATGTGAAAGTGGCTGAATTAGAAAAGATGATTGGTTCTTTGAACAGTCAATTAGCGGTTCGTGATTCAAGCATCAACTCATTAAATGAAAACATTTTTGCGTTGAATGGAAAGATTACTACTATGCAGACTGAAATCGACACGATGATTACTGATAATGCTAGAAAAGCTGCAGAAATCTCTGACAAAACTACTAAGCTTCATACTGCTTATTATACAGTAGGTGATTACAAAACACTTCGTGATAAAAAAGTATTAGCAAAGCAAGGTGGATTCTTAGGTCTAGGAAAAGCGAAAACAATGGTGCCTGATTTCAACCGTGAAGCATTCACTCAAATTGATTTCACTTCAACAAAAACAATACAGTTAAACACCAAGTCAGCTAAATTGTTAAGCACTCACCCAACGGGAAGTTACAATTTACTCTCTGAAAACAAGAAAGTAACTGCAATCGAAATTACCGATCCAGAAAAATTCTGGCAAGCATCGAAGTACTTGGTAGTAGTTACTGAGTAATTCGAGTCAACATACTGCTTCGTCATTGACTTCGCAGGACACATACTGCTTCGTCATTGACTACGCAGTACACATATAATCTCAACCCTGACAGAAACTTCGGTTTTAGTCAGGGTTTTTTTTATTGTAAAATTTTCTAGCAAAGATTTCTATAGTTAATTCCAAACTCAGTCTTATAAATATAATTTTATAATTTTTCACTTCCTTTGCGACTTTGCGAGAAAATTTAGCGAAGTGAAATTGGCGAAGAAGGAAGCATTACTCGTATTCGAAAAAGTTATTGTAAGCATATTGTTCAAGCCTCTCCCTTCGCGACCTCTCCAAGGCAGAGGGAATTAAATAATTATTTTATTTGATAAAATTTGGAATTAACAATAGAAATCTTCGCGAAAAAATTTAGCCAAGTGAAATTGGCGAAGAAGGAAGCATTACTCGTATGCGAAAAAGTTATTGTAAGCATATTGTTCAAGCCTCTCCCTTCGCGAGGCTTCGCGACCTCTCCAGGGGAGAGGGAATGAAAAAGTTACAATAATCAGATAAAATTTGGAATTAACAATAGAAATCTTCGCGAGAAAATTTAGCCAAGTGAAAAGCAACCGAAAGCATAAAAATGTCAATTCTTCAATAAATCAACAAGTAAAATTTTCCCATTCCGAAATATCAATTATCTTTATTCCGTGAGAATCATTTACAGACTAATATTCTATTTACGTGGATGGAAAATCGAAGGCGATGTACCGCGTGATATCAAAAAATACATCATTGTCGTAGCACCACATACCAGCAATTGGGATTTTCTGATAGGCGTAGCCGTTAGAAGTATTAAAAAATTCAAGTCGAATTTCTTGGGAAAGAAAGAGCTATTTCGTGCACCCTTTGGATGGATTTTTCATGGTCTAGGTGGGTATCCTGTCGATCGACAACACAAAACCAATCTAGTTGAACAAGTCATAGAAATTGCAAAAAACAACGACCATTTTGTAATTGCCATAGCCCCTGAAGGAACTCGCAAATCGGTTTCGAAATGGAAAACGGGATTTTATCAAATTGCCTTTGGTGCACAAATCCCCATCGTGTTCTGTAGCCTCGACTATAAAAAGAAACTCGTATTTTTTAATTTACCCTTCTACCCTTCCGGAGATTTATTGGCCGATGCTCCGTTGATGGCGAAGTTCTTTGAAGGTGTTTGCGGGAAGACGAGGGGGATTACACCGATTGTTTAGATGAAATATGTAGGGGAGTAAAATTTGAAGAAGTTGGGTCGGGAAATTTTCCACTCCTACTTCTTCTCTTCTGTTTTATTTAGGACGAAATTGGAAAATATCTTATATTTGAAAAACGGATAACAAAGTATTCGTTTAATGGATACTCCTATTTAATATTGAATTCTTGAAAATTGGATTTTTTGGAATATTTATATGCTATGAAAAGAGTTAAAACAAACAGGTTATGATTTTGTATTTAAAGTCGTCCGTAAAATTAAAATTTGCATTATTGTTGATTCTTTTATCAGGGATTTCAACTTCTTCATTTGCTATCACTCGTTACGTTACTCCAAGCGGCTCAGGCAATTTAGATGGAACGAGCTGGATAAATTCCAATAGAGGAGATTCATTGCAATCAGTCATTAATTCTTCTAACGTAGGCGATGAGGTTTGGGTCGCTGCTGGCACCTACCGAACCACTACTGGTATCAATAGAACAATTTCTTTTAGTATGCGAAACGGTGTTGCCATTTACGGAAGTTTTTCTGGCAATGAAACTTTGCTTTCACAACGCATCACCACGAACGGCCTTACCAGTATTCTTAGCGCAGAAATTGGCATTCCAGGTATAGCAGACAATAGTTATCACACTATTCAAAATACAGGATTAAACAATACGGCTGTTATAGATGGCTTTATTATTAGAGACGCAAATGATAATCGAGTTGCAACTACTACCAATGGTTTAGGCGGAGGTATTTACAATAATGGAAGTGGTGCAGGAAATGTGTGTAGCCCTACCATTCGCAATTGTGTTATCGTTGATAACCAGGCTGTTTTTGGAGCTGGAATTTTCAATAGTGGATACCTGGGTGGAGTTTCAAATCCACTCATTATTAATTGTGTCATAGCTTTTAATACCGCAACTTCTGGCGGTGGTGGTATGGATAACTTTGCTTTATCGGGCACAGCAAGCCCAACTATTACTAACTGTGTTTTTTACTTCAACACTGCAATCCAACGAGCAGGTGCAATGTATTGTTGGGGAGGTAACAATGGAAATGCAAATCCAGTGGTTTTAAATACAGCTTTTGTAAACAATACCGCTGCTGATGGCGGCGCCATTGTATCCGACAGATTAAATTCAGGTGGTGGTAGTTCGGGTAACAGCAATCCAAGTTTTAGTAATTGTGTGTTTTGGGGTAATACCGTTTCTGGAACCGGACCACAATTTTTAATTTTAGGTGGAGCCACTTTTTCTGCAACTTATACTGATATCAATTTAACAGGTCAAAACCCACCACATACAATTTCAGGTGCAACCACAGGAAACTTGAATGCAAATCCACTATTTACAAACATTAGTCTTGGTGCTGGAGTAGATAATAGCTGGCTCTCCAATGATGATGGTTTACAGTTGCAGAATTCATCGCCATGTATTAATGCAGGAAGTAATTCAGGAGTGCCACTCACCGACATTCTCAATAACAATCGAATCAATAATTCAACAGTCGATATGGGTGCTTATGAATATACTCCCATTAACAGTGTTTTACTTAACATAAAAATGTATATACAAGGATTTTACACAGGACCCGGAAGTTTGTTGGCCGTTGCCGAACCTATCACCAATCCCAATCTTTGCGACACCATTACGGTTGAATTGCATGATACTTTAGCACCTTATGGTTTAGCCCATACAGTAACCAACACCATTGACATCAATGGAAATGGTCAGTTTGTTTTTCCGCCATCCGTACTTAATCAATCTTTTTACATTGCTATAAAACACCGCAATTGCATCGAAACTTGGAGTAAAAATCCTTTGTTGTTTAACAATGTTGTTAAGAGTTTTGATTTCTCTGCTCCTTAGTTTTTTTCTTCAATCCTTAAGCTACAAGCTTAAAGCTTCAAGAAATTTCATATTAAATGAACTCTTTTAGAGCTGACTGAGTTTCTTAAAGCCAGCTATAACAAATCCGCATTAATCCAATTTATCCGTGTCATCCGTGTCATCCGTGTTTTAATTTACCAATATTAGCAGAACCAAAAATTAAATATAACTAGATACATTAACAACATAGTGTTAACTCTATAAAAAATACTATAAAACAATAATCTATATCCCCGCAATCAATGGATGCAAGGCGCGGTTTAAATTGTCTTCGATGCGTTCGGTGATGTTGGAGCTTTCGCTGCGTTCGAATTTGAGGCCGGTGATTTGTTCGTAGAGCTCAATGTATCTATTGCTAACTTCAGCAACAAACTCATCCGTGAATTCAGGAATTGTTTGTCCTTCGAGTCCCTGAAAATTGTTGGCGATTAACCACTGACGTAAAAATTCTTTGCTTAATTGTCGCTGTGGTTCATTTCGCTCTAGGCGCTCTTCGTATCCATCTGCATAAAAATAACGCGACGAATCGGGAGTATGAATTTCATCAATTAAAAATATTTTATCATTGGCACATCCAAATTCATATTTAGTATCTACTAAAATTAATCCCTTATCATTTGCCAATTTTACGCCGCGTAGATAAAGGTCGCGCGTATACTTTTCCATGAGTTTATATTCTTCTTCCGAAACAATTCCCTGAGCAATAATTTCTTCTCTCGAAATATCTAAATCATGCCCCGCATCACTTTTAGTGGTTGGTGTGATAATGGGCTCAGGGAATGCTTCATTCTCACGCATTCCATCAGGCATGGCAACTCCACAAATTAAACGTTTTCCTGCGCTGTATTCTCTCCAAGCATGTCCAGTAAGGAATCCACGAATGACCATCTCCACTTTATAGGGCTTGCAAAAAATTCCGATGGATGCATTGGGATCGGGAACGGAGATAATCCAATTTGGACAAATATCCTTCGTAGCTTCTAAAAAGTAAGCAGCAAGTTGATTTAACACTTGGCCTTTATAAGGGATAGGACGCGGCATCACCACATCAAATGCCGAAACGCGATCTGATACTACCAATACCATTAATTTATTGTCGATGATATACACATCTCTCACCTTGCCTTGATACACCGAAGTGATTTCAGGAAGCTTCAACTGCGTGTTGGTAATGCATTGAGAATCGGTCATAGTTTGTTCCATACGATGGCTCTTTCCACAAAAGTAATTTTAGTTTCGATGAGTTAATAGGACTAAAATTGGTGGATATGGAGATTGCGCACCTAAATTTGACTTAATAAATTAATTTGCAATAACTTAAATAAGTTCAAAACTTTATTTATGCTCTTCTTTATGGATGGGTTTATCGTAGGCATGGATGATATCTTTCACCAATCGATGGCGAACTACATCACTAGCATCTAAAAAGACCAAACCAATTCCATCAATATTCTTCAAAATACGTGTCGCTTGAATTAATCCGGAAGGCTGGTTGCGAGGTAAATCTACCTGCGACATATCACCCGTTACAATCATTTTCGCATTGGGGCCCATCCGCGTTAAAAACATCTTTAATTGACTCTCCGTAGCGTTCTGTGCCTCATCTAAAATCACATACGCATGATCTAATGTCCGACCGCGCATAAATGCCAAAGGCGCTACTTCGATGACACCATTCTCCAAAAATGTTTTCAGTTTTTCACCGGGAATCATATCAAACAAAGCATCGTAAAGGGGACGCAAATAGGGATCAATTTTTTCTTTCAAATCGCCAGGAAGGAAACCGAGATGCTCACCAGCTTCCACGGCTGGACGAGTTAAAATAATATGGCGAATTTCGCGATTCTTGAGAGCACGAACGGCTAAGGCCACTGCGGTATAAGTTTTACCAGTACCGGCAGGTCCTATGGCAAAAACGATATCATTTTTCTCGCTCGACTCTACTAATTTTCGCTGATTCGGAGTACGTGCACGAACTAATAATCCACTCGGACCAAAAACGAGAACATCACGTCCATCAGCGGCACCAGGAGAAGACGATTTTCCATTCGGATCAACGTTACTAGATTTCTTATTTCCCAAGATAAAATCCACTTCCGTAGGTGTCAACATTCCGTTTTCACGAAAGTACGACATCAACTTCAAGATTTTAGCTTCGGCTTCGGCCACCATCTCAGGTTCACCAATAATTTTTATTTCATGACCTCTTCCAACAACTTTTAGAGCAGGGAAACTACGACGGATCACCTCTAAATTAGCATCGTTTACTCCAAAAAAGTCAACGATGTTTTCTAATTCGATACTTAAATTAACTTCTTTCAAATGGTATTATTCTTATTAAATTTTACGTTGTAAATATAGAAACAGTTTCAGCGAAGATCGGTATTGTTCAGAAATATGTTTTATGGGAAATTGGGCATATTTTGCTGTATCGACCATCTTAACCCTTGGAAATAACGTTATTACTACAACTTAAAGTACGAGCTCATTATATTTTCCTTTTCTTATACAACCAATTCATAACAACCTAAAAAACTCATGCGCCTTTATTACTTTTGATTCCTCGAATCTGTGAATACATCCCTCCATCAACATAGCGACGAAGAATTAATTGCACTTTACAAGTCCGGTAAAGGGAATGAGGGTGTGGGCATTCTTTTTAAGCGTTATACGCATATGGTTTATGCCGTTTGCATGAAATATTTGAAGGATGAAGATGCAAGTAAGGATGCAGTGAGTCAGATCTTTGAAAAGATGCTAACGGATTTAAAAAAACATGAAATCCAATTTTTTAAGGCCTGGCTGCATACGGTGGTGAAGAATCACTGCTATATGCAATTAAGAACCAAGCCCAAGGAAATTAGCAGAGTGGACGCATACGTTATGGAAACTGATGTAGGATTGCATCATGGGGCGGCAAGTACGGAAGAAAAGCAAGAAGAGGA
>JBJXGU010000335.1:0-5582 GCA_046160245.1 Bacteroidia bacterium
TATATAAGGATTATTTTACTGAGTTCTATAATAAACAACGACAGAAAGTAAAAGACAAAATCCTCTGGACATTCAAAGTGATAGAAATCACTCAACAGATTCCAGTAGAATACTTCAAGCATATTGAAGGAACAGATGGACTTTATGAAATACGAGTATCGCAAGGAAGCGACATATTTAGAATTTTTTGCTTTTTTGATCACGGAAAAATTATTGTATTAGCTAATGGATTTCAGAAAAAGACACAGAAGACGCCAAAATCTGAAATCGATAAAGCACTTAAAATAAAACAAGAATATGAAACAGAAGAAAAATACTAAGTCTCTCGATCAGTTTATCGATGAGCAATACGGAAAAAAAGGAGCTACCAAACGTGAAAAGTTTGACAAAGGATATGAATCTTTTAAACTTGGATTTATGATTCAACAAGCTCGCTTAGAAAAAGGAATGACTCAGGAAGAACTTGCAGAGAAATGCGGAACTAACAAAGGTTACATTTCTAAGATCGAGAACAACATCAAAGAAGTTCGAATTTCTACACTTCAAAAAATTGTTGAATTGGGATTAGGAGGTCATCTACAACTTTCAATCAAATTTTAAAAAACACTAAATCAAAACTTCTTATAATAGGTCATTTGCTTATGATACATCGAGGCTGACATTGAGCTACCTAAATCTTAATTTGTAATTTTAGTATCCCAACAAATTGAAACATCGCTCTGGGTCAGACACACCACAACGTGTCGGGAATAAATGAATTATAGCTCTATATTCTCCTTTTTTGTATATTTATTTTTATGAAAGCCATACTTATAACTCCAAAAACCGATACTGAATTTAAGTTCATAAGTGACTTGCTCAAGAAGCTAGGAGTTACTGCTTCTACAATGTCTAATGAAGATCTTGAAGATCTTGGTTTATCAAAATTATTAAAGTCTGTAGATAAGGTAAAAAAAGTTAGCAAAGATAGTGTCATAAAAAAACTCAAATCAAAAGTCAGATAAAGCCAAACTACTTTAATTGATTCAATTGATTGAAGTCTCAAAAAGTTTGTTCGAAATTCCTAAACTTAAATAGTATTGTAACCAACTTGAATTTTTCACTACCTATTCCATTTATTTTAGAGATACTTATTTCCGCATTCCGCCCTTGCCTTGCGCCTTGCGTTCGCGAATTTTCTCCAGCAATTCACGTTTAAATTCTTCTTCCGATTTAAATAATTTCGCCACTTTCTTGATGGGTAAGACTTGCTTAAATCGAGGATGGTATTTTTTCAAAATATCGACTTCTTGTTGACGAAGTGCAATGTCATCAGCGATAATATTGTCTACCTCTTTGTCCGATAAATTGTCTATTTCACCCTTGGCTTCTTTCAGATTACTCACTCTATTTTCTCGCACTGATTTCATCTCCGTTGAATATTCATCATAAACCGGCCAAAAAACCTTTGCTTCTTCGGGAGTTAGACTAAGACGTTTGGTGATGAAAGCGATTTTCATGGATTCGATGTCTTTCATTCTTTCGCCTCGACCTCCTCCGGGTTGAGCGATTACAGATTCATAGCTGAATAGGCATAGTAAAGCAAAGAGTAAGGTGTAGATAATTTTTTTCATAGTACGCATTATAATTCGTTTAATAATGTGGTTTCATTCATGGATTGAATGAGGTAGTTTTCTAATTCAAGGTCTTGTGTATTTAGTTGGGTAGTGTCGTTCTTGCTAGGTAAATCGTATAAAGTTTCTGCAAGCACTGCCTCTTCAAAATCGAGATAATAACCGCTATCAATAATTTCGTCAAGGCTAGGTGACTCCAGTTGGACTTGATTATCAGTTTTGCTGTTGATGGAATTGAAGTAAAGGAGACTGATGCAAATAATCATCAACGTAAAACTAATTCCAACAAAAGCAGGACGAAAAACGGGAATGATGTACGTCTTGCTTTTATTTTCTTGAATCCGATCTTGAATTCTGGAACTTAAGTTATCAAAATACCCATCTGGTGCATTAAAGAAATCAGAAGTAGGAAGATTCCTTAAAGTAGGGGCATCCTTCAACTCATTTTCTCTTTCTATAGGGTTTGTATGCTGTGTCATGATTTGTTGTTAAGAGGCGTTTAGCACTTCTTGGTTTAATCGGTAAGAATATATTTTTCTACTTTAGTCACTGCGTGATGATAAGAAGCCTTGAGAGCGCCTACCGATGTCCCTAATACTTGCGACATTTCCTCGTATTTCATATTGTCGTAGTAGCGAAGATTGAAGACTAGTCTCTGTTTCTCAGGCAAACCTAATATAGCCTGTTGTAATTTCAATTCTAGCTTGTTGGAATCGAAAGGAATCATGCTGTTAACATGGTTTTTTAATTCGTGTTCTACATCATGAATGGGTAGAAAAAAGCGTTTTCGCTTCTGTTTTAGATGGGCTAAGCATTCGTTGGTAGCAATTCGATAAATCCAGGTGAAAAGTTGACTATCTTCCCTAAATCCTTCTAAATGATTCCACACTTTTATAAAAGTATTTTGAACTAAATCGTTGGCATCGTCATGTACAATAACCATTCTCCGAACATGGAGATACACTCTTTGCTGGTACTTTTTTATAATCAAATTAAAGGCATAATGAGCATTCGCTTGCGAATCTCTAAACATTGCCAATAATTCCTGATCGCTTAGTTCAGCCATAAACACAAATAAATAAATCGGATTTTCAAGTTCGACACTCTACTCCCCTAATGGTTTAATCGCACCCTAAAAAGAATTTTATTAAGCCAGCACTCGTTTTCGAGCCATTACTTTTTGTACGGCTTCCACAATATTGTTTGCTTCTAATCCGTATTTTTTCATGAGTTGCTCGGGAGTTCCACTTTCTCCAAATGAATCGTTAACGGCAACATATTCCTGTGGACTTGGGAAGTTAACCGCTAAAACTTGTGCAACCGTATCACCTAATCCACCAATGCGATTATGCTCTTCAGCAATTACTACACAACCAGTTTTTTTCAATGAATCTAAAATGGCTTTTTCATCGATGGGTTTAATGGTGTGGATGTTGATGATCTCTGCCGAAATTCCCATCGCTTCCAATTGCTCACCAGCTTCAATGGCTTTCCAAACTAAATGTCCTGTAGCAATAATGGTTACATCAGTACCTTCATTCAGCATGACTGCTTTTCCGATTTCAAATTTCTGATCGGCAGGCGTAAAGTTTGGGACAGCAGGCCGTCCAAAACGTAAATAAACAGGACCATGATGTTCAGCTATGGCTAAAGTAGCTGCTTTGGTTTGATTGAAATCGCAAGGATTAATCACAGTCATTCCGGGTAACATTTTCATCAATCCAATGTCTTCTAAAATTTGATGTGTGGCACCATCTTCTCCCAAGGTTAATCCCGCATGTGAAGCGCATATTTTTACGTTCTTATCTGAATAAGCAATCGACTGACGTATTTGATCGTACACGCGTCCTGTACTGAAATTCGCAAACGTACCTGTGAATGGAATTTTTCCACCAATAGTAAGTCCGGCAGCGATCCCCATCATATTCGCTTCTGCAATTCCAACTTGAATGAAACGTGCTGGAAATTCTTTTGCAAAAGCATCCATCTTCAATGATCCAGTAAGATCTGCGCACAGAGCTACAATATTTTCATTCTTTCTTCCTGCCTCGAGTAATCCGGCGCCAAAACCTGAACGAGTATCTTTCTTTTCACTAAATGTATATTTTTTCATGGGATATGATGTGGTATGTTTTAATTGATGTTTACACTGATGCTAATTCCGGAAGCGATGCGGAATGTTTTTTCGATAGTATAGATGACAGATTGTGAATTCTTAGGTCGGAAAACGATGCGGTAGAGTCCGGGTTGCAAAACAATACTTTCCTTTACGCTATTCAGGGAGATGCGATCTACCCATTCTAGTTTATTATCTTTTTCTACTAAAATGTCGCCATAACCTGGAGCATTGCAAATGATGGTTGCTATGCCGGGCGTTGGAATTTGAACAGAGGTAGTTTTACTTTGAGCCACATTTACATTGTTGATGTGGATGCGAGGCAACGTAAGCACTTCTAAATCATAATCACCTACAATATACCGAGTGATATCACTAAACTCTTGCACATTTAATGTTGCTTTTTCTCCATGCTTTCTAACAATGGCATACAGTTTTTTATACTCATTAGCACCATCTATTTTTAATTGCAAATCGCCTTGCGGAGCATCCAATGCAATAATTGTATGCTTTCCTACAGTAAGTATAACACTGTCCTTACTTACCGAAGGGATCGTATGCGCAGTAACTCGATACATTCCTAATGGATCAATCTGAACTGTGTCAGGTACACCTTTAGCATTGATGGTATGCATAAAATTATAAAGAACTGCACCACTTCGTTGATCGTAGAAAGTAATGCTGGTATTGGTTTCGGTGGGATGTGATTGAATATCGAGTAAGTTCACCTGAGCGGTGGTATTATTCAATGCTTGAGTAATCACAATATTGAAAGCATTTCTGAATTGTGTTTCATCGGTAGCATCAAAATAATTTCCGATGCATTCAAACTGTTTAATGAAATCTTTATTCAATCCCAATCCGATGACGAATGGCTTTAATACAATTCCTTTTTTCTGAAGCATGGCCGATACTGCGCAAGGATCTCCATTACATTCTTCAATCCCATCTGTGATTAAAATAATTATATTTCTCGCTTGAGATTTTGGGAAATCACCACCACATTCTTCTAAAGAGCGTGCTATCGGTGTAGTTCCTGATGGATTGATTTCCTCTAATCTTTTTTTAATGGCGAAACTATTATTCTTTCCAAAAGGGACTTCTAATCGAGTATCGTCACAATCTTGAGGCGGATATTTTTTAGTATGACCATAAACTCGCAATGCCAATTCCAAATTGGTCATGTCATTTAAACTGTCGACCATCTCACTCAACATCTTCTTCGCTACTTCGTATTTTGTATTGGTTTCCCAACGCGCATACATGCTTTGCGATGCATCAAAAAGAAAAAGGATGCGAGTAGGTTGCTCTGGCGATTTTTTCTGAGCCATAACCATCCCAGTACTTAACAGAATAGCTGCTAGTAAAGAGAAAATAATTTTACTTCCGATGTTTTTTTTCAAATTATTCCTTTCGTAATTCCTTTTTTAATTGTATTTTTTGAATAATGCTGACCTGACTTGATGTATATTTTTTAATAAATAAATAAATAAAGCGTCAGCATTAATAATCTCCAAGTGTACTTGGATTTTGTTTTAAAGCATCTGCTAATTGATCATCGTTGGGTGCGATTCCATGCCATTTATGTCCGGCCATCATAAAATCAACACCGTGACCCATGATCGTTTCCATTAAAATTAAAATCGGTTTTCCTAATCCAGTTTGAGTTTTTGCTTTTAACAAAGTAGCACGTACTTCTTCCAAATCATTTCCTTTCATGCTAAGTACTTGCCAGCCGAAAGCTTCCCACTTTGCCTTCAAGTCACCCATAGGAAGTACATCATTAGTAGCACCATCAATTTGTTGTCCGTTCATATCAATCGTAGCAATCAAATTGTCTACTTTTTTACCAG
>JBJXGU010000336.1:0-2709 GCA_046160245.1 Bacteroidia bacterium
AAATCTACATTTCCGCAAGGTTGCAAATTGAATGTTTCTAAGGATTGCACATTTCCAAAATTATAGGTAACAGTAATATCTGAGATTCCACCTACCACATGATTATCGCCCGCAGTAACTTGGCTAATATAGATACCACCTGCATTTGCGCTGATAGTAGAAAGTGTACCGAAGTTAAATAACTGACTTACAGTTCCTGGATTAATATCAGAAACGGTAATTGTTGTTTTGCAAATAACATTCGTTTGGCAAGGATAAGCAACGAAGAAATAAACAATGTCTGATGCTCCTGGAGCCAAGGTGCCAATAAGTTGGCTATTTGCTTGCCCGCCTGACAGACCCCAAGGTGTATAACCTGAAGGAGTTGTGCTAAAGTTGCTCAAAGCAACGTTTACACGAGAAAGGGGCGCACCACTTATATTGGTAATCTTGAAACCAACGTAAGCAGCGTGAGGACCTTGATAGCTTTGTGCCGCATTAGAATTGCAGGCGAGGTTGCTATCGTCATTCAAGTGTGGAGAGGTAGTTCTTTCTATGGTAATCATAGAAGAACTAAGCGCGAATGCGCTTTGTGTAAGTAGTAGGAATGTTATTAATCCCAAGAGTAACGTCTTTTTCATGAGGCTTGAATTCGTTAAAAGTAACAGAAATAAGAGAAGAAATCTAAAACAAGGTTTGAAAAAGAACTGGAGGGGGAAATATTAGTTAGAATAGAGAACGACCTTGTTTGTGTATGCAAAGATAGGCAAAATATTAATGCAACAAAATGTCAAAGTGGCTGATTTACAGTATTCTAGTATATTTTTAGAATTTCATTGTGAAAGAATTATTATATTTGATAATATTTTTTATCAAATAATCATCCGGTTGAAATTTTTGTTATTACTACATAATAATATACTAATTAATGTAGAAAAATATAAATGCGGTAAAATCGTTGTCGGGTAATTTTATTCAGAAAAAACATCTAATTACTAAATGATTATTATTTCATGCTTTTAATGAATAAAAAGTTGAGGACAGGACATATTAATGATACGATTTTTATTGATTTTTATTGATTTTTATTGAATAATTTATGAAAATATTTTAAATTATTGATAAACAATGTGTTAAGGGGATGTATTTCCTGCTATTTACAGATAGACCAATTGATGGAAAATTAAACAACCAGTTGTTTTACTTGTAGTACTATTCTTAAAATGGATGCATTACCGTCATTTTTAATCCTTCTATAAAGAATTTCTTGCTAAAATATTCCATATTGATATATTTATATTTATTTTCCCCTATTTCAATATTAATTTATTAATATTTTTGGTAAATTACATGAAAGAAAAACTGCGTTTTCGTATTTAATTGAGGAACGGACAAGGAATTTTCTGTAATTTTTCACAAAAAAAACACCGAAAACCTTTACGGCTTTCGGTGCGACAAATAAATATATTTAGGGACTAGTACTTATATGTTTATTCTACCACGATTTTGGTTACTTGAGAAGAAAGACCATCGTTGATAGAAAGGTAATAAATGCCTGTTGTCCAGTCTTTCACCTCTAATTCGAAGTTTTGCCATAAATTAGGAGTAGTTACGGTAGAAGTATAAACTTCTCTTCCGATAGCATCTCTGATGATAATTTTTGCATCAGCAGCTTCTTTTAAGAAATAAGAGATTTGCAATTTATCACTTGCTGGATTAGGATAAGCAGACAACAAAACAGAAGAATTAGTTTGAACATTTACGGTTACCACATTGCTTTTAGCAACTGCGCCATCTTTGTCCACCATTTTCAAGCGATAGTACAATACATAACCTTCATTGATAAGTGGTTTGTTATCAATCAAATCATAAGCATTTGCTTGATTGCCATTTTTCGCTGCACGCTCCCCAATTTTATTGAAGTTTACATTATCAACAGAGCGCTCAACTTCAAATCTATCAAAATTCAATTCTGAAGCTGTTTTCCATGTTAATAATACTTGGTTGTTGATAAAATTGCCATCAAAGTTTACCAAAGTAACAGGGAAAGCGTTGTTTACGGTACGGAATACAGGCACAGTACCAAATTGATTTGCAGGAGCTACAGGAGAATTGGAAGCTCTAGCATTGTCATAAGGCGTTGGAGAACTGTTTATGTCCATCAATTCAAATACATCGTCCAAACCATCTTCATCAATGTCAGAAGGGAAGAAACCAATTAAATGAGGCTCACCTGCTGGGTCAATCATGTTATTATGATTCGCGTCATTACCTTCGATAAAGTCGCTATAACTATCTCCGCCTGAAAGATTATCATCACTATTTGTATCCAAATAATCAGGAGTTCCATCAGAATCGGTATCTACAGGAGAAATACGCGAAACGCCCGTAGGATATACATCTAACATACCGTTGTCGTCCAAGTCAGTATCACCCACAGGAACAATTAAGCCATCAAATGCATCAGGTAATAATATTTGAGCAGCGTTGTAACCTGCGTCTGTAGGTTGGAACTCTAACATATCCACAATCCCATCTCCATCTGAATCAATGTCCATAAAATTAGGTCTGTTGTCTCCGTCTATATCATCTGTATATCCATTTGGAATTCCATCAAAGTCAATGTCAGGACTTGTAGTTACAATTGCGTTTACACCTGTTGCGCAGCCACACAAACCACCCGTATTATTTCCTACAAGCAAAGCAGCATCAATCATACCATCTCCATTT
>JBJXGU010000337.1:0-18779 GCA_046160245.1 Bacteroidia bacterium
ATGCCTCTCCTTTTTCGATTCGTAAATATCGCTCAAAGTGACTAAAATTCCGGTTTCTTCTACATCTCCAAAATGTTCGTTTACCGAAGTACCAAAGGTGCGCATGGTGGCACTTAAATTCATGTAGGCATTCACCAACGGCGGAATGTTTTCCCCGCGAGCACGCACATATTGGTTGAGAATTTTATGTGCTTCTTTATAGGAAAGTCCTTTAATTTCCTGCGCAAAGGCACTCATGTCATTTTCAATGTTGATTGGATAAATCGCCGACACTAAATTTTCGTTATCAGGAAAAAAATAATTCATGAAATGCAAGATCATATCACGCGCTTCACGTTGGAAATGTGGATACATGGTTACTTTTCCGAAAAAATACTTTATTTCTGGATAGTCAATGTGAATGGCACCCAAACCATCCCATAAATTATCGAGTGAAAACAATCCTTTTCTGTTTTCTGGTCGAGGTTGATACTTGGGTTGAACGAAAGATCTTCCCAGCTCAATGGTGTAGGGCATGTACTCGTCAACAAATTTTTTAGAAAACGAAAATAATTCAGCTGTGGCTAATTCATAATTTCCTGCTTGATCTTTTTTTACTTTTCTGCATTCAATAAAACGGTAGCCACCAATCATTTCTTTGTCTTCGGGATTCCAAGCAATGAGTTGTTCGTAGCAATTTTCATTCGTATCAAAATGATCAAGATCGCAATCCAATCCTGTTCCTCCGCCTGATTCTCTAAAAGTCACTTCGCGGAGTCGCCCAATTTCACGAACTACATTTGGAGCGTTATGATGATTTACAATGTATAAATGATTAGAGCCATTATTCGTAACACGAACAAAGCGATCTTTCGATAATTCCTTTTCAAGAATATCTAAGGGAATGGCTGGAATAATAGTTTGCATCATCTTAGGCTTCGAATTCGTCTTTTCCTTCGGCTAAATTATAAATATGTGACTTAATTTTTTGTGCCCATTCCTGATCATTATGCTTTTGTGTTAACAATTGATAGGGGATTGGTTTTCCAATGGTGATGTGAATCTTCTTTCCATCTTGATGGTACATCTCATCCATTAAATAAAACATTTCAATGTTGACTTTAATGCCCAATTTACCTCTCCACCATGCGAGATTATAGAAAAATTTTGAATTTTTTCCGGCAATATGGACGGGAATGATATTACGTTGATGTTTTTTAGCTTTAGCCACAAAACTCTTCTTCCAAACCAAATCGCGAACAATCCCATGTTCCTGTTTGCGAGATACGAGTCCGGCCGGAAAAATAAGCATCGCAATTTCACTTGCATAATAGGAGTCAATCACGTCTAATACTTCCGTTGAATTTTTTCCATGCTTATTCACACCAATGAATAAGTCACTCAAGTTTTTAATGTTTAGTAAAACATCATTCACTATAAATTTAATATCCTTTCTTTTTCGAGCGATCGTTTGCATCAACGCAATGGAATCCAATCCGCCAATAGGATGATTCGCTGCAATGATACATCCTCCTGTTTCTGGAATATTTTCAAGTCCTTCAAAGGATACTTCCGCACCAAATTCTTTTACAATTTCATCTACAAATGCATGCGACTTTTTATCACCTTGCCGGTGTATGAAATCATTTACATGGTCTTGATGAATAATTTTTTTGATGTACTTCAACACAAATCCAGGCATCCATCTCAAAAGAGAAGGATTTTTGGAATGAATGACGGCTTCTATATCAATAAACTTCTCTTGAGCTTCTGGGGACATATATAAATTACGATTCGACTAAAATAGTTGATCCCTTCCTATGCTGAGTTTTTTATGGCCTTCTTTTCAATTAATGTAGGAAAATAGATGCCTTTGAGGTTTTCAAGTTAGATGAAAGTGGGAGAGAGTTGGTCGCTTTAATTTTTAAATATTTAATTATGAACTATTTATGTTTTTGGACTGTTTCTAAGTTATTTTAGGATTTTTCAAAGATAATTTCCGGTTTGCCTTAGCTATTTTACTATTTATATCGTTAAAATGTGGCTTCCGTTGAATGCCAATCTTGTTAACTATCGATTGTTCATAACAACCTAATAATTAAAATAATAAAACCAGTATTTATGGTACTTTGAGACCTCATTTGGTTCTATTTTTATCGAATGTGATTTGATTTTTGTTGGTCTTAGAACAATATTTTGAAGGCTAGAAAGTTTTTAACAAAGTGGGATGAAGTGGGGTAAAGTGGTAAAATTTAATTTATTTTTACCACACAGTAGAAATCCACATCCACACCAATAAAAATGTCGCAATTCCACGGAGAATATGAATGTAAACTTGACGCCAAGGGGCGTTTGAGTCTGCCTTCGGGCTTGCGAAAGCAGGTGTCTCCGGAGGCAAACGAAAAGTTTATGCTGAATCGCGGCTTTGAAAATTGTCTCGCTTTATTTCCGATGGATGAGTGGAAGCGTATTTCAGATGCGATCAACGGACTCAATATGTTCGTTGCGAAGAATCGTGAATTTGCGCGTTACTTTTTTCGTGGTGCCACAGAGATAGAATTGGATGCTGCCGGTCGATTGCTTTTGCCGAAGCGTTTGTGTGAATATGCAGGTATAGAGAAAGAAGCCGTTTTATATGGCTGGTCCAATAAAATTGAAATATGGTCGGTGGAGCGCTACAATCAATTGATTGTTGAAGAGCCTAAAGATTTTTCTGCACTGGCCGAAGAAGTAATGGGGAAACTGAATGTTGGAGGACCAGGACGTGACGTATCATAGCCCCGTATTACTCAAGGAAGCGGTAGACGGTCTTCAGATTCATGAAGATGGAATTTATGTGGATGTTACTTTTGGTGGTGGCGGACATTCAGCAGAAATCTTAAATCGTTTTGAGAATGGAAGACTAGTTGCGTTTGATCAAGATCAAGATGCATTGGCTAACGTTAGCGCAGATCCGCGAATGATTTTGTTACCTTATAATTTTAAACATTTAGCAGAGCAACTGAAGGCAAATAAAGTGGAGGCGGTAGATGGAATTCTTGCCGACCTCGGTGTTTCTTCTCATCAATTTGATATTGCGGGTAGAGGATTTTCCATTCGTTTTAATGCAGAGTTGGACATGCGCATGAATCAATCGCAACAGTTAACGGCCAAGGATATTCTCAATTATTATCCCGAACAAGAATTGGTGCGAGTATTTCAAGAGTACGGTGAATTACCTTCTTCCAAAAGAATGGCGGCAGAAATTGTTCGCGTGCGCCAAGAGAATTTTATTACGACTTCCGATGAATTGAAGAAAACGGTTTCTCGATTTGCACCAAAAATGAAGGAGAATACATTTTATGCTCAACTCTTCCAAGCCTTAAGAATTGAAGTGAACGATGAGTTGGGCGCTTTAAAAGAATTGTTGTTGCAAGCAGTGCAAATGTTAAAGAAAGGTGGACGCTTAGTAGTTATCAGCTATCACAGCTTAGAAGATCGCCTGGTAAAAAACTTTTTAAATAGCGGAAATTTCAAAGGGGAAATCAATAAAGATTTTTACGGACATCCTGTTGGATTGGTGTTTAAATCCATTACACGCAAACCTGTTGTGCCAAGCACTGAAGAAATAGAATTTAACCCGCGCTCACGCAGTGCGAAAATGAGAATAGCTGAACGTCTATGAACAAAATCCGCCAGTCAGCCCCAGAGCCTAAAGAAAAGTCAGTTGCTAAGCAAAAAGCAAAAAGTGAAAGTGCTGCACGTAAGTTAATTCGTGTGGTAAATATTTTTGAGTATTTCGATCGAAAGTCGGTGGTGGTAATTATGCCGTATATGTTTTTCTTATTTTTTTTAGGATTGACGTATATCGCTAATAGTTATTATGCTGAAAAATCAATTCGTGATATTGACAAGACAGGTCGTGATTTAAAAGAGTTGCGAGCAGAATTTATTACTGCACGCAATGATTTGATGTATCGTTCCAAATTAACAGAAGTAGCAAAAGCGATTGAAGTGAAGGAAGTGAAGGAAGCAAGAATAGCCCCTAGCAAAATTGTAGTGAAAGTTAAATCCGAAAAATAATTCGATCATGGCTGAGAAGAAAAATGATATTTTACGTAGGAGTTATTTGGTGTTTGCCGGATTTCTGATTTTCGGAATGGCGATCATCGGACGTATCGGTTATTTGCAATTTGTAGAGGGAGAATATTGGAAAAGCAAGGCTGATTTTTTAACGCTTTCTTATCATACCATCAATCCGATGCGTGGAAATATTTATGCAAGCGATGGAAGTTTGTTGGCTACTTCTTTACCCCGATATGATATTCACGTCGATCTCAATTCACATGGAATAAAAAGTGAAGTGTTTAATGATAATGTAGACTCACTCGCATATTGTTTGGCGCAATTGTTTAAAGGGAAATCGAAGAATGAGTATAAAAGAATTTTAAAGGAAGCAAGAAGAGAAGGGAATCGATATTTACTTCTCAAGAGAAATGTATCTTATTCGGAGCAAAAAATATTGCGCGACTTTCCACTGTTTCGTCTTGGAAAAAATAAGGGCGGACTTATTGTTGATCAATTAAGTCGCAGAGAAAAACCATTTAAGTTATTAGCATCTCGTACCGTTGGATATAAAATCGAAGACCAGGCAGTGGAATCAGTAGGAATTGAAGGTGCATTCGATACCAATTTACGAGGTACTACCGGAAAACGATTGATGCAACGTATCGCAGGCAATGTATGGAAGCCAGTGAACAATGAAAATGAAATTGAACCATTAGATGGAAGTGATGTGATCACGACTATTGATTTGAATTTGCAAGATGTAGCTGAGCATGCTTTAATGAATCAACTGCAAGCGAGCGAAGCCGAAATGGGCTGTGCAATTTTGATGGAGGTTTCAACAGGACACATCAAGGCTATTGCTAATTTGAAAAGGAATGGTAGCGAAAATAGTTATAGTTATGGTGAAGATTATAATTATGCTATTGGTCAGGGAACAGAGCCAGGATCTACCTTTAAGTTAGCTACAGTTATGGCTGCTATGGAAGATGGATTCATCGACCTAAATGATAGCTGTGATACAGGAAATGGTGAATTGCGGTTAGCCGGTGGCGTTATGATGAAGGATTCTCATCATGGAGGTTACGGAAATGTTTCTGTAAAAAAAGCATTTGCTGTTTCTTCTAATGTGGGTATCTCGAAAATTGCAATGAAGTACTATGGAAAGGATCCTCAGAAGTTGATGAGTCGCCTGCGCAGTATGCATATTGCTGAACCATTAGCACTTCAATTGCCTGGTGAGCCAACAGCTCGTTTAAAAGATACAAAAGATAAAGATTGGTCGAAAATTTCATTGCCATTTATTTCTATTGGCTATGAATCTAAGCTTACTCCTTTGCAAATACTTACCTTTTATAATGCCGTTGCGAATAACGGAAAGATGGTGCAGCCACTTTTTGTAAAGGAGATTAGCAACAAAGGAAAAGTGGTGAAGGCGTATCAGTCAAAAGTGATTTCTGAAAATATTTGTTCTGCAGCTACCATCACTATGGCTCGTCGAATGTTAGAGGAGGTAGTGACAACAGGTACTGCATCACATATTAAACATGCTCAATACACCATTGCTGGAAAAACAGGAACAGCGCAAATTGCACAGGGAAAAGATGGTTACAAAACCGGGAAAGTGAAGTATCAAGCTTCCTTCTGTGGTTATTTTCCAGCCGATGAGCCTCGTTATTCTTGTATCGTCGTAGTATATGGTCCGAGTAAAAATGCTTACTATGGAGCTTCTATTGCTTGTCCAGTTTTTAAAGATATAGCCGATAAAGCATATGCACTCGATATCAAAATGCATAAAGAGGTGGTACAATCTCCCGACTCCTTGTATGCAGGAGTTCCTGTAGTAAAATCAGGACGTGGTTTTTCTGCGAAACAGGCAACAAAGAATTTAAATGTGAAATACAGCGGCCCTGAAAATGGATGGGTAAACAAACAACAGAGTGCCTATACACCTGAAGATGCAAAAGTACCGAATGTAACAGGAATGGGACTACGCGATGCCATCTATTTACTCGAAGGTCAGGGAATGATGGTAAAGCCAGTAGGACGAGGAGCTGTAGTAAAACAGTCATTGCAACCAGGCGAAAAATTCCAAAAAGGACAACAAATAATAATTGAATTAGGGTAATGAATTTACTCAGCGATTTACTGTATAAAGCCGGCATCGAAGAAGTAAGTGGTGACACTTCTATCTCGATCGAGAGAGTGTGCTTTGATTCACGCAAAGTAGAAGCGGATACTTTATTTATTGCCATTCGTGGAACAGTAGTCGACGGTCATCATTTCTTTGCGGAAGTTATTGCAAAAGGTGCCACCGCAATTGTGTGCGAAGAAATGCCTGCTGAACGTTTTCAGAGTATAACTTATGTTCAAGTGAAAGATTCTTCACTTGCATTAGCCATCATCGCTGCTAATTTTTACGATCATCCTTCCGAAAAATTAAAACTGATTGGGGTAACCGGTACCAATGGAAAAACTACCGTCGTTACCCTATTGCATGCATTGTTTCGTCAGTTAGGTTATAAGGTGGGTTTGTTAAGCACGGTAGTAAATCGAATTAATGATTTAGAAATTCCATCTACACATACTACACCTGATCCTTTACAATTGAATGCGCTTTTAGCGAAGATGGTTGATTCGGAATGTACCTATTGTTTTATGGAAGTAAGTTCGCATGCAGTAGTACAGCATCGCATCAGTGGATTGCAATTTGATGGAGGTGTATTTACGAATATCACTCGCGATCATTTAGATTATCACATAACATTCGAAGAGTATATCAAAGCGAAGCAAGGGTTTTTTAATAAGCTTTCATCCACTGCATTTGCTTTAGTAAATGCCGATGATCGCAATGGAAAAATAATGGTGCAAAATTCTAAGGCTATCGTGAAATCGTATAGTTTGATGGGTGTTGCCGATTTTAAAGCGAAAATTTTAGAAAGTTCTTTTGCCGGATTAATGCTGAACATGGATGGAAACGATTTATTGTGTCGTCTCAGTGGGAAATTTAATGCATACAATTTATTAAGTGTATATGGTGTAGCCATGTTGATGGGCGAAGAAAAATTAGCCGTATTAACTGCAATCAGTACGTTACAATCTCCAGAAGGCAGATTTCAACGCGTTGAAAGTGCAAATGGTGTTATTGGAATTGTAGATTATGCGCACACTCCGGATGCATTGCAAAATGTTTTGTCGACCATACAAGATATTCGTTTAGGAAATGAACAAATAATTACGGTCGTAGGATGTGGTGGTGATCGCGACAAAGGAAAGCGTCCACAAATGGCAGCCATTGCATGTGATCAAAGTGATCGCGTGATCTTAACTTCCGACAACCCACGCAATGAAGATCCTGATCAAATCATTGCTGAGATGAAAGTTGGAATTCCAATTCATCAACAAAAGAAAGTTCTTTCTGTAAGCGATCGTCGTGAAGCAGTTCGTACTGCATGTGCACTGGCGAAGAAGGGAGATATTATTCTTCTTGCCGGAAAAGGACATGAAAAGTATCAAGAAATTAAAGGGGTGAAACATCCCTTTGACGACTTACAAGTATTAGAAGAATCATTTGAACTCTGTTAACTATGTTATATTATCTCTTTGAATACTTAGATAAAGCTTACGACATTCCAGGTGCTGGAGTGTTTCGTTTCTTGTCGTTCAGAGCGGCGATGGCCATCATCACTTCGTTAGTGATTACTTTATTTTTGGGAAAGCGAATCATTGCTTTGCTCTTGCGTATGCAAGTTGGAGAGACCATTCGCGACCTAGGATTAGACGGTCAATCGAAAAAGCAAGGAACTCCTACCATGGGAGGACTCATCATTATTGCAGCGATTCTCATTCCAACATTTCTATTTACTAAGCTAGATAATGTTTACATCATCACCATGATTGTAAGTGTGATTTGGTTGGGCCTTATCGGATTCGTAGATGATTACATCAAAGTTTTTAAGAAAGATAAAGAAGGTTTAAGAGCAAAGTCGAAGTTAATTGGACAAGTAGGATTAGGTGTTATCATAGGTTCTATTCTCTATTTTAATCCGAATGTAGTGGTTCGTGAAAATAGTGCCGTTTCATCCAGCGTTGTGATTAGTCAGGGAGGAAATATCGTTGATGATATTAATAATTCCGAAAACATGGCATCGAAGGGAGTTAATGTTAAATCAACGAAGACGACCATACCCTTTTTTAAGAATAATGAATTTGAATATGCTGATTTGATTGGCTGGGCTGGCGATCATAAGTCGTGGATGTTGCCTTTGCTCTTTATATTGATGGTAATATTTATTGTGACCGCAGTTTCTAACGGAGCCAATATTACCGATGGAATAGATGGGCTCGCTACGGGAACGAGTGCGATTGTAGGAACTACATTGGCGGTCTTCGCTTATGTTTCGGGTAATACAGTTTTTGCCAGTTATTTAAACATTATGTACATTCCTAATACCGGTGAGTTGATGGTGTTCATGAGCGCGTTTGTGGGTGCATGTGTTGGATTTCTTTGGTACAATTCCTATCCAGCACAAGTATTCATGGGCGATACCGGAAGTTTAGCATTGGGCGGAATCATTGCCGTTTTTGCTATTGCGATACGAAAAGAATTATTGATTCCGATTATCTGTGGTGTGTTCTTAGTGGAGAATTTATCGGTGATGGTGCAAGTAAGTTATTTTAAATACACCAAGAAAAAATACGGTGAAGGTCGACGCATCTTTAAAATGTCACCGCTACATCACCATTATCAAAAGTTGGGCTATCACGAATCTAAAATCGTAACTCGATTTTGGATTGTGGGATTGATGCTTGCTGTATTAAGTGTAGTTACGTTAAAGTTGAGATAAAAAATTGATGCCTGCTTCAAAAGAAAATATGGTCATACTCGGTGCTGCTGAAAGCGGTGTTGGGACAGCTATACTCGCTAAGAAGCTAGGCATGCAAGTTTTCGTTTCTGATTTTGGAAAGATCGCTGATAAGTACAAAGCAGAATTGGAGAAGCATCAAATTCAATTTGAAGAAGGTCAACATACGCAAGAAATAATATTGGCTGCTGATGTGTTGGTGAAGAGTCCGGGAATTCCTGACAAAGCACTTATCATTAAAAAATTGAAAGAAGCGAATATTCAGATTCAGTCCGAGATTGAGTTTGCAGCAAAACATACTTCAGCAAAAATAATTGCGATCACAGGAACTAACGGCAAGACCACTACGACATTATTAACCCATCACTTATTAAGTAAGGCGGGATTCAATGTGGGTTTAGGTGGAAACATCGGAAAAAGTTTTGCTCGTCAAGTTGCTGAAGAGTCGCACGATTATTATGTACTTGAGCTCAGCAGTTTTCAGTTAGATGGATGTTACACATTCAGAGCAGATATCGCGGTGCTGACAAACATTACTCCTGATCATTTAGATCGCTACGAATATAATTTGCAGAATTATATTGAATCGAAGTTTAGAATCATACAGAACCAACGCAGTGAAGATGCATTCATTTACTGTGCCGATGATGCGCTTACCCTGCAACAATTTGAAAAGATTACGCCCGCTATGCAATGCTTTCCGTTTAGCATCCAAAAAAAGGAAAACATGAGCGCCTGGTTAGAAGACACGCAATTAAACATTCAAACACATAACCAAACCTACAATATGTCAATCCACGATCTTGCTCTTCAAGGCAAACACAACATTTACAATTCAATGGCAGCAGGAATAGCCGGACGTATTCTCGACATTCGTAAAGAGGTAGTTCGCGAGAGCTTTTCCGATTTCGAAAACATTGAACATCGTCTGGAAAATGTAACTACCGTTCACGGAATAGAATTTATCAATGATTCAAAAGCAACCAATGTGAATTCTACATGGTACGCATTAGAGTCTATGCTAAAACCTACTATCTGGATTGCAGGTGGTGTAGACAAAGGAAATGAATACGAAATGCTACTCGAGTTAGTAAAAAACAGAGTGAAAGCAATCGTGTGCATGGGAACGGACAATAAAAAAATTATTGAAGCATTCAAATCAGTGGTTCCCATCATTATCGAGACAGCATCTGCAGAAGAAGCGGTTCAAGCTGCTTATGGTTTAGGGAAAAATGGCGATGTTGTTTTATTGTCACCGGCTTGCGCGAGTTTCGATTTGTTTGAAAACTACGAAGATCGTGGACGCAAATTCAAAACGGCTGTTCGTAATTTATAATTACTAAAAAGAGAGAAAGATGACTTGGCTGGAGACCTACTTTAAAGGCGATCGCACCATTTGGTTAATCGTGATACTATTAAGTATCGTGAGTATACTTGCTGTGTATAGTTCAACTGGAACGCTGGCTTATAAGTATCAGTCGGGGAATACAGAATACTATTTATTCAAGCATGGTATCATTATGCTGTTGGGTTTTGCGTTAATGTATGGTATACACATGTTGAAGTATACTGTTTATGCGCGTATTGCTACCATTGGAATTTTGGTGGCCATTCCCTTGTTGTTTTTTACTTTATTAATGGGAAGTAATATCAATGAGGCTAGTCGTTGGTTAACACTGCCTATCATTGGTCTTTCTTTTCAAACTTCCGATTTTGCAAAAGTGGCATTGATCTTATATGTAGCTCGACTCCTTTCGAAGAAACAAGATAATATTAAAGATTTCAAAACAGCATTTCTTCCCATTATCATTCCGGTTGCATTGGTATGTATATTGATTTTGCCAGCAAATTTCTCTACTGCTGCTGTACTATTTACTACGTGTGTGGTATTGATGTTCATCGGACGAATAAGCTTGAAATACATCATGTATATGTTTGGAGGTGCAGTGGTCATCTTCAGTTTGTATTTGGCTTTTGCTTATTTCACCGGAATTGGCGGTGGTCGTATCAGCACATGGACCTCGCGTATCGAAAATTTTAGTGGGGGTGGTGATGAAGGAAATTATCAAGTGCAACAAGCAAAAATTGCGATTGCTACCGGTGGACTTGTAGGAAAAGGTCCAGGAAACAGTGATCAACGGAATTTCTTGCCGCATCCGTACTCTGATTTTATTTTCGCCATCATCGTGGAAGAATACGGTTTGTTAGGAGGGACATTCGTTCTCTTTTTGTACTTACTACTATTTTATCGAGCAATGCAAATAGTCAAGAAGACTGAGCGCGCATTTGCTGCGCTTATTACCATAGGGTGTGCATTTAGTTTAGTCTTTCAAGGATTAATAAATATGGCCGTTGCAGTGAATCTCTTTCCTGTAACGGGTCAACCACTACCCATGTTAAGTATGGGTGGAACTTCCATTTGGTTTACGAGTGCAGCCATTGGAATTATATTGAGTGTGAGCAGTGAAATTGATAAAAACGATACCAGCCCAGCCCTTGCAGCCTAATCAAAACATACGTGTTGTAATTAGCGGAGGTGGCACAGGCGGTCATATCTTCCCTGCCATTGCTATTGCCAATGCATTGAAGGCAGTGAATAAGGATATTGAAATATTATTTGTGGGTGCAGAAGGAAAAATGGAAATGGAAAAAGTTCCAGCAGCAGGATTCATGATTAAAGGATTACCTATCGCAGGAATAAAGCGAGAATTGAGTCTAGATAATTTATCATTTCCTCTTAATTTAATCAAGAGTTTGAATAAAGCGAATTCAATAGTAAAAGAATTTAATCCACATGTTGCGGTGGGTGTTGGCGGGTATGCCAGCGGACCACTCTTGTATATAGCTGCACGAAGAGGAGTGCCTACCTTAATACAAGAACAAAATTCATATCCCGGCATCACCAATAAATTACTTGCAAGAAAAGCGAAAAAGATTTGTGTAGCGTATGAAAATATGGATCAGTTTTTTCCGGTTACCAAAATTGTTTTTACTGGAAATCCGGTTCGGAGCGATATTCATTCAATTGAAGGAAAGAGAGAGGAGGCTGCGCAGTTTTTTGGTTTAGATGCAAGCCGTCCTACTTTATTAGTTGTTGGTGGAAGTCAAGGCGCTCGGAGTATTAACAGAGCCATTAAATCAGGGCTTCAAGAATTGGTGACTTCGGGTGTGCAAGTGATCTGGCAAACGGGGAAATTATTTTCGCAAGAAGCACTGGAAGCACTAACTATTATCAACTCTAATTCTATTAAGGCCATGGATTTTATTTCTCGAATGGATTTAGCCTATGCGATGGCCGATGTGGTGGTCACACGTGCAGGTGCAAGTACCGTTTCTGAATTATGCATTGTGAGGAAGCCATCGATCATGGTACCATTGCCCACGGCGGCGGAAGATCATCAAACTAAAAATTGCAAAGCATTAGTTAATAGAAATGCAGCATTGTTAGTCCCCGATTATGAAGCTTCAAATCGTTTAGTAAAGGAGGCCATTGCTTTGATCAATAATAAAGAAAAATGCAAAGAGCTTTCTGAAAATATTGCCCCTTTAGCCCGACCTAAAGCAGCATTCGAAATAGCAAATGAAATATTACAACTCGTAAAAAAATAAATCTTGAAACCCGTTAATTGGCAAAACATCACTCAAGTTTATTTCCTCGGAATAGGAGGGATAGGCATGAGTGCGCTTGCTCGTTATTTTTTGGCTGAAGGGAAATTAGTAGCAGGTTACGATCGCACGTCAACTCCATTAACCGATGCTTTGAAAGCGGAAGGAATGAAAATTCATTTTGAAGATGATGTTACTCAAATTCCTGCTTCCTTTTCAGATTTGAATTTGAAGGATCAAACCTTGGTAGTTTTGACTCCGGCGATTCCACCTCAACATACCGAACTTAATTATTTTAAAAATAAAGAATTTCAACTGGTAAAAAGATCTCAAGTATTGGGATTCATTACCGAGCCGCATGTTTGTTTTGGAGTGGCAGGGACGCACGGAAAAACAACAACTTCTTCCATTCTCGCTCATATTCTAAATACGGCTGGACATAATATCACTGCTTTTTTAGGTGGCATCAGCTCAAATTATAAATCGAATTTGTTGCTGGGAAAGTCTACTCAACCCAAGCATGAAATAGTGGTGGAAGCGGATGAGTACGATCGTTCTTTCCTTACTCTTTTTCCAGATGCAGCCATCATCACTTCGATGGATGCCGATCATTTGGATATTTATGGAAGTAAGGAAGAGATGCATTTGAACTACCAGGCTTTTGCAGCTCAAGTTCATCCTGGTGGATTCATCGTTCACAAATCGGGGTTGGAATTAGGAAATTGTTCAGCACGAAAAATCACCTATTCCATAGTTGACAAACATGCCCATTACGTAGGCGAAAATATTAAAGTTGTGAATGGAAAATATATTTTCAACTTGGTGACTCCGGCTTATGTAATTGATGGTTTAGAATTAGGATTGCCAGGTAGGCATAATGTAGAGAATGCAGTGGCTGCTTCTGCATTGGCCATTGAGCATGGTGTTGATATGGTTTCTTTAAAAGATGCTTTAAAAAATTACGCAGGAGTGCAACGTCGCTTCGAATATCATGTGCGAAAGGAAAATGTAATTTACATTGACGATTATGCCCATCATCCGGAAGAATTAAGAGCTGCTATTTTATCAGCGCGTGAATTACATCCGAATAAAAGAATTGCAGCAGCCTTCCAACCACATTTGTTCACAAGAACACGTGATTTTGTAGATGGATTTGCAGAGAGTTTGAGTTTATTAGACACCTTATATTTATTGGAAATTTATCCAGCGCGCGAATTACCTATTGATGGAGTGGATGCAGGAATCATTTTTGATAAAGTGACCATCAAGGATAAACATAGAGTAAGCAAAGAAGAATTAATTGTCCAACTGAGAAAAAATACTCCACAGGTATTTTTAACATTAGGAGCAGGAGATATCGATCAATTAGTTGAACCCATTAAAACACTTTTTGAAGGAATATGAAAACGAAAATAAACTTCAAAAAAATATTCACGATCACTGGTTGGGTCGTACTCTCTTTAGGGATGTTAGCCTTGCTTGGATTTGTGAATGAAAGGCAGGAGCAATTGAAATGTGCCGATGTGATCGTGGAAATGAAGGGCGATTTGGGACATGAATTTGTCGACAAAAATGATGTCTTGAAGTTGGCAAACAGTAAGGGAAAATTGATTGGAAAATCAGTGGGAACCATCAACACTGCATTGTTAGAAAAAATTATTTTGTCGAATCCTTTCATAGAGGACGTAGAAGTATATTCAGCGATTGGAGGGGTCCTACACATCGACCTCATTCAAAGAAATCCAATCGTGCGAATTATCAATAAGAACGACGAACAGTATTACATTGACCAAACAGGCGCATTCATGCCTGTATCAGATCGTTATACTCCTCCGGCATTGGTAGCGAATGGATATATCTTCAATACATACAGTGAAATGAATGTGCAAATTGGTACTCCTAAATCGGATACCGCGGCCGTAAAAATTCAAAGAACAATTGAACAAGTCTATGTACTTGCGCATTTTTTAGAGGCGGATTCCTTCTGGTCGGCGAATACTGAACAAATTTATGTGAATGAATTTCAGGAATTGGAATTGATTCCACGCGTAGGTGATCACAGAATATTGCTGGGTGACACCACCAACTTGAATGAAAAAATGGATAACCTTTTTGTATTCTATCGTGAAGGATTGAATAAAATGGGTTGGAATAAGTATTCAATCATCAATCTGAAATACAAAGATCAGGTTGTTTGCACCAAAAAATAAATTTTGATGGAAAATACAGACATCATTGTAGGACTTGATATCGGCACCACGAAAATTGCCGCCATCGTTGGACGTAGAAACGAACACGGGAAAGTGGAAATTATGGGGATGGGACGTTCTGAGTCGCTGGGTGTGATGCGCGGGATCGTAGCAAACATCGAGAAAACGGTCGTTTCAATAAAAGAAGCGGTGCTTGAAGCGGAAGCTAAATCCGGCGTTGAGATCAGTGATGTGCATGTTGGAATTGCGGGCCAGCATATCAAAAGTATGCAGCATCGTGGTATGATCACTCGTACCAGCACGAATGATGAAATTAGTCGAATCGATATTGATGCGATCATCAAAGACATGTACAAATTGGCGATGCCTCCTGGTGAAGAAATCATTCATGTGATTCCCCAAGAATTTATTGTCGACAACGAACAAGGTATCAAAGATCCAATAGGTATGTCAGGTGTGCGCTTGGAAGCGAATTGTCATATCATTACCGGCTTAATCACTGCTGCGAATAATATTCAGAAGTGTGTTACCAAATCGGATTTGAAAACGGTTGATATCATTCTAGAACCACTTGCATCAGCAGAAGCGGTGTTGACAGAAGAAGAAAAAGAAGCAGGTGTCGTTTTAGTGGATATTGGTGGCGGTACAACCGATATCGCTATTTTCCAAGATGGAATTATTCGTCATACAGCAGTGATTCCTTTTGGTGGAAATGTGATTACGGATGATATCAAGGAAGGTTGTTCTATCATTCGCAATCAAGCAGAATTGTTGAAGACCAAATTTGGTTCGGCATTGGCGAAACAAATGAAGGATAATGAAATTGTTTCTATTCCCGGTTTACGTGGAAGAGAACCTAAGGAAATTTCAGTAAAGAATTTAGCTTCCATCATTCAAGCAAGAATGGAAGAAATTATCGAAAGTGTTTACTACGAAATTAAGAGCTCAGGATTTGAGAAGAAGTTAATCGCCGGTATCGTTATTACAGGTGGAGGATCACAACTTAAGCACGTCACACAACTTGTAGAATATATAACGGGGATGGATACCCGCATTGGTTATCCAAACGAACATCTTGGTAAAGGTATGGACGAAGTGAAGAGTCCAATGTACGCTACCGGTGTTGGTTTGGTGATTAAGGGGTTGCAAGACCTAGAAAGAGATCGTAAACGACCTGCAAGCACCACGGTGCAACCTACAGTGAAAGGAGAATCGAGAAAGAGATGGTGGCAAAATATTTTTTCGAATGAATTCTTGGGAGACGACAAGGATAATTTATTGTAATTAAAAACTAACCTGCTAATAACATAAAACACATAATCATGAATCAGCAAGAAATTCCAAACCATCGCGAGGGATCGCGATCAAATCTGATCCAGTTTGACATCAATCAAGAAGAAGCATCTATCATTAAAGTGATTGGTGTAGGAGGTGGTGGTAGCAATGCCGTAAACCACATGTATCGTCTCGGAATTAAAGGGGTTGATTTCCTCGTTTGTAATACGGATGCACAAGCATTAGCGATTAGTCCAGTACCTTATAAAATGCAATTAGGACCCAACCTTACGAGAGGACGTGGTGCGGGTGCAATTCCTGAAGTAGGAAAAAATGCAGCTATCGAAAATGTAGAAGAGTTAAAATCTCTTTTAGGAAATGGTACACGTATGGCTTTCATCACTGCTGGAATGGGTGGTGGAACAGGTACTGGTGCAGCTCCTGTGATTGCGGGAATAGCTCGTGAAATGGGGATCTTAACCATCGGTATTGCTACTATTCCTTTTGGTTTCGAAGGGCGCAAGCGTAAGCAACAAGCAGAATTAGGAATTGAAGAATTGAAAAAGAATGTAGATGCTTTGTTAATTATCTGCAATGATAAATTACGTGAGATCCACGGGAACTTACAGTTGCGTGATGCCTTTGGTCATGCGGATGATATTCTGACAACTGCTGCTAAAAGCATCGCAGAGATTATCACCAATACCATGCACCTCAACGTTGACTTTGCGGATATAGAGACCGTGATGAAGGACAGTGGTGTGGCTATCATGGGATCTGCAAATGCAGAAGGTGATAATCGTGCTGTACGTGCTGCAGAAGCCGCATTGGATTCTCCTTTATTAAACGATAATGTGATTGAAGGCGCAAATTATATTTTGTTGAGCATCACGAGCGGACATAATGAAGTGACGATGGATGAAGTAGGTGAGATCAACGATTATATTCAGGCGCAAGCTGGACAAACTGCTGAAATCATTTTAGGATTAGGACATGATCCATCATTAGGAGATAAAGTTTCTGTAACGGTCATTGCTACTGGTTTCAAAACAGGTGAGCAAAAGTTAGCAGAAATAAAGCGTCCGGAAGTAATCATTCATAAGTTGGAAGAGCCTGTAGCGATCATTCCAATTCCTGAACCTCCTGCACACTCCAACAGAATGAGTGAAGTGCAAAGTAATGTAGAAGAAACTCCCGTTGAGAATAATGATCCAACCGAACCCTTCTTATTCATTCGTGAAGAAATGGGTTTTGAGCAGCACGATGATTATTCATATGCATTTTCGGATCAAGCTGACATGAGTATGGATCCTGATACGGGAATGATTGAATTGGATTTCCCAACACTAGAAGAACCATATATCAAAACGGTTCAGTCATCAATTCCTCCAGTAGTGGAAGCAAATGATACTCCTGTAATTCGTCATGAGTTAAATCAAGATTCATCTAAAAGCACACCTTCTGCTCCTGAGCAAAAGAATCAGGAAGATGAAATGTATCAACGCTCTTGGGATCGCATCATGCGATTAAAGGAAGCAGGCTTAAGACATAATTCTCCAAGTGGTTTGGCTGAAATGGAAAAGGAGCCTGCATTCAAAAGAAGAAATGTAAAGTTGGAAAATACGCCTGCTTCTTCTGATAGTAATGTAAGCCGTTATACTTTATCATTAGACGATAATAAACCTGAGATCAGACCCAATAATCCTTTCTTACACGATCGTGTAGATTAATAATGCAGTCATGAGTTTAGAACAATCCATCATGGCGGATTTAAAAACCGCCATGTTAACTAAGAATGAAGCAGGACTCCGTGCTATACGTGCTATTAAGTCGGCGATTTTGTTGGCGAAAACAAGTGCCGGCGGTAAAGAGTTAAGTGAAGAAGATGAAGTGAAAATGTTGCAAAAATTAGTAAAGCAACGTCAGGAATCCATCTCTATTTACGAAACCCAACAACGTGAAGACCTTGCTGCGCCAGAGCGCGAAGAGGTGGCTATCATTTCAAAGTATTTACCTGAAATGATGAGTGAAGAGGATGTACGCAAAGCGGTGAAGGCAGCCATTGAACAAACCGGTGCAAAGTCGCCTGCTGAAATGGGTAAGGTGATGGGTGTTGTAACCAAAGCACTTGCTGGTAAAGCCGATAATAAAATGGTTTCTGCTTTAGTAAAGGAATTATTGAGTTGAACAAATCTTTCCGAGTCCCATTTATTTATTCCCAGAACCCGAACCTGTAAGTTCGGGTTTTTTTATGTACGAATAGATTTTTTTTATCATCCCACAACCATCACAGAATATTTTTGTGATGGTTATGGGATACCCTTCTATATAGTTGAATTTCTGTAGCGGTGGATTGCAATCCACCGTGATAGGGTTTGTCGTTTGGGTAGATTGTTTATTCATCGTTAACCACGGATTGCAATCCACCGTGATAGGGTTTGTCGTTAGGGTAGAATGTTTATTCATCGTCAACCGCGGATTGCAATCTACCTTGATAGGGTTTGTCGTTAGGGTAGAATGTTTATTAATTCTCAACCGCAGATTACAATCCGCGGCTACGAGGTTTCATTCCAAATGGATTGGTTTTTTATAATTATTTTCATTCAATTTTTCAATTTTTGTAACCTTTATAAAATGCATTCGTAAGAACTAGCTTGACTAGCCTCAGCCCCACCTTTTTTTGCGGATATTTGAATGGTTTTTTATCTCTTTTGATCAAATTGAGATGACCCTGCACATTCCGAAACAAATCTTACATATTTTTCGTAAGAATTGAAGTAAAAATGTCCCACGACATCAA
>JBJXGU010000338.1:0-2875 GCA_046160245.1 Bacteroidia bacterium
ATTGAGCAATAAGAATGAAGACTATGAAGAATCAAGCAAGCTAGCAGATACAATTCTAAATCGATTTCCTGGCTTAATCCTAAGTTACACTCCAATCTTTAAAAAAGTGATTAAATTTGAAAGTAAAGACACCTGGATAGTCAATCCATCCTCAATCAGTCACACTATTCAAACTCAACTAAAAACATGGGAGAAATATTCGCCTGAAACATGCGTTTCTTTTTCTTCCGGTACTCCAGTTTTAGGGGGCAAACCCTATTGCTATGAATATAAATCTGCATGCGAATCATCTGGATTCAGCTCACGAATACCGGGAACCATTTTCGTTAAAAAACTCACAGCCGACCTGGAAATTATTGAAACTCAAGCCACATCCTATGATGAAGCAAAATTATCTTTTGCATTATTAAATGATGTAACTAGTTATGTTGGTACGGACGTCATTTCTGAAAACCTCTTCAACGCATGCGCAACTATAAGCTCCTTAGGCATTAGTTTTGATTCAGATACTTTATCGGAGGTACCTCCTTACACAGAATCACCGTCGTGGAGCTCAGGTTATGTCTCCGTAGCGACACCAGAATATTTTAAAGAAGAGTGCATCGATAAGATGCTTTCACCAAGTGAAAAGGAAAAACTGTTGACTCTGTCGGGTAGATATCCAAAAAATTGGCCTTTGAGTAGCTGGAAAAAGGGGTTCGTCGAGAGAGAGGGAAGGTGCCAAAAAGCTGCTCTATATTTTTGCAAACACACCTATTCCATAAAGGGAACAACTATTCTGAGCTACCTTACAGTTGGATGTGAAACCAGAGAGGTAACTGCCAATGATGCACGAAATGATATGCGCTCATTAGAGACTGAGGCACAAAGGCTAACCCATACCTATCTTGTTGACACAATCGAAGCGTGCGATGCAGCGGAAAAATATGGTTACTATTGGCCATATCGACCCGCCGAACTAAGCTCAGAATGTATCAAGAAAAAGAAAGAAGAGGAATTACAAAAACGCAAACCAAAGAAGTAAGTCCGTTTTGAGGCAGTCTCCGAGAGTCGCTAGTACCTATAAGATACCAGTTCAAATAGTCTCAATAAATTTTAGAATTTGAAACGTTATGTAAAAAATATGATCGAAATTAATAACATTTATAAAAAGACTTTCGCAATTTTTTCCATTATTTTGACTTCATGCGCAACAGCCCCAATCCGAACAAATATGACCCCAGCGTATTTGTATTTGGACCCCACAGTGTCAATTTATCAAGACCCATATACTAATCTGGCAGATGGAAAAACATTTGCTGTATTTCCTTTTTCACTCATTAAAAAAGAAAATGAGATGAATGAGATAATGGAGAGGCAAGCTCTTTTCTTTTTAAGGAATCTTTTCGAAGGACATGGATATGTCTTTGTTAACGAGAAAGAAATGCCAGATTTCCTTGTAACAATCAGTTTAGGTTCCAAATACAATGAATCCTATGTCCCGCCGCAATCATTCAGTCTACCTGTGTATAACCCAGGTAAAACTGTCACTACTAATATGAATACCCGGGGATCATTTAACTTCAATAGCAACTCGGGAAATGCATTTGGTAATTATTCAGGGTATGGTACAGCATCAACTTATTTACCGGGATATTACACGTCGCAAACTTTTACAAGGTCAGGCTATACAGAGGGACATTATTTTCCCTCAATATCGATACTGGTATATGACTCAAAAAGTTTAAGAAACGTTTGGTATGGTTCTGGTGTAGGCACTTCTGATAACTCTGATGTTCGTATATCTGGGCAATTTGTAGCTAATAAAATCATGAGTAACTTTCCAATGCCAATTGATCCAATTATAGATACTGAATTAAAAAGAGGTGTAATTGGAATTCAATTCATGATATTAACTAATGATGGAAATAATTATTTCCCAACTGTATTAGATGTTAATGAGGATGGCCCCGCAGACATAGCGGGTCTTCGAAAATTCGATATGATTTTATCCATAGATGGAAAACAAACAATTAATATTCCAAGTTCAAAATTTAGACAACTATGTTCTGGTGAACCAGGATCAATCGTAACAATCGAAGTAGCCAGGGTTGATGAAAGACTTACTTTTCAAATTCCTCGTATTGATCGATCTAATTTAATCACTAATTCGCCCTAAAGATAATTATTGAAAGCATGAGCTAGTACCATTTCCCTGAAGCTATATGTTTTTATTTTTTCAGATTAAAAACCGGCAAAGGATTATAAGCGCAAAAAAAGCACTGTTCTACGGGGATTCGCACCCTCTATGTTGCAAATCCTTCTGGTCATCAGAACAAAACTTCCTATGCCATTTGCTGGACTAGGCATTTGAAAATTTACAATTCCTTTAATGTTGCTTTACAACCTATAGCTACAGCTAATGCCAAAATATATATGTCCTGGCCCATCCCCTTCCGCCCATCCAAGTGGTGGGCATAGGGTCAGGACAATTTCGAATAAACCTATCTCCGTTTTCGGGTACCGTACCCATTCCTCTGATTGTTGGGAGGAGAATCATTGTATGGGTTTGAATCTTGATAGCGCGTTTCGCTGGGTTTATTCCAATCCGAACCATAATTCTTTGTAGGTTGAGAGTAGGAAGAGTTATATGCAGGTTGTGAAGGTTCGTAGCTCTTGTTGTCCCATTGATATGCATTAGGACGACTACGGGTATGAGGTGCGACATATGTTCCGTCTTTGCGGTAATAACCATTGACTTGAACATCTTCTGAGAAACATACAGACGGGATTATGAGCATGGCACTCAGTAGAACTGATTTAATAAACTAATACATATGGGCTCCTTTGGGTAAATGAGATGTGCTGGTCAGAAGAATAATATTATACACCAAAG
>JBJXGU010000339.1:0-3824 GCA_046160245.1 Bacteroidia bacterium
AAGAATCAACAAAAGCCACTTCGGTGGTTCGTGACAAAGAACTAGGCAGTTTCAGCAACATGATTTACATGAACACAGAAAAGCAGACTTCAACTATGCAAATTGCCTCACAGCCCGAGAGCATCAATCAGGTAGAGAAACTCATTGACGAGATTAAAGCCGAGAATAATTTACATGAAGAGTGTTATGGAAATATTTTAGTAGCCGTAACCGAAGCTGTAAATAACGCTATTCAACATGGCAATAAATACGATGCCGATAAGAAGGTGAACATCTCCTTTGAAGTAGACCCTGATCAAATCGCATTTACGATTTCTGATGAAGGCCAAGGCTTCGACTATATGAACCTTCCAGATCCAACGGATCCAGTAAACCTAGAAAAGCCAACAGGTCGCGGCGTGTTTCTAATGAAACATTTGGCTGATCAAATTATCTTTTCGGAAAATGGACGCGTGGTGGAATTGTATTTTAAGACGAGCGGCCATATTGCCGAATAAGAGCTATTCTAATCAGGATTCATCTTTCAAGTTCACACTTGTTTTTTATAGATGAGCAATCGACCTCTATAAATGCCCGCTTCCCTTTCATTTTTTAATGCCGATGTGTCGTATGTTTTGCGAAGCAAAAATGGGATCCGTTTATGGCTGTCTGATGTGATCAAGAAAGAAGGATTTCGTCTCGGAGAATTAAGTATTATCCTCTGTAGTGATGAGTATTTATTTAAGATGAATGTTCAATATCTTAAACACAAAACCTATACTGATATTATCACTTTTGATCAGTCCGAAAGTAATGTCGAGGTTTCTGGCGAACTGTACCTTAGTATAGATCGCATTAAAGATAATGCTAAGACACTTAATATCAATTTAATAGATGAACTACATCGCGTAATTGTACACGGCACACTTCATTTATGTGGTTATGGTGATAAGGACCCAAAATCAAAGTTGAAGATGACTCAGAAGGAGAATTTTTATCTTCTAAAGAGAACGTTTTTGTAGTTCCACGTGCTCTTGAAAAATGTGAATCAAATTGAAAAATACTTGTAGGTACGCGTACCTGCAAATATTCATCTCCACTATCTAACCCGCCATCGCTAAATCTGAAAACATTTCAGATTTAGCGATGGCGGGTTAAAATGCACATTTACTTGTTTATAACTCAGTTCATTATCTGTTAATTGGCTTGTATAATTGGTTGATATACAATATATTTGTTTTTATACACATATTGTGTATAGTTTAAAATAGCGTTTCACGTGGAACAATGAATGATCAAACATACGATGTAATTGTAGTGGGGGCAGGACACGCAGGTTGCGAGGCCGCCGCCGCCGCCGCCAACATGGGATCAACGGTTTTGTTGATGACCATGAATATGCAAACCATCGCTCAGATGAGTTGCAATCCCGCCATGGGAGGCATTGCAAAAGGCCAAATTGTAAGGGAAATTGACGCCCTGGGAGGCTATTCAGGTATCGTTAGCGACCGATCTGCTATCCAGTTTCGGATGCTAAATAGGTCGAAAGGACCTGCCATGTGGAGCCCAAGGACACAGAATGACCGAATGCTTTTCGCTACAGAGTGGAGGAAGATGTTAGAGCAAACTCCCAATGTCGACTTCTGGCAGGATATGGCTAACGGGATTGTCGTGGAACAGGGTAAGGTTACGGGAGTGAAAACCTCCATGGGACTTGTTTTCAAAACCCGCTCTGTTGTGCTCACCAATGGCACCTTTTTAAACGGGATTATCCATATAGGCGAGAAGCAATTTGGCGGCGGTAGAACGGGCGAAAAGGCTTCTACGGGCATTACCGAACAACTCATAGAGCTTGGGTTTACTAGTGGTCGCATGAAAACGGGTACACCACCTCGAATTGATGGCAGATCGCTTGATTATTCGAAGATGGAAGTTCAAGAAGGAGACACCCATCCTGGTCGATTTAGCTTTACAAAAACACCGATTCCAGCGACCCAGCGACCCTGCCATATTACCTATACAAACGAGAATGTACATGATGTTTTAAGGACCGGATTCGAGAAATCGCCCATGTTTACAGGTCGAATTCAGGGATTGGGTCCGCGGTATTGCCCCAGCATTGAGGACAAAATTTCACGCTTTGCTGATCGTGATCGCCACCAATTATTTGTTGAACCGGAGGGCTGGGATACGGTCGAAATCTATGTTAATGGCTTTTCTTCATCGCTTCCCGAGGACGTTCAATTGAAAGCGTTAAGGCTGATTGAAGGCTTTGAAAACTGCAAAATGTTCCGTCCAGGATATGCCATTGAGTATGATTATTTCCCACCAACACAACTTAAGCCAACGCTTGAAACCAAGCTTGTGGAGGGACTTTATTTCGCCGGACAAATCAACGGGACCACCGGATATGAGGAAGCAGCTTGCCAGGGATTGATGGCCGGAATCAATGCCCATCGGAAAGTGAATGAAGCTTCGGAAATAGTATTGGGAAGGTCCGATGCCTATATCGGAGTTTTGATCGACGATTTAATTACAAAGGGTACGGATGAGCCTTATCGTATGTTTACTAGCCGAGCAGAATTCAGAACTTTATTACGTCAAGATAACGCAGATTTAAGATTAACGCCATTAGGATACGAAATTGGACTTGCAACAAAAGAAAGATTTGATACATCAAAAATCAAAAGCATTGATTATCAACACATTGTGAAATCAATAAAAGAAACGTCAATTTCTCCAGAGGAAATAAATCCTTGGTTGGAAGTATTAAAAACAGATTCAATTCGACAAAAACTAAAAATTGTAAATATTTTGAGTCGACCTCAAGTTGGACTCAATGAAATGATGAACGCGATTCCAGTTGTCGAAAAATTGGTAAATGATATTTCAAAAGATGAAGAAACGATTGAGCAAGCCGAGATCAACATTAAGTACGAAGGCTATATTGAACGGGAGTTCGAGTTGGCCGAAAAGATGAGTCGATTGGAGAATGTTGGCATTCGGGAAGACATTGACTACTCCAAAATCCAAAGTCTAAGTAATGAAGCTCGCCAGAAATTCACAGAAATTAGACCTGCAACACTGGGTCAAGCAAGTCGTATTTCAGGTGTAAATCCTGCAGACATCTCCATATTGATGGTTTATATAGGAAGATAAATATTTTCTAAATTGCTGTGTGAAATGAGTAGTTCCACGTGGAACTAACCGTTAGTAAACCTTCGTCTGCAGTTAAAAGAGAGATAAAGAGAAAAAATAAGGGCTGGATAAACCGTTAGTAAACCTTCGTCTGAAGTAAAAAGAGCTATAGAGTTGAAAATATAAGTTGGAGAGTCTGTTAATAGAGCGTCCACCCAATCAGAAATGGCAAAGAAGTGAAGTTTAGGGGCAAAAACAGACCGTTAGTAAACCCTAGTCTAAAGCGAAATGAGCCTTAAAGGGGGAATTTGTTGATGTTTATCTTGATAGAAACTTGAATAGTCAATGGAGGGTTATCCGAGCCAATAATTCATACCTCAATTCAGGTATTTTGAGAGCTAAATTGTGGTGAAAATTCAGTTTAAATCAACGAAAAATCAAATAGAAAAAACGAAATACAGAGTACTTGAATGTGATAAAGATGTTTTTCGTGGAACTTCAAGTTTAAGAATAAGATGGGTGGCGCTTGATCAAAACGAACAAGAGTAAATATCAAAAATACCTGCTAAAACTACCGTAAAAAGTCAACTAGAATGCTCATTATAACCATGATAATCGTTACTTTTGCTCTATGGGAGAGTCTAACGTTGACGCCTATACGAAAATATGTCAGAGTTGCTTGAACATTGTCCGATATGCGGACATAC
>JBJXGU010000340.1:0-10384 GCA_046160245.1 Bacteroidia bacterium
CACCAGGAATGGATCCATCAGATCCACCTCCATTCGATCCGGATCTTCCGTTTCCTCCATTTCCACCACCTGCTGGTGCTGTTGCGCCATTTTGGTTGGTAGCATTATTTCCAGTGGCCGCTGTTCCTGCAGATGATCCGCCACCGCCACCATTATTACCACTACTTCCTCCGGCTCCATTCCCTCCAGCAAATTTGACATCGCCAATGGAAGATCCTAAAGATCCACCGTTTGCTCCTGAAGCAATATTATTTGCAACTGTACTACCTCCTTTTGCTAAAACGGTTGTATTAGAGCTAAACCAAGAGTCACCCCCAGGATTGGAATTCGAAGTACTTCCTGTACCCACCGTTACAGTGTAAGTAGTACCTGCGACTACGGCAAAAGAATTTTTCTTTGCGTAAGCGCCTCCGCCTCCGGCTCCGGTTTCAGTGCCGTTAATAAAAGTTGAACCACCTCGGCCACCGCCTCCCCAACATTCAATCGTGACTGAAGTTACTCCAGCTGGAGCAGTCCACGTCGAAGTGCTCGAAAACGATTGCGTCGTTTGAGCATAAATGGTTGTTTGTTGAAATAGAAGTGCAAGTATTATTAAGAAATACTTGATTGAAAATCCGAAAGGTAGCTTGCTAGCCTTTTGATTTCTCATTAGTCTTTGAATAAAATTAGATTTCATGGGAATTATATTTAACTCGCAATTACCAAATTAATTTTTCGAGTAGTTGAAAAATTGTTGTGAATTGTTAATAATTATTGGCGAAAGGCAAAATTCTTTTGGCAAAAAAAAATCCCTAAATTTAGGGATAAAATTAGGAGTGATTAAGATTGAAAAAGTAGAAATTATTATTTAATTATTTAAATTTCAATCTATTATAAAATTTACATATAATTGAAAGTCCACACTCATTACATTTTGGCTTGATGGCGACGCAAACATACCTACCATGTAAAATAAGCCAGTGGTGGGCGAGTGGAATTACTTCTTCCGGTAGATTTTTGACTAATTGCTTTTCGGAAGCTAAAGGTGTCTTTGCATTTGTCGTAAGACCAATTCGAGCGGAAACTCTAAAAACATGTGTATCTACAGCCATTGTTGGTTGATTATAAACAACGGATGCAATAACATTTGCAGTCTTCCTTCCAACTCCTGGCAATTGAGTTAATTCTTCGAGAGTGGATGGTACTTCACTATTGAATTTGCTGACCAGCATTTTTGCCATTCCAGCAAGATGTTTTGCTTTGTTGTTCGGGTAACTAATGCTTTTAATAAATGGAAAAATTTCATCGCTGTTCGCACTGGCTAAATGTTCAACGGTTGGAAATTCTTTAAATAAAGTAGGGGTAACTAAATTGACTCGTTTGTCGGTGCATTGAGCAGATAAAATTACAGCAACTAAAAGTTCATAAGGACTGTTGTACGTTAATTCCGTTTCTGCATCCGGACGATGTTTTAGAAAATAGTCGATGAAATATTGATATCGTTCCTGTTTAGTCATAATAGATAAAGCCGCCTGTAAATATATTACAAGCGGCTTTAATTTGTCTTTACTTCTTAGGCGGTTGCCTTTTTGTGAAGTGTTGCCGTCAGCATAGCATAACTGAGAATAGAATTAATACTAGATTTGGAGGCATGCATTAAACTGTGATCGATCAGATCCCTAGCTGCTGCCATCGAGTAAAATTCTTCGGCAATTTCTTCATCATGATCAATGGCCTTTTGAACCATTACTGATTCGGTTAATTCGGTTTCATTGTACAAGTAAAGAACTAAATGATTTAGAGTAATAGTTTCGTTCATAGGCTCTGTTAAGATTTAACAAGCCTTTAACGTAAATTTATTCTCGGTATTGTTTACATACTTAATACAAGTTGCTTTTCTTGTATTAATTTTCGAAGATTGATGAGGGCATATCGCATTCGGCCAAGTGAAGTGTTGATACTCACGCCAGTAGCATCTGCTATCTCTTTAAAACTCATGTTAGCAAAATGACGCATAATGACAACCTCTCTTTGATCATACGGTAGCTGTTCGATCAAAGCGCGCACTGTTGTTTGAATTTGATCGGCAATCATTTTGTCCTCTATGTTCGTGTCTTCCAATGGAAGAGTATCAAAAACAGAATATTCATCCGTATCATATACCATAGGCATCCGCTTCAAACTTCTGAAGTGATCAATCACTAAATTGTGACTGATGCGAAGTACCCAAGAAAGAAATTTCCCTTCTTCGTTATAATTTCCAGATCGGAGGGTTTTAATGACCTTTATAAAGGTTTCTTGAAAAATGTCATTCGCTAAATCACGGTCTTTTACCAATAAATAGATACTGGTGAAGATCTTACGTTCGTGTCTGACAATTAGTTCTTGCAATGTATCTTCATTTCCTCTAAGAAATTCTGATACGAGTTCTTGGTCGTTTCTTGGGTCTTTACACATAGTTCCTCCCCTTTTTCAAGGTGATTAAATTGTTAGAATTACAATTGATTAAGTGTAAAGATTTCGACCTATAGGCTAATTGTTTTTTTTAAGTGGATGAAGGGCTATCGATATAAACGAAAATTTATTTTAAATATTGTGCTGATCTTTATTATTATTCAAATATAGGGATGTTTGCCGCAATTTGCAACAATCATGCCTGAGAATAGTCAATTTTCGAGTATTTTACACGGTTCTGACGAAATGGCGTTCTCGTAATCTTTATTTTCGCAACTGATGAATAAAATTAAAAATATCCTCGTAATAGCAGCTAACATTTTGTTTTTCAGTTTGTCTGCATATTCTCAAGTGCCGTCAGCCGGTCCTGAATTTAATAAAAGCACACATTTATATAAAGGAGAAGAAAAGCATCTTTCCAATGTTCGACAATTAACCTTTGGTGGTGATAATGCCGAAGCATACTTTAGTTTTGATAGTAAAGCCATCACGTTTCAAGTTAATAATAGTGCATGGGGTACCAAATGTGATCAAATTTATTATTTCAATTTGGATGCAGGTGATATGAAGCCCGGTGCTCCTCAGTTGATTTCAACAGGCCGCGGTCGTACTACATGCTCTTATTTTATGCCCGGCAATAAGCAAATCCTTTATGCTTCTACGCATGAAGGGGATGATGATTGTCCGCCAGCGCCTGCAAAAAGGGAAGATGGAAAGTATGTATGGGCAATTTATCCGGACTTTGATATTTATGTGAGTGATCTTGAAGGAAAGATCATTAAGAAGCTTGTAGAAGGTCCAGGGTACGATGCAGAAGCTACTGTTTCTCCAGATGGAAAATCAATTGTTTTTACAAGTATACGTAGTGGAGATTTGGAATTATATACCATGAATATTGATGGTAGTAATGTTAAACAAATTACAAGTGAACTTGGATATGACGGAGGAGCTTTCTTTTCTCCTGATAGTAAAAAATTAATTTTCCGCTCGTCACGTCCAAAAACAGAAGAGGAGATAGCGAATTATAAAAGTCTACTCGCTGAGAATTTGGTTCAGCCAACACATATGGAATTGTATGTTTGTAATGTAGATGGATCTGAACTTAGAAAAATTACAGATCTCCCGAATGCAAGCTGGGCTCCATTCTTTCATCCCTCTGGTGAAAAAATTATATTCTCCTCTAATCATCCCGCTAAAAGAGGATTGCCATTTAATTTGTGGATGGTTGATATCGATGGAAAGAATCTTCAACAAATAACTTTTGATTCAATGTTCGATGCGTTTCCAATGTTTTCTCCGGATGGAAAGCAACTTATTTTTTCTTCAAACAGAAATAATAACGGAACGCGTGATACAAATCTGTTTATTGCAGATTGGAAAGATTAGTTTTGTTTTTTTACCGATTTAAGCTGCAATAGATTCATCGGATTAATTCCTAATCCATGAATATTGTTTCCGGATAATCGAATTACTTTATCGTAGTAAAGAATAATGACGGGCGATTGTTGCATCATCTCAGCATCCATCTTTTTGAAAAGATCAAAACGAATGGAGTCGTTGGTGGTCTGCATCGATTCATTATAAAACGCATCAAATGTTTTAGAAACATAATGCGTATAGTTAGGACCTAAAGGCGCTTTGTTGGTGGAGCGAAACAACGACAAATAATTTTCTGCATCTGCATAGTCCGCAATCCATGATCCTCTGAAAAAAGCGAGTTGCTGCTTAGCTACCATTTGTCGATGCTGAGCGGCTTGATTGATGTCTAATTTTATTTTGATACCAATATCGGCCAATTGACCTTGCATGTATTCACAAAGGTCTTGGTAAGCGTGCGTAGTACTCATCGCAATCTCTGGTAATCCTTTTCCTCCAGGAAATCCTGCCTCAGCTAATAGCTTCGCTGATAAATTAGGTTGATAATTATACCCATCAACACATATACTATCAAAACCCGGAACACCGATGGGAACAATTCCTCCGGTACCGGGAGTTGCCATACCATTTCTCAAGTACTTAATCATTTTAGCCCGGTCGAATCCATAATTGATCGCTTTTCTAATTCTAAGATCATTGAGTGGATTGGATTTCATCAAGGGTTGCTGATCATCCATTAAAATGCCCAAGTATTCCGTATTTAAGTAGGGCGAAGTTTCTATTTTGAATTTTCCCTTGTATTTGGGTCGAAGTTCGCCATGGTTCGTTAATAAATCGTCTTTGTAACTTGCATCAAGTCCGGATATGAAATCTAGTTTTCCTTTTACGAATTCTAAAAAAGCAGTTTGTTTATCACTAATAAAACTAACTACAATGGCATCTAGAAAAGGTAATGATTTTCCATCTATACTTTTTTCGAAGTAGTTAGGGTTTTTATGAAGAATTAAAGCAGTTCGATCAATCCATTCATGAAAAATAAAAGGTCCTGTGCCCACAGGATGTTTGCGAAAATCTTTTCCGTAATATTCTACCGATTCTTTAGGAACTACGGCACAGTAAGAAGAAGCCAGTAAGCCCAATAGTGGAGGAAAAGTTTGATGTAATTGAATGGTAAAAACAGAATCGTTTTCAGCATTGAATCCGATGGTTCGTCCGTTATCATCTCTAAGCACCGACTGAAAAACCCAACTTCCTGGAGAAGCTAATTTTTCAGAACAAATACGATTGAAGCTATACACAAAGTCATGAGCAGTAACCATTCTGCTTTTAGGTAGGGATGCATCTTTGTGAAAAAGAACATCTTTTCTTAAATAAAAAGTATACCGCTTACCCTCATCACTAATTACCCAATGTGTAGCAATGCAAGGCTGAGGAATGAGTTTGTCATTTAACTGAAGCAATCCATTGAAAAGATGGTTGCACGCCCAAATATTTGCTTGGTTACTGGTATAAGCCGGATCAAGTGAAGTGATTCCAGAAGATTCATTGTATCTGAATACTTGAAGGTTAGACTCCTGCTTCTTCTTTTTACCGCAAGCAGTTAAGAGAAAAATAAAACATAATACAATGTGGAGCCGCTGGATCATAATAGGGCAAAAATAATAGGATTGAGCATTTAAAGTGGAGAATGGAGAGAGTCTTATTGATTTTATATCATAGAAGCACATAAATGCCTTATTCATTATCTTTGCACCCGAATGAAAAAGGTGGCCTTCCATACCTTGGGGTGTAAGTTGAATTTTTCGGAGACTTCAACCATTTCCCGTCAGTTTAGAGCTGCAGGGTGGAGTAGTGTGGAGTTTCCTCAGCCAGCGGACGTTTACATTGTAAATACGTGTTCTGTAACAGAAAATGCCGATCGCGAATGTAGAACGATTGTGAATCGTGCCATGGCTGCCAATCAAGAAGCTAAAATTATTATTGTTGGTTGTTATGCTCAGCTCAAACCGAATGAAATTGCAACTATTCCAGGTGTGGACTTAGTTTTAGGTGCAACCGAAAAATTCAACGTATTGAATTTTCTTTCTGGATTAGAGAAACAAGAGAAAGCCCAAGTAATGGCATGTGAAGTATCCGATGCTAATACGTTTGTAAGTGCATGGTCAGATAGCGAAGAAAGAACAAGAGCATTTTTAAAAGTACAGGACGGTTGTGATTACAATTGTTCGTTTTGCACCATTCCATTGGCGCGCGGAAAATCGCGAAGCAATACCATTGAAAATGTTGTGTTGCAAGCGAAAGATTTAGTTGCGGCCGGAATTCAGGAAATCGTATTGACAGGTGTGAATCTCGGTGACTTTGGAATTATTGACGGAAATGAAAATCATGAATATCATTTCTTTGATTTGGCCGTTGCCCTCGATCAAATTGAAGACTTGAAGAGAATTAGAATTTCTTCCATTGAACCCAATTTGCTTTCGAAAGAAGTAATTGAGTTAGTCGCTGCCTCTGAAAAATGGATGCCGCATTTTCATATTCCGTTGCAAAGTGGATCTGATGAAATTTTAGGATGGATGCGTAGACGCTATAAGCGTAGTTTATATGCCGATAAAGTTCATCTCATTAAAAAATTGATGCCAAATGCTTCAATTGGTGTAGATGTGATTGTTGGTTTTCCTGGTGAAACGGAAGATCACTTTATGGAAACCTTTAATTTTTTAATGGATTTACCAGTAAGTTATTTTCATGTATTTACCTATTCTGAAAGGAATAATACGTTAGCAAAAACGATGGAGCAAGCGGTGCCCATGAATGTTCGAAAAGAAAGAAATAAAAAGTTAAGAAGTTTATCTGCCAAGAAGCTTCATGATTTTACGGTTCAGCAAATAGGAAATCGTTATCCCGTTTTGTTTGAACATGAAAATAATAATGGCGTGATGCATGGATATACTTCAAATTATATTCGTGTAGAATTTCCTTATGATGAAAAATGTGTAAATAAAGTGATCGATTGTGAGTTGGGAGAATTTTCTTCGTCCGGACTTGCGAATGCAATCCCCGTTTTTTTATAAATCCATTCGTATTTAATTAACTATGTACCCAACTATCTCCGACCTGATTCTTGATCTCTTTGGAATAAATATTCCACTCCCCATTCAAAGTTTTGGGTTTATGATGGCCATCGCATTTCTGGTTGCAGCCTATACGCTTCAATTGGAAATGAAAAGAAAAGAAAAAGATGGTTTGATTTATTCTTTTACAAAACAAGTTGTAAAAGGGAAGCCTGCTTCAAAAGGAGAACTATTTTCATCTTTTTTGATTGGCTTTATCTTAGGATATAAATTGAGCTATGCATTTTTAAATTATGATTTATTTGTCCAAGACACTCAAGGGATTTTGCTTTCTACCAATGGAAATTTTTTAGGTGGATTGCTGATTGGCGGAGTTATGGCGTACATGCAGTATCGTGAATTTGATAAGTTGAAATTACCGACTCCTGTTGTTGAAGTAGTAGAAGTTCATCCTTATGAACTGGTTTCAAATATTACCATTATTGCTGCTATAAGCGGGATTTTAGGAGCTAAAATTTTCCATAATCTGGAAAATCTGCATGAGTTTGAAGTGGATCCCATTGGAACACTTTTATCGTTTAGCGGACTTACGATGTATGGTGGATTGATTGTGGCTACCGTTGCGGTAATGCGTTACAGTTATAAGCATGGAATTCATCCCATGGTGATTGCTGATATTTGTGCTCCTGGACTCATGCTTGCATATGGTGTTGGTCGTATCGGTTGTCATATTGCGGGGGATGGTGATTGGGGAATCGTAAATCTTGCTGCTAAGCCTGATTTTTTATCATGGATGCCTAATTGGATGTGGTCGTACAATTATCCTCATAATGTAATTGGAGATGGTATTCCGATTCCTGGTTGCGAAGGCCGACATTGTATGGTGTTACCAGATCCAGTTTTCCCAACGCCACTTTATGAAGCCATCGCCTGTATCTTGTTGTTTGTTGTTTTGTGGAGGTTGCGAACTTATTTTGTAAATCCTGGTCAGTTGTTTTCTGCTTACTTGCTATTAAATGGGATGGAGCGATTTGCTATTGAGCAAATAAGAGTGAATAATAAATTTGAAATTGCTGGATTTGTCCTAACGCAAGCTGAAGTGATAGCACTTGTATTGATAACTCTTGGTGTTGCTGGACTCATTTACTTTAAAAATCACCTCATTAAAAATGAACGCAGAGCAATTAGATAAACTTTTGGAAGATGCCCGTGTAGTGGTTGATATTGCTGTTCATTTTTTGAAAAGTGAACAAAGAGTTTTTAGTAACGACGTGGTAGAGTACAAAGGATTTAATGATCTTGTTTCTTATGTCGATAAAACAAGTGAAGAAATTCTAGTGAATGGATTACAGAAATTAATTCCAGATGCTGGTTTCATAACTGAAGAAGATACTCTTACATTAAAAAATCGTGATTATGTTTGGATCATTGATCCACTAGATGGAACCACTAATTTTGTGCATGGCATCCCTTGCTATTGCGTGAGTGTTGGATTAACTTATAAACAAGAGTTGATTCTAGGGATCGTACACGAAGTGAATTTGGATGAATGTTTTTATGCCCGTAAGGGTGGAGGAGCGTTTCTAAATGAGGAGAAAATTAAAGTGTCTGAAACTCCTAGCTTAAGTAAGTCGTTAGTTGCAACAGGGTTTCCTTATCATGATTTTAAACAAATGAAGGAGTACATGGAGGTGTTTGATTTCTGTATGAAAAATTCGCAAGGTCTGCGCCGATTAGGTTCAGCCGCTGTCGACTTAGCCTATGTAGCTTGTGGTCGATTTGAAGTGTTTTATGAATACGGCTTAAATCCCTGGGATATAGCGGCAGGTTCTTTAATTGTGAAAGAAGCAGGTGGACACGTGAGTGATTTTAAAAACGAAAATAATTTTCTGTTTGGCAAAGAAATTATTGCAAGTAACACGGCGGTACATGCGGAGTTTCAAAAAGTAGTTGCCCAATCGTTTCAATAAAATAAACTACTCGGCTTGTTTTTGCTCTGGAGATTTATGCTTTAGCACTTTTGCTTCGATGTAAAAGATAATCTCTTCTGAAATATTTTTACATTGATCGCCCACACGTTCTAACTTTCTGATAGCACTTAACAAATAGAGGCTTTGGTTAATGCGATCAGGATTGCCTCGAATGAAATCGGCAACAGATTCTGTAGCCGCTAAATTAATCTCATCTAACAATTCATCTTTCTTGAATACACTGCGAGCAAGTTTCGTGTCTTCTGTTTCAAAAGCTATTTTAACATCGTCAAGAATAGAAATACTCGTGTCAAACATCATCATTATGCGCGTATTGTCTATCAATTCTTGTTTCGGAGCTAATTTAATATTCAAAACAAACTGGCAAATTCCTTCCGCAATATCACCGATTCTTTCGAGGTTAGAATTAATTTTTAAGCAAGCTAAAACAAAACGCAAATCGATGGCTAATGGGCTTAACAAGGCAATAATATTTTCACATTCTCTGTCAATTTTAAGCTCGAAGCTATTCACTCTTTTTTCTAAAACAAGTACTTCTCTTGCAAGGTCTTTATCGAGTGAAATTAATGCTTGTTTCGATTTTTCAAGTTGAGACTTTACAAGTGAAAACATTTCAATCATTTCTGATTGTAAGTTTTTCATTTCAATATCTAAATGTGACATGGGCTAGTAATTTTAATAAATGTAGTGATAATCAACCAAATCGACCTGTGATGTAGTCTTGTGTACGAGTATCACTTGGGTTAGTAAACAGTTTCTTCGTTAAATCGTATTCAATCAGCTCTCCCATATAGAAGAAGGCTGTAGAGTCACTAACGCGTCCTGCTTGTTGCATGTTGTGGGTGACAATAATAATGGTGTATTGAGATTTTAATTCGTAGATCAATTCTTCAATTTTTGAAGTAGAGATAGGATCTAATGCTGAAGCGGGTTCATCCATCAACACAACAGAAGGCTCAATGGCCAATGCTCGTGCAATGCATAGACGTTGTTGTTGTCCTCCTGATAATTGCATGGCCGACTTTTTTAACTTGTCTTTTACTTCATCCCACAAGGCAGCTTGCTTCAATGATCTTTCTACTCTCTCTTCTATTAGCGTTTTGTGTGAGATGCCGTTCACTCTTAATCCATAAGCTACATTTTCAAAAATACTTTTTGGAAATGGATTTGGTTTTTGAAAGACCATCCCAACACGCTTTCGCAATTCATCAATCTTTACTTCTTTGCTATAAATATTTTTTCCATCGATGAGACATTTCCCTTCGATTTTAACTCCATCAATAAGATCATTCATACGATTGAACAATCGAAGAAATGTAGATTTTCCACATCCTGAAGGACCAATCAATGCACACACTGTGTTTTTTTCAACACTCATGCTGATTCCTTTCAACGCATGAAAATTCCCGTAATATAAATTTACGTCCTTGCTTTCTATTTTATGAGGGTGAATCTCAGTCATGATTAGTTAATATTATTCTTTTTACTCAAATATCTTCTGACAGCACTTGC
>JBJXGU010000341.1:0-13264 GCA_046160245.1 Bacteroidia bacterium
GTTTGGTGAAAGATGGTTTATGGGATGTGTACAAAGATTACCACATGGGAAATGCGGCTGAACTTTGTGCTACAGAATGTAAAATTAGTCGTGAAGAGCAAGATGCTTATGCTATTGAATCATACAAACGTTCACAAGCTGCTTGGGCGAAAGGTTTATTTAAAGATGAAATTGCGCCAGTAAGCATTCCACAAAAAGGAAAAGAAGCATTGTTGATCAACGAAGACGAAGAATACAAAAAAGTAGATTTTAATAAAATTCCTTCTTTGCGCCCTGTGTTTGTGAAAGATGGAAGTGTAACGGCTGCAAATGCAAGTACCTTGAATGATGGTGCTGCTGCAGTGGTGTTGATGAGCAAGGAAAAAGCAGAAGCGTTAGGCATAAAACCATTGGCAAAAATTCGTGCATTTGCAGATGCTCAACAAGCGCCCGAATGGTTTACCACTACCCCTTCAAAAGCATTACCATTAGCAGTAGAGAAAGCAGGAATTAAAATGACGGATGTCGATTATTTTGAAATCAACGAAGCATTTTCTGTAGTAGCCATTGCTAATAACAATACCATGAAATTAGATCCTACCAAAGTAAATGTAAATGGTGGAGCGGTTTCGATTGGACATCCTTTAGGTTGTTCGGGTGCACGAATCATTGTGACCTTGCTGAGTGTTTTGCAACAGAACAATGGTAAAATTGGTGCTGCGGGAATTTGTAATGGCGGCGGCGGAGCTTCGGCAATCGTAATTGAACGTATGTAGTAAAACATTATACTGTTTTAGCAGTATAAGTGAACCATCATCATGAGCTACGGTATTTGTTCTCTCAATTTAATTTCACTTCGTGCGGAACCTTCGCACCGAAGTGAAGAAATATCGCAGCTTCTTTTTGGTGAAACGTTTACCGTGTTAGAACAAGTGAATGGCTGGATCAAGATTCATCAAAGCTTTGATGATTATGAAGGCTGGATTCAAAAGTCGCAACAACATCCTTTGGAGTTGAGTGAATTTAACGAGCTACAAAAGAACAAAGCATTTTTAAGTTACGATCTCGTTCAGATTTTAATTAATCACCAAAGTATTACTTCTATTTTATTAGGAAGTAGACTTCCTTGGTTTCGTGATGGTAATTGCAGAATTGGAAATACGACGTATAGCTTTGAAGGGAATGCGCGTCAAATTGATTCCGCTACCACAGGAAAAGTAGTGGTGGAAAATGCATATATGTACCTCAATGCACCCTATCATTGGGGCGGTAGAAGTCCATTCGGCATCGATTGCAGCGGCCTCACACAGATGGCATATAAACTTTCGGGAATTACTTTAAAGCGCGACGCCTGGATGCAAGCAGAGCAAGGACAAGCGGTGCATTTGTTAGATGAAACGCAAGTCGGCGACTTAGCTTTTTTTGATAATGAAGAAGGAAAAATTACGCATGTTGGAATTCTTACTTCCAAAAACAGAATTATTCATGCCTCTGGACAAGTTAGGGTGGATAATATTGATCATCATGGAATTTTTAATTTGGATTTGAAGAAGTACACGCATAATCTTCGATTGATAAAACGCATTCTTTAGTTGTTAGATGTTGGTCGCGAGGCTTCGCGATTAGTTCTTAGATTAGCTTTGAATTCAACAGATTCTTAAATAGAAATTTTTTCTTTGCGCTCTCCGTGCAACCTTTGTGCTCTTTGTGTTTAAAAGTTAACTTTATTAAAACAATTAAACTCTTCCAGTTTATGGATTTCTTTAACCACAGAGGACACAGAGTATTTCACAGAGGACACAAGTTTATTTGGCAACTTCTAAATGTTTTAACTGTAAGTTTTATTCACAACCATAAATAAAGGAGTAATTAGTCCTCTAAGCTATTCGTCCCAGCCGGAGAAAAAAGAAAATCGGTGTGCGAGTCGAGGTCGTAGAGGTATTGGTAGCCTTTAGTTTCTTTGATGCAAAAGGGTTCCAATAATGTTATCATTTTTTCATAACTCTCCTTGGTCAGACTACAAATGAAATTAAGATCACGGTTTGAAAAAATTCCTTCATCCTCCTCACCTATTACGAATATTAAATTGCAATTTCTACTTTGAATAAATGCTAAAGCAGACACATCCAACTCTTCATTCTTCAAAATTATAGAATCATGTATAGCATCTCGAAATAAGATTGCTTCGGACTTATCAAAATCGAAAAGTCGAACGAGATCATCTCCGAATTCGTTTATATCTTGAATGTAATCGAGTGTCATAAGTTTTGCAAATTTACCGAGAAAAAATGGTTAATTGAATTCAAAATAAACATTCACTCCGTTTAATTTCGATGATTAACTCTAAAATTCACAAATAATTATAATTGTTTAATCAACTTTATCATTTTCGATTTGCCGCCAACTTTTATCTTAACCAAATAAACACCTGATGGCAATTCATCACCAAACTGAATGGAACTACTAGCATTAATATTTTCAATTCTTTTCACTTCTCTTCCTGCTAAATCTGAAATAATCAAAACAACTTCTGAATTATTTGCAGCATTCACATCCAACGTAAAATAAGAACTTGAGGGATTTGGATAAATAGTTACATCCCATTCACTTTTTTGCTGTGCTAAGAACTCACGACATGTCATTGCCACTGTTAAGGTTCGAAAAGCACTGCTCCCGCAAGTATTGTTGGCTTTTACTTTTATTAAACCACCTACTACTCCAAAATCTACCATAATAGAAGGTGTAGTTTGACCTATAAAGGTAGCTCCTGTTGGCACATTCCAAGTAAAATTTACAGCACCAATGACTGGACCTGTCGAATACAAAACTCCCGGTTGATTTGCACAAACCGATGTCAGCCCTAGAATTAAATCAGGCATTTTTGGAACACTGCGAATAGTAATTGACTTATATCCACTCGAACCACATGAGTTACTGGCCGATACTTTAAGCGTTCCAGATTTAAAACCTGAATCAAAATTAATAAAAACAGTTAGAGTACCTTGCCCGCTTACTAAAGTTGTATTGGGAGGGATAATCCAATTGTAAGTAGTAGCGCCATTTACCGGGGCAATATTATAAGCAACATTAGTTGATCCCGCGCAAACGCTTTCAGTAAGACCATTAATCAAAGCTGGTGTCGTCGGCTTTGCCCGAACAAACAACGATTTAAACAAACTACTTCCAACACAATTTACCGCTGCAACTTTTACTGAACCAGAAATAAAATTAGAGAGGAAATCGACAGTAATTGTATTTGTACCCTGCCCACTTGTAATTATTGCTGTGGCAGGAACAGTCCACTGATAACTTGTTGCATCATTTACCACCGGGCAAGAATAAACGACACCTGTTTCACCTGCGCAAGAAAAAGCATTTCCGGAAATACTTATTGGTTTTTCAGGGATAATACTCAACACTGAAATAGAAGTACAAATCGTAGAACTATTTCCACAACCATTAGAAGCATATACGCAGATATCACCGCTTATCGCTGAATTTGAAAAATCAATGTACACTGCATTTGTTCCTTGGCCTGAAGAAATGAATGCACCACCAGGTACTGTCCAGGCATAGGTAGTGGCTCCTAAAACAGGACTTATCGCAAACAAATTATTTGGAGTATTGACACAAACAATATTAGTACCGAGAATTGATGCCGGATTTGCGGGCGGACCATTCACCACTATAAAATTTGTTTTAACAAGAGTATCATTGCCTGCAGCATTCGATGCGATTAATGTAACGTTATAAACTCCTGCAGTTGCATATTGCACTTGCGGATTTTGCAACGTGGATGTTGATGGATTTCCGTCTGGAAAACTCCATTGCCAAGAAGTAGGCGAATTAATACTTTGATCGGTGAATGTTACGTTTGCATTTTCGCAGATAGACGCATTGCTCACGATAAAATTTGCTGTTGGTTTTGGAAATAAAAATGCACTTGGCAAGTACGCAGCGATATTAAATGTTCTTAATTTAGCAGGAACATTAGCTCCAGTTGTATAAAGTTCGTTCGTAACAAAAGCTAATGAGCTATTAAAAAACTCCACACCTTCCACTTGTCCGTAGACATTTTGAGTGGAAAGATCAAACTTTCGTTTGTTACCATTAAAAAACAAATTGTTTTTATAATCATAAAGCATATAGAGTGAAACTGGTTTCGTTCCCGTTCTCAAATATCCGATCAATGAAATCACTCCGTATTGTTGAACCGTTGCTCCAGTAACTAAGAATCCGGTGTTGAGTGTTTCGCGTAACTGAGCTACATGCGTTCCAGGACTGTTGGGTATTACATAATGTTTTGTTTGAAAGTCGACCCAGTTCTTGCTAAAAAGATGAATAGAATCGTTCAAAAAAATCATTGCTTCACAATCGAAATTATGATTGGTGGGATTGGAAACAAACGATGTTTGATCGGAAAAAGAAAAATTAATGATAGAAGCTGTTACCGAAGTTGTGGTAGGTGTGAGAGCCGATTTATTAATGCGATAAATTTTTAAATCTTGACGATTACCATTATTATTTCCAAAATCACCTACAAACAAATAATCATTATTGGAGGCCATATCTTCCCAATCCACGTTAGAGGCGTTGCTGACATCCACCGTTTGAAAAATTGTATTGGTAACGGTATCGATTCGATAAATATCATTGGGATTTCCCGAATCACTAAACGACCATAATTTTCCATCCAAAAAAGTTAAGCCTGAACTTTCATTGAGTAAAGGTGTTGGGAGGTTTGTTTTGTCGGTTAAAGGCAGATTCGTAGCAATGTAAGTACAGGAACCATTATTGATTGTAGCCGATGCATTATAATTATTAGCTTGTGGATCGGTACAGCCAGGAACTTGAGCTTGAGCATTGAAAACAAAGCATAATAAGATACCAACTAAAATAAACTGAAAGGGAAATTTCATAGGAATATTAATTTGCAATGCAATTTATAACAAAAAATCGAAGGTGTAAAATATTGATGTGAATATTTCTTTAAAAACTCATTTACAGACAAAACTCCATAAAAGAAGAAGAATGAATTTAATTCAATTTTATAGTAATTGAACGCATGGCCTTTCGGCTGTTTTTACTTCGCCAAATTTTCTTGTAGAGATTTCTAATTTTAATTCCCTCTCCCTTGGAGAGGGCTAGGGAGAGGCTTGAACAATAGGCTTGCAATAATTTAATCGCATTTGAATAATGCTTTTCTCTTCAACAGATTTCTTTACGCCAATTTTTTTCGCAACCCTCGGCAAGCTCAGGTTAAAAAGGCGCAGAGCCGATAGCTATCGGGACGCTAAGGCTGCGCTATGCTCAGTTCGCTAAATTTCTCGCGAAGGACTACCTGCAGGCTTTGCTCCGCTGACCGCATGTCGCTGAAGCTTTAGCGGAGGCACAAGCTATTGCGAAAGCGATGCAGCAGGCACTCGTCTATTATTTTTTTTGCGTTGTTTTCACTTTAATTCTTTTCGCTTCTTTAAGGCTGTGATTAAGCATCCATTCAATTTGACCATTAACACTACGGAATTCATCAGCAGCCCATTTTTCAATGGCTTTCATAGTTTCAGAATCTATTCGTAGTGCAAATGATTTTTTTTCCGACATTCTTTATTGATTTAAAGTTCCTGTATTTATTACAGGCTTTGTTTCACTATCACCACAAAGAACTACCATTAAATTGCTGACCATTGCTGCTTTTCTATCTTCATCGAACTCGATGATTTCTTTATCTGCTAAAAGTTTTAAAGCACTTTCAACCATGCCAACAGCACCTTCTACAATTTTATGACGTGCTGCAACAACAGCAGACGCTTGCTGCCTCCTTAGCATTGAATGAGCAATTTCAGGAGCATAAGCTAAATATCCAATTCTTGACTCCACCACTTTTATTCCTGCAATTTCAAGGCGCTCTGCAACTTCACGTTCAAGAGATTTATTTACATCATCAAAATTGGTACTTAATGTCACTGTGGCTTTTTCATCTTCAAAATGGTCGTATGGATATGAACCTGCAAGTTTCCTGACTGCAGAATCCGTTTGAATTCTTACAAAATTTTCGTAATTATCTATTTCAAACGTTGCTTTAAATGTATCCTCCACTTTCCAAACTAAAATCACACTTATCATAATTGGATTTCCCATTTTGTCGTTCACTTTTATTTTCTCACTCTCAAAGTTTCTGGCACGTAACGATAAACTGGTTCGTGAGTAAAATGGATTAATCCAAAAAATTCCATTATTCTTTACACTCCCAATATAATCTCCAAACAACAAAAGGACTTTTGAGCTATTCGGACTTACAACAATGAGTCCCTTCGCTAATAGAACAAACAATGGCAACATTGCAATTCCTAATACCAGGTGATTTGAACTTAAGCCATAAACTATTAATATGGCACATACCAATAGCAAAACAAGTGCTAAATAACCATTAAACGGTGTGATAATTTTTTCTGTTTTCATAACGAGTAATATTTAAATGATATCATTTTGATATCACAAATGTAAAAAACAATTAGATCTAAAAACAAGTTTTTTTTGAAAAAAAATATATTCGCCTGGCTTTCTGAACATTACATCGGGAATCCGATAATTAAATGGCATGAAAGTTCAGCGCGCAAAGCTTCTCTTCGCTAATTTTTCACGCTAATTTTTCTCGCAACCCTCGGCAAGCTCAGGTTAAAAAGGCGCAGATCCGCAAAGTTTTCTCGCTAATTTTTCTCGCAACCCTCGGCAAGCTCAGGTTAAAAAGGCGCGAAGGCGCAAAGTTCGTTCGCTAATTTTTCTCGCTAATTTTTCTCACAAAGACGGAGACGCAAAGGCTGCGCTAAGAAAAATTTCTCACAATATCTTCTCTAAATATTTCTAGCGTAGACGCAATCTAGGTTATCTAGACACAATTCTGAATTCTTAATTCTGAATTACCCCAACGGTCTATACTCCGTCTCCAAAATTTGTTCATTCAATAATTCAACAATGGAAGAGTATGCATTCTTCAACGCTTTTTTCACTTCGGCTTTGTCCATCCATCTAGCTTCAACAATTCCTTCCTCCAATTGAGGAACAGGAGTGCTGATGTCGGTGCTGCTCATCAAAAACCAATATGTTTTTTTGAGGATGATCGTGTCTTTGTATGGATACGTATGGAAGCTCGTTTTTATTTGCTTAGAAAGTTTTAACTCTCCAATGCCACATTCTTCATACACTTCACGAACAGCGGCAACATCGGCTTCTTCACCAGCTTCAATTTTTCCTTTTGGTAAATCCCATTTGCCATTGCGGAAGATCATCAACAGTTTATTGGTTTGTGAATTGATGACCACACCACCTGCTGCTTTTAAAATGGTATAGAGTGAAGTGAATTTTTTCCACGTCTCGTCGATGTTTTCCGATTGGATGACTAAACTTTCTGTTTGTGGATTTTCTTCAAATGCAGTGACTAAAACTTTGAGATAATCTTTGGGTTCGGTGCCCTTGAGTTTAATCACCATTTCGGCGTTGCCGATGGGATCGTACGATCCAACAAATTTTAAAAGTCGCTCATTAATATAAACCTGATACATGTTTTGGGTTGCTTAGGGTTTAAAAGATTGGTTGTTTCACATGAATCCATTAGGTTTGTGGTTCATGGATGATACCGCGTCAAAAGTAGCCGAATTCCTGCTTCAAATCAAAGCGATAAAATTACAGCCAAACCAGCCTTTTACTTGGGCTTCTGGCTGGAAATCACCCATTTACTGTGATAATAGGATTGCTCTCTCCCATCCTCGGGTTAGAACTTTCATTCGCCAGGAGCTTGTAAAGTTGATTGAAAGCAAGTTTGGCCGTCCCGATATCATAGCTGGAGTTGCTACAGCCGCCATTGCTCCCGGGGCATTAGTAGCTGAAGCGATGGGTTTACCTTTCGTTTATGTAAGACCATCTCCCAAGGAACATGGCCGACAAAACACCATCGAAGGAGAAGTTCAACCTAATCAGTCAGCAGTTGTAATTGAAGATTTGATCTCTACAGGAGGAAGTAGTTTGAAAGCAGTAGAAGAATTGAGAAAGAATAATGTATTGGTGAAAGGCCTAGTTTCCATTTTCACTTACGGATTTGAAAATGCGAATGAGAATTTTAAAAAAGCTGCTTGTCCGTGGTATTCCTTGAGTAATTATGATGTACTCATTAAACAAGCCATCGCCACAGGTTATGTGCGTAAAGAAGAACTTCCCATGTTAGAATCGTGGAGAAAGAAACCTGAAATCTGGAAGGCCAACGGATAAAATTTAATCAAATATTTTAGAAATATAGGGGGCAAAGAGATGACCAGAATAGAAAGTGAAAAAGTGATTGTGAATCAAAAAGCAGAAGAAATTTATAATTTCCTTGGCGACTTCAACAATATTGGAAATTTAATGCCTGAGCAGGTTGAAGGATTTACGGTAACCGGAGAAACATGCAAATTCACCATCAAAGGAATGGCTACTTTGGGATTGAAATACGAGAGTAAAACTCCATTTACAGAAGTGGTGATGGCAAAGCATGAAAAAGCTCCTTTCGACTTAAAACTCATCTGCAAAATGGCGGATTGCAATGATGGAACTTCTGAATTACAACTATTTTTTGATGCCGATTTAAATCCATTCTTAAAAATGATGGCTGAAAAACCTTTGGCAAACTTTTTAAATTTATTGGTGCGGAAATATCAAAGCATGCATCAAGCTTAAAATTGAAGATTTTTTTACACGACCATTCGAATATTCGGATGAATGCAACGAATCGGTTTACCATCTACCTCAACAATTGCTACACCTTCATTATCCACATCCAATAAAATACCTTTGAAAGTTTCTTGGTCCGACTTAAACTTAGCCTCTATCCCACCTTTATAAAGAAGTGTGCGATAATCTTCTTCCACTTTCATCCGCCCATCATTCAAAAGTAGCTGATATTCAAACCAAACCTCCTTAAAAAGTTCGATAATCTCCTTTTCTGGATCAAACCTCTTTTGGGCTTCCATTCTCAAGGACGTTGCCGCTGTCTCATAATTAAAATCAAAGTGTAATTGATTCAAATTAATCCCAATTCCAGCAATAGAAGACGAAAGGAAACTGCCACGAATGCTGTTCTCGATGAGAATCCCTGCTACTTTTTTATCTCCAATTAAAATATCGTTGGGCCACTTTATTTTCACATCATCGTTCACTTTAGAGGCTATATACCTTGCTGTTCCGCAGGCGATTGCCTTATTCAAGTAATATTGGTTTTCAACAGAAAAATTTGGAGGCAAAAACAATATTGAAGCGTAAAGACCGTCTCCAGGAAGACTTTGCCATGAATTCCCTCTCTGACCACGGCCCTTCGTTTGCTCCAGGCTAATAACGACCGTACCCTCATCGAGTAAATTATTATCAAACAAAGTCTGTAAATAATTGTTAGTAGAATCAACAGAAGAGAGTACGATTAAATTCATTTCGGGGTTAAAAATGAGTAATTTTGCAAAAATACTGTAATAGATCCGAATGTTAAAAAGTGCAGCTGCAAGAATTAGGAAACCTGAAGTCATTGACGATATTTTAGTGAATGGTGTTATAAAAGGGTTACAAGATCGAAAAGCGAAGGAAATTATTGTGATGGACCTTAGAAACATTGGCGGGGTCGTTTCAGATTTTTTCATCGTATGTCAAGGCGACTCATCCACCCAAGTGGAAGGAATAGCAAGATCAGTAGAAGAAACAGTACTAATAGAATGCGGGGAAAATCCCGAACATATTGAAGGAGTTAAAAATGCGCTATGGGTGTTAATCGACTATATAAGCGTAGTGGTTCATATCTTCCAGCCTGAACAAAGAGATTATTACGGAATTGAACGTCTTTGGGCGGATGCGGAAATAGTAAGAATTGCAGATAACAATTGAATCGTTAAGCGTTTAATATAGACCTTAGCACTTAAGAAGAGAACAAAAAAAATGTCAGAGCAAAGTCAACCGGAAGAAAAGAAAAAGCCTTTCAACAGTTTCCAGAAGCAAAAACAACCACGCTTCAACTTTAATTTTTATTGGATTTATGGAATCATCCTCCTGATGCTTATTGGGATCAATTTGTTTGATTGGGGTAATCACCCAAAAGAAGCAACGTGGTCGCAGTTTTCATCATGGGTGAAACAAGGAGATATTGACCGCATCGTAGTGGTGAATAAGGAAGTTGTTCAAGTGTATATTAAGAAAACAAAGCTTGCGGATCCTGCATTTAAAGGTGTCAGTAAAAAAGCATTTGGCAATGGCCTGAACGAAGGTCCACACTATGCATTTACGATTGGAGATGTGGGAAGTTTTAAAAAGGACTTAGATGAAGTTCAAAAAGATTTAGCTGCTGAACAACGTGTAAATATTGTTTACAATAATAACGATAGAGGATATTGGGATTTGTTATCATGGATCCTTCCTTTCTTTTTGTTGATTGTAATTTACATGTTTATCATTCGTAGAATGGGTAATGGCGGAGGCGGAAGTCAGATTTTCAATATTGGAAAATCAAAGGCGACGCTCTTCGACAAAGACTTACATGTAAAAGTTACATTTAACGATGTAGCAGGATTAGAAGAAGCGAAAATTGAGGTGATGGAAATTGTAGATTTCCTAAAAACACCGAAAAAATATACTCAACTCGGTGGAAAAATTCCAAGAGGTGCATTGCTCGTCGGTCCTCCGGGAACTGGTAAAACACTTTTAGCAAAAGCAGTGGCTGGTGAAGCACAAGTTCCATTCTTCTCTCTATCGGGTTCCGATTTCGTGGAGATGTTTGTGGGTGTTGGTGCAAGTCGTGTACGTGATTTATTCCGTCAAGCAAAAGAAAAAGCACCAAGTATTATTTTCATTGATGAGATTGATGCGATTGGTCGTGCCCGTGGCAAACAACCTTCCTTCTCTGCAAACGATGAGCGTGAGAGTACATTGAATCAGTTGTTGACGGAGATGGATGGATTTGGAAGTAATTCTGGTGTGATCATCTTAGCAGCAACAAACCGTGCCGACATATTAGATAGAGCTTTACTTCGTCCAGGACGTTTCGACAGACAAATTTATGTGGAGCTACCTGATTTGAATGGAAGAAAAGAAATTTTCAAAGTTCATGCGAAGCCATTGAAATTAGACAGCACAGTTGATTTAGATTTCTTAGCCAAGCAAACTCCAGGATTCTCGGGTGCAGATTTAGCCAACCTTTGTAACGAAGCTGCATTGATTGCAGCCAGAAGAAACAAAACGGCCATTGGACATCAGGATTTCTTGGATGCGGTAGATCGTATTGTAGGTGGATTAGAGAAGAAAAATAAAATCATCTCCAAGCATGAAAAAAATGTAATTGCTTATCATGAATCAGGACATGCTGCGGTGAGTTGGTTGTTAGAACATACAGCACCGTTAATTAAAGTTACCATTGTACCCAGAGGAAATTCATTGGGTGCTGCTTGGTACTTACCGGAAGAAAGACAGATTACAACACGCGAACAAATTTTAGATGAAATATGTGCTGCCTTAGGAGGTCGCGCTGCAGAGCAAGTGAAATTTGGAACGATCTCGACAGGTGCATTAAGTGACTTGGAAAAGATCACTAAGCAAGCGTATGCCACAGTAACCGTGTTTGGTTTAAATGATGCGGTGGGCAATATCAGTTATTATGATTCATCAGGTAATGCTGATTATAACTTCACAAAACCTTATAGTGAAAAGACAGCGGAGTTGATCGATTTTGAAGTAAAGAAAATGATTGACGAAGCCTATGTTAAAACACTCGAGTTACTTCAAAACAATAAATCGAAGTTAGATATTTTGGCTGCGACATTATTGGAGAAAGAAGTGATCTACAAAGAAGATTTAGAGCGTGTTTTTGGAAAAAGAACTTGGGACAAAGAAGAGAACGAAAAATTAGTGAATGTTCCCGTGGAAGAAGTGATCGCTGTTAAAGCAGAAGAGAAACCATCTGAAGAAAATTCTCCGGCATAAGCCATCGATATCGTTGATGTATGGACGAAAGTACCAACAAAGAGAAAGTACTCAAGAAAATTAGAGCTTCGATTTTATCGAAGACGGATAATCCATATCCTCAACTTTCTCTCGACGCGCCCATCTATCACATCACCGACGAAGATCCTTTGTTGATCTTCGCAGAAAAAGCAGAAGCAACAGGTGTAAAATTTTTCTTGATCGATAGCGAACTGGAGTTCATGGAGAATTTGGTGAGTCTGGGAATGATTCACAAATGGAAAAACATCTATTGCGTGGAAGATGGAATTAGCAACTTGTTGACCGAATGCGAGCTTCCACACGAATTAATTTTAGAAGGTAAAATAAATATTGATGTGGGGATTAGTACTTGCGAATGTTTAATTGCAAGAACGGGAAGCATTGTTTTCTCGTCGAAAGAACAAAGCAGAACGATTCCAGCCTATGCCCCTTTTCATGTTGTATTAGCCAGAGCAAGTCAGTTGACCGTGGACATGAAAGATGCGCTAGTATGGCTTCGACATAAATACGCGAAGATGCCTTCTGCACTGAGCATTGTTACCGGTCCAAGCCGGACTGCTGACATTGATGGCAAATTGGTGATGGGTGCACACGGCCCCCGACAATTATATTTATTTCTAATCAACGATCGCCACGATGGGGAATGAAGAAGTGGACTTCCTGTTAGTTTATACAAGCACTAAGCCACTTGAAATTGCCGCCGCCATTTCATTGTTAGAAGACCAAGAAATTCCGGCTTATAAAATCAATAAAAAAGATTCATCTTATATATTTGGAGAAATTGAACTTTATGTTTCTGCTGAGTTAGCAGACAGAGCTAAACTTATTCTCACTGAAAATGATTTATTATGAGTAATCTTTGGCAAAGACTAATCACAGGATCCCTTTTTACAGGAGGTGTTATTGCTTCCATTTGGTACGGTCCACTTTCCTTCCAACTGCTCTTTCTCTTAGCGGCTCTCATCAGCTTACATGAATTTTACACGTTAGGCACCAACGCCGATAACCAACCCAACAAAATGATGGGATTGTTAGTAGGAGCTTTTACCTATATTTTCATCTCTCACGCTTCTTTTTCCAATGAGCATCAAAAATTAGTTGTCTTCTTAGCTCCTTTAGGTGCATTGATATTCATTGCCGAGTTATATCGAAAAAAGCAACAGCCCTTTGGGAATATCGGATACACGTTACTTGGAATCTTGTATGTTATCGTACCCTTTGCCTTGTTAAGTTCCATGTCGGTGCATGAAGGCGAATATGATAGAGGAATACTTTTAGGTTA
>JBJXGU010000342.1:0-3846 GCA_046160245.1 Bacteroidia bacterium
TCCGAAAACGAAAAGCAGAAAATAAAGTGTATTTATGCGCGCCAGTAAATTCTTTGGTAGAAGGAATTTACGAACAGAATATTCCTTTTTCTGAAATCAAAAAACATGGTGATTTTGGACTCGGCACATTCAACGATTTAGATGGCGAGATGATGATGGTGGATGGAGAAATTTTTCGCGTCGGGTCGGATGGGAAAGTGAATCAAATTACAGATGAATCTATTTGCACTCCTTTTGCATGCGTGACGAATTTTCAACCCGCCAGTGATGAAACACTTGATAAAGAATTAAATTACAACGATTTTCTCAAATGGATGATTGAGTTGATGCCATCACCGAATATTTTTTATGCATTTCGCATCACAGGTGACTTTGCTTATGTCAAAACTCGTTCTGTTCCAAAGCAAGAAAATTATCGCCCATTAGTAGAAGTGGCAAAAGAACAACCGACTTTTGAATTTCATAACGTCAGCGGAGTGATGGTTGGATTTTACACACCATCTTTTATGGCTTCATTAAGCGTGCCTGGCGTGCATTTACATTTCTTGACTGATGACAAATCCAGTGGCGGACATTTGCTTGAATGTCGCCCTAAACATATAAAAATTGAAATGCAATATTTATATACACTGGAATTATCGCTTCCATCAAATTTGGATTATCTCACTTGGGATTTTCAACGCGATATTGGCAAAGATTTGGATAAAGCGGAGAAATGATGACTATACAATCTACAGATTATATATAATTTTGATTAGCAAGTTCTAATTCTAAACAATAATAAATATCTAATGTAAAAAATTAACTTACCTTAATTATTGAGTTATAATTTGTACTAATAAAGGATTATGTCAACAAGGGTTATTTCTTACAGGCTTTTTGATTTCCTAGAGTTCCTCTGGGGAACTGCATCTCTACTTATTTCAATACTTGGAATTTGGGTATTAATTTCAGGTAGGAAAGATGATTTTTTAACGTATGCTTTCATAGTTATTATTCTTATATTTTTAGCTACTATAACTAAAGTATTCAAACTTCGCCAAGTAGCATTGAACAGACTGACAATATTCTCAAAAACACAGCATGATTTTTCTGATAGTTTACGTAATAGTTATTATGAATTAATGTCATTATATATTAACAAGGACTTAACTGTAAAACAATTAAATAAAATTGCAAAAGATACATGTCAATCAGCTGTTGATATGTTAGCAGATGCACTTTCAAAATCTACAGGTGATGATGTTTGTGTTTCAATAAAATATTTTCCTCCTCTACCATCCAAGAATGCACCTAAGACTACAGACGACTATGTTGTAGCTACACTTGTGAGAAGTAATAACTCTCCTGAAGAAAGAAGCGGCCACGATTTAGTTCGGGTTGGAGATAATACTGGCTTTCAGCTTTTAGTTAGTTATCAATATAATCACTTTAGAGCTCAAGATTTAGAAATCTTAAGTAAAGAGTTAGAAAAATCTGGTCCTGGTGCTTATAAAACTAGTAATCCGCGCTGGCGAGATTTTTATCGTTCGGTTATAACGGTACCTATAAGAATAAATAGGTCTTATTTACCATCACCAAAAGGTGGTGATGGATATCATATAATAGGATTATTATGCGCAGACTCTAATTCAACATCTGCTTTTCCAACTCATGAAATGGAAGCATATACTAATTTCTTAAAAGGATATGCAGATATTCTATATATTTATTTAGAAAAAATAGATTACTATCTTACCCAAATAACTAGTCAGAAAAAAACAAAGAAACGATAGGGAGATTACTATGAACTGGACGCCATTAGATGTATTAACTCCACCCAAAAAAATAGATGATTACCAAATAAAAAGAAAAAACAGAAATAGTCAAGTAATTGGTTCTCTATTTGAAAATTCTCCCATAGTAGAAGTAATTGATTTTGAAGATTACTCTCGTATAGAATTTATGTTAGAAATAGAGATGCCTCAAATGGAAAAAAAAGTTACGTGGAGTGATATACATATTAGACATAAAATTAGAATTTATGCTTCATTAATATTACTAATGTCATTAACTATAGATTTGTTTTTAGGTATATTAGGCTTGCCATCTCTTTGGAGTCCATTTTCTGACCTGCTATCAATAATTGGTGCCTTTGGTCTTTTAGGAACATCTGTCTACTTAACCATTGATGCCAACGGCAAGTAAAATAAAATCATAGGAGCCATAATGTGGGAATTTCTTAAGTGGTTTTTTGATGAATTCTTAGACAAAATTGGTTTTAACAGCATAATGCTTGCTGTGATTAAGGAATCCAAGTTGCCATATGCTGCTAAGTTTAACATTACAATAGAATTAATTATTGCAACTTTAATTGTTATATATTCTATTATAGTTGCTTTTAAGAATTCTTCAACAGATGATATTTTAGTTGGGATAGATAGGTTTTTGATTTCTGGATTAGTATGTGCAATACTAATTGTGAGTGAAAAATGGTGGAGTAAGCTCAAATAATTGAATAAATTTTAGTGATGTAGTTAGGTAAAGCGTAAATAAAATAAGTATCTGTTATTTTAATTACACCAAATAACTATCCCGTATTTCGTAACCCAGCCGCAATGCCATTGATGGTCAACGCCATCACTTCTCGTAAAGATTTTGCTTCTGCACCTTCTGAATCTTTCAAAGCACGTAAGCGTTTCAACGTTTCTACTTGAATGTAATTCAACGGGTCCACATACGGGTTGCGAAGTTGAATCGCTTGTTGAGTCACAGGTTCAAGTTCTAACAAAGAATCGTGCCTACTAATTTTCAAAATTAAATCTTTGGTCAATTCATATTCTTTGCGGATGGCAGTAAAAATTTCATCCGCAAGTTTTTTATCTGGCACCAAATCCACATACAAAGCCGAAATTTCCATATCCGCTTTCAACAAAGACATTTCACAATTATTTAACAACGTCCGAAAAAACAACCAGCCATCATACATTTCTTTCAATAAATTTTCATCGTCAATCGCGGCTAAGCCCGAACCGAGGCTATACCAACTCGGCAAATTGAAGCGGCTTTGCATCCAAGAAAAAACCCACGGGATTGCCCGAATCTGATTGACAGCACCCAACTTTCCGCGTGATGAAGGACGCGAACCAATATGCAAGCGTTTGATTTCATCCAACGGAGTCGCAGATTCCCAAAAGTCAATAAATCCTGATGTTTCATATACAAGTGAACGATATTTTTTTAACGACTCATTTGACATTTTATCTAATGCGCTTCGCCACTTCGGGAGGATTGATTCTGTTTTCTCTGGAATGGATGCCAAGATGACAGCGCTTGTGATTTGTTCAAGATGACGATGTGCCAAAGCTGGGTTTGCATAACGTGATGCAATAATTTCACCTTGCTCGGTGAGACGAAATTTTCCGTTGATACTGCCAGCAGGTTGAGAACGAATTGCATGATGAGCAGGTCCGCCGCCTCGCGCAATCGTTCCGCCACGCCCATGAAAGATAGAAAGTTTTATTTTATGTTTTTTTGCAATTTGTGTAATTTCTTCTTGCGCTTCATACAAAGACCAATTCGCCATCAGATACCCACCATCTTTGTTGCTATCTGAATAACCAATCATCACCATTTGTTCGTTGTGATGCGTTTGTAAATGTTCACGATAAATTTCAGAAGTAAATAGCGATTCAAGAATCGTGGAAGCATCTTTCAAATCTTTGACCGATTCAAACAACGGCACAATTTGTGGAATGGTTTTACAACCCGCCCATTTTGCAAGTAACAAAACAGTTAACACATCTGCCGCGGCATGTGTCATTGAAATCACAAACGGGCCCAGCAATTCACTTCCATAAATTTCAC
>JBJXGU010000343.1:0-6293 GCA_046160245.1 Bacteroidia bacterium
CAATATCCCAATAAACAACAAACAATAATCAAGTTCTAACAATAAAATATATATTATGAATACGATAATAAAATATACTTATGGTTTTCGAAATCCATTACTCGAAAAGGACATAACAGAAAAGTTAAATGTGGTTCGTCATGAAGCCGAACAAGACACAATATTTGCAGCGAAAAAATCGAAGCCACTTCGGGCAATTATTTTTGCTATTTGGTCAAATGCAAAAGAAATTGCTTCTTCAGTTAGTACCCACTTTGACCCAGAGATTAATAAACTACATACACAAATTAAAGGGTGCGACATTGAAACACTAAAGAAAGAAGGAGCAATACAACAGAAAGAGTTAAATGATCAAATTTCACTTGCAGAAAGAGAGTTAAGAAAATACAAACTCGATTTAAATCCAGATAAGCGTAAATTGATATATGCTGGAATTGGAATATGCCTTTTATTAGAAACTATTTTAAATTTTAAGGCTTGGGAGGTGCTCACGAACAACCTTGGTATTTCCATAATTGTTGCAGTACTCACAGCAATTTCTTTGGCAATTGGAATACATCAATTTTCAATAATGGCTGTAAATGCGAAAACGACAGAAAAAAGGAAGTTGTGGATTATATTGAGCCTTACTGGTGGTGCTCTTGCTTTTTTTCTCCTTGGATTACTTAGACGAGAATTTTATGGCAGCGATAATTCTATTTTGTCATCACCTCTCTTATGGATGTTGTGGAATATGTTTTTTTATTCTATTGCCTTCCTTTTGGCGTTAAATAATACGCCTACTAAAGATCAAAAGGTAGCTTACCTCGAATTCGAACAAAAGTTTAATGAAAAGCGTGAATTGGAAACTAAAGTCAAAACGATTAATGAAGAAATTGAAAAGGAAGGTAATAAACTTAAAAAATGGAAAGAAGAACTGAGTCTTATCGAAATGTATCGGGAAAAACTACTGATACAGATTGATATGGGGCGCAATGAAATATGCGCTGAATGTATCAAAGAATACGAACTGCAAGGCGGTAATATTTCATTTTCACAAATTATAAACGATCTCAAAAAACAAACTATATGAAACATAGAATAATTTTTTATACTCTATTCCTCGCTTCCATTTTATTATTTGGAAGCTGTAAAAAAAACATAACGCACGCTATTACCTATATGCCAGATTTGACTGAATCTTATTTTACTGGGATTCAGTTTGAGGATTATAGGAAAATAAGTGACCTGCCAGAAAATGAAAATAGTGGTGAACATCTGAGAATACGGTCTATTACTGAAACCGAATTCAATCCGGTTAAGGAATTTGATATTGAACCAGAGCGACCTGGGTTACTTGAAAACGAATATTTCCGGCGTCATGATATTGATGTTTATTATAAAAGTATTGTAAGAGAATTTGAGAGTATCTATAATGAACGACAACCACAAACTGGATCAACTATTATTAAGGCTATCATCGAGGAATTAAATTATCTCGCATCATCAAACTCAGATAAAAAAACATTGATCATTAATTCTGATTTGATGGAAAAATCAGCCCTTGCAAATTTTTATAACCCTGCAACTTTTTTGATTTTAAAAAATGATCCAGAATCATTAATTAATCAATTTAAAAGCAAGTACAAAATCAACTCTCTGAAAGGTATTGAAATGTATTTTGTTTATCTGCCACAGGACCAAAGTGATGGTGAACGGTTTGATATTACCTCAAGCTTTTGCAAAAAACTATTTGAATCCTTTGGAGCAAAGGTCAATATCTGTGGTGGACTGTGACTATTTAAACTAAAGATTATGACTAAATCAGCCGGTGACACATTCTTATATTCTTTAAAACAGCTTTTCATTGCTTTATTAAAGCTCGCAACCATTGCATTTGCATGGCTTTGTAAAATTTCAGGGATGATTTTAATAAGGACTGGTGAAATGCTAGAAAAAATAGTTTCAAAATGATGGAAAAGGTTAACCGCATTCTTGAGACTATTTTTTCTATTCTCACTCAGAGTATTGAGGCATTTATTGACTTTCTCTCCGAGTTATTTCCCGAAAAAAGAAAAACAGAATTTAATGCTGACTTTGTTTCCCCCGAAAGTATTCTACGAAGAAATGGTAAAGGTTTTTGTCTCAATGGAAAGCTTTGTATGACTGTCGAGGAAAGTTTTAGAAATTGTTTAGTGCTAGGCGGTACGGGATCCGGCAAGTCATCTATTGTTTTAATCTGTTCCGCTTTAAAGATGGCACTAGGAAATTCGTCTCTTATATTTCACGATGTCTCTCATGAACTTCGAATACTTCTCAGTGGCTTTTTGCGGAGTAGCGGTTTTGAAATAAAGATATTAAATTATAATCATCTTAAATCAGAATGTTTTAATCCACTTTTAAGGTGCAAGTCAATTTCAGATATTCAAAAGCTCGCTAGTTCACTTATTCGAAATTCAATTGGTGAATCATCTCATGACAAATTTTGGAATATCAGTGCTGAAAGTTTATTGTCACTGTTTATTCGATACCTGATATTCTATGCAGACGAGAAATATCACACCCTATATAACCTATTGCACTTGATTAATGTCTTCGCAGGCTCGCCAGAAACAATTGATGCATTAATCGTAAAAACAGGTGATGAAAAATTATTATCAGAATACAAAGCCTTTGTCGCATATGGAGATAAAACATTAATGAGCATTGTGGCAACAGCTAAATCTGCACTTTCACTTTATTCAGACGAGACAGTTGCAATGATTACGTCAATGGATACGATTGACTTCAATGAATTCAGGACAAGGAAGATTGCTTTATTTATAAACAACTCTGTGCCTGATATGCACTATTATGGTAGGCTCTCTTCCTTATTCTTTCAGCAATTTTTCAATTATGTTTTAAATAGCAAGCCAAAGCAGACAGACAATAATATCTACCTATTATTGGATGAGGCGAGTTCAATGTTTCTTCCTTCATTGTCCAATATTATTTCAAACATCAGAAAATACAATAGTGGAATAATGCTCGTGTATCAGGATGCACACCAAATTGATAATATTTATGGATCATATGAAGCTAAAAATATAACTGCCAATTGCTATGCAAAGGTGTATTTACCTGGGCAGCCAATCGAAACATGCAAAATGTTAGAAGCCACTTTAGGAAAGTTCGAGTATGAAGATGAGGAGGAGGTAAAACATATCCGCAATCTGATGTCTGCAGATGAGATTCGTATGTCGGATCGAGCAATTATTCTGTTAGGAAATAAACCACCAATTCATTCAAAACTTTACCCTTATTATGAAGACAGAAAATTAAAGACATTAACAGAATATCCTCCTGTTAGTCCATCCAATAATTTACCCTTTGATAGTCCTCCGCTCTTACCAATATCCAAATGACAAAAAAGGCTGACCATAAAGTATACACATATCTGAAGGAATGCGGAGTGCTAGATCATGGAACCGATAAAGAGATTGAAACTGCACGAAAGGAATATTGGAGGATATACAAACGAAATTGGAGGAAAAATAAGCGTATGGAAGAGACAGAAGTGACAGCATCCTTTAATGATTCAGAATTTAAAAAACTTGACGCTCAAGCAAAAACCCACAATTTGAGTCATCCTCAATTTGTTAAAAAGACTGTCTTAGCCTATATGGATAAAAAATACTTAGTTCCAAACGAATTGGAAGTTCGAAAGATCAGTCAATTGTTGTCCCAATATTTGGATGTAATCACTGACGAAATAGAGGAAAATAATTTGACACCAGACACAGGTGATATGATATTGCATAAGATTGAGGAGTTAGAATATCAAATTATGATTTTGCTACGAGAGCCTAAACAAGTAGTATGATTATTAAAAATCTGACACGGAAGTCTGGTGCTAGTCAATTAGTAAATTATTTGTTTAAATACTTTTTAAAAGAACAAAAGCAAGGCAATATTTCTGATAAACCTCTTATTGTTAAACGAAATCTTCGAACAAATAAAATTCAGTCTTGGGCGAAACAGTTTGATGCAAATGAGAAACTGAGGCTCCGGAAAAGGAAAAATAATATTCTTCTCCACCATACAATCGTTTCTTTCAGTAGTAAGGACAAAAAAAATATCACTAAAAGCTTGCTAAAGGACATAGCTAAAAAATACATAGAATTGCGTGGAGGGAATAATATCTATATTGCAACTGCCCACTATGATCGAGACCATATTCATCTTCACATTGCGATGTCTGGTTGCAAGTATAAGACAGGTGAATCGAATAGGCTTTCTCATAAGCAATTTAGAGAATTAAAAATTGAATTGGATCGGTATCAACGTGAAAAATATCCTGAGCTGATTCATAGTCTTCCACGGCATGGTCGAAAAAACTCGAAGGAACTTGATCAAACAGACAAAAAAGCTTTAACCTTAGGTATTAGAACAAACCAAAAACAACAAGTTTTTGATTCATTGAACAACGCCTTTCAAAAATCAAATTCTGTAAAGGAATTTTTGGAGCAAATAAAATCGGATGGACTAGATGCATATTATCGGGGTGGTAAACTTTATGGAGTTCAGAATGAATTCGACAGACGATTTAGGTTCAAAACTTTGGGAGTAGAAATTGAAAAACTCGATGAAAGAGAGGAAGTAGAAAAGCGGAGCAGTCGTGAAATGGAAAATCTTCGAAGCTTGCGAGAAAGTAAAGAGACTGAACAGGAACGAGATAATGAGGAACGAATTATCGAGGACGAGGATGATAGTGATGAGCGGGACCAAGTAGAAACTGAAACTTTAGATTCTGATGATGATAAAACTGCTCTTTAATTTGTATCTCAATTTAGGGGGTTCGGGTCTCCCGACAAGATTGGCGTTTCGACAAGAAATTCTATTTCGCCAGGCGAAAGGCAATCTTGCAAACAAAATTTATTTAAAGTTTAATAACGGCATCAAGAGCATCATCGGCATCTTTATTTACGAAGTTGGATTGGTATCCAATGGTAGTTAGCACAGATGAATGCCGATACAGTTTCTGCAACATTTGAATTGGGATCTTATCCCCTGAAATGTTTCCAAATGTATGGCGGGCTATATGCATTGTCAGCCGCTTGGTAATTTTTGCAAGCGGCGCGACTTTGTTCCGCAAAAACTTGTCTACTCGACTTGCTGTAAATGCAATTCTTCTCTGGACAATAAACGGTTCGGTATCCGGTTCCAATACCTTTAAATCGGGAAAGATGAAATCATCTTTAGACCGTTTTTGTCCAGAGTATTGCTTAATAATTTCGAGAGCCTTCTCAGGAATTTTAAGCGATCCGGCTTTTGAGTTTTTACCCATCACATAATGTAGCCTTTCATTTGGAACGTCTGTCCATTTTAGCCTTAAAATATCTGATACCCTCATGCCAGCAAGGTAAAACGAAAAAAGCCAAAGATTGCGGCAATGATTTTCAAATGAATTTTCCGGTAAGACAAGTTTTTCCATTGCTCTCACTTCTTTAGGAGACAAACCAATTTTTGTTGATTCAGGAAAATGTATCCGAATTTTTGAAGAACCGAAAGGATAATATTTCTGATCAATTATTTCAGCCTTGATTGCTTGGCTGAATATTGAGCGAATAACAATAAGGTGATTAACGATAGTTCTATCGCTGATTGAAAGTGTCGCTTTCAGGTACACCTGAAAGCGCTCCAATATTGAAATGGTTATATCGGAAAATGAAATGTCTCTGCCCTGAAGAAAGTCTTTAAAATGTTTGACTCTCGGTTTATCTGCGGTATATCTATTGTACTTCCCAGCACTTTTCAAATTTTCCAGATATAAATCAGCCTGTGCAAAAAAAGTTTGTCCTCCTGTCGGTTTAATTTTTTGCTTTACTGCGAAAGATGAAACACTGTCCTTGTTCGTTTCAAGCTCGAGGGATTTGTCTGTAGCCTCAGAAAGTTTTTTATTCAAAAGGTTATTTAGTCGTGTAGAATTGGGATGATTTTTTTTAACCCGTTGTCTATCCTCATCCCATTCCTCAAGTTTCAGTCTATACCCCAAATGAATAAATGAAGTTTTTCTATCTTTGGTTATCCGTAGAGCAAGAGGGAAAGTTCCGTTCTTTGATTCTTTTTGCCGCAAAACGATTTTAACAGTAGCCATATCTAATAAGGGGTTTAAGAGATTAATTGATATAACAAAGATACAAAAAGTGGTACAACATAGGTACAACAAATGGCAGTTTTATGTGAATTATTATGAATTAATTTATTCACTGATTGCAGTAAAATCAGCTATTTCAGCCCACATTAATTCATATCAAACCATATTTCCAAGGACT
>JBJXGU010000344.1:0-6598 GCA_046160245.1 Bacteroidia bacterium
CAAAAAATACTGAGCTTATTTCAGGGGAAAGTCAAACTACTTCCTCTGCGAACCCTCCTGTTGATTCTAGTTTCAGCAATGTTACAATTAATAATACGCAACTACAAAACAAGGTCGATGTTGTAACTGAAAATAATAAATCAAATTCAACAAAGATTGAAAATAAAAAAGAAAGTTTTTTCTTTCAAGGCTCTGCCAAAGTGAATTTTGAAGAGGACGGGAAAAATATTGAGATGATGATTAATAATGAAAACATTCAATTAAAAATAGACGGAAATATTATAGATCCAGAAAATTACAATCAATATAACTCAATTATTGAAAAAGGTAAGTTATTAAAAAAAGAGTCAGACAATTTGAATGATAAAACTACTAGTCAATCGAATATCGAGAAAGAAAGAAACAAACAAACTATGAATGAAATAATTTCACAGCTTGAAAAAGATCAAATTATAGACCCTTCATCACATTTTGAATTTAGGTTAACCGGAACAAAAATGTTGATTAATGAAGTAGAACAAAGTGAGATTCTCTTTAATAAATATAAATTATTGTATGAAAGTGCTTCAGGAAATAGATTAAATATGAAATCTAATATTAAAATCAAACATTAAAACCGGCCAGAATCATTATTTGATAGCTAATAAATTTTAATTGGAAAAATCATGGGGCCCCTTAGTGGCTTTATGGAAATCTTTGTTTTGGTATATATAACTTATCCGTGTTTTTTCATTACGCCAATTTGTTTTTTTATTAAGCCAATTAGTATTAAAAGTAAAGCCATACTTTTGAAGTGGCTTTGTTGTGGGAGCAAAAGGGTTCGACCATCTTGCTTTTTAATTAAGCCGACTATTGATAAAAGTAAAGCCACTCTTTTGAAGTGGCTTTGTTGTGGGAGCAACAAGGTTCGTCGCGAAGCTTCGCGACTGTGACCTCTGCTTATCAATTAAATTTTTCCAAAAACCAATGACTGTCAAGGATTAGTTTTTCGATGAACTTTTTTGAGTTCATTCTTTTAATAAAAGCTTCCGCCTTTCTGGCTTGGTTGATGTTTTCAAAAAGGAGACTTAATTTTAATTCCCAATCATTGGTTTGTGAAGTATAACTCCCCTTAAAGGTGCGAGTTTGGTGTTCCGGTATTCGCCGCTGGATGTCATTGGTTTCACCAACATAATATTTGTCCAATAAAGGAGAGTATATGATGTATAGATAATGCATGTAAAAAAGGGTTTTAAGAAATGTAACATTGAAATAAATCAAATTATACGTATTTCAACTACCATTTGGTAAGAAATACAAAAGCCACTCTTGAGAAGTGGCTTTGAAGTGGGAGCAACAGGGTTCGTCGCGAGGCTTCGCGACTGTGACCCTATGCATTAAACTTCAAAAGAAACCAGTGGTGATTATAATTGGTAATTTACAATTTTAAGGAAATTACTGTATATTTACCTTTGAGTCTTTACTTACCTAACACGGTTTAAATTTAGTATCAAATTCCTAACCTAAATTTGCTAATTCAATTGAAGAAAATCATCTTATTTATAATACTTTCCTTCTCAGGATTAGATACTATCAAAGCTCAAACAATTCCATTTGGTTTGAGTCTAGATTCTGTTCCTATTCCCGAAATATTCAAAACTTATAAACATCAAAGTTTCTATTTGTACAAACCATTAAACTATGATTCTATTTCGAGTCCAATTTGGTTTGTAATTCATGGAACTGGTGGAACTGGGGCTGGCACTATAGGCAACCTTTCTTCAATTGCCGACCGAAGAGGAGCGTTAATGATTGGATTGACTTTAGATGGGTGGGGGACTACAATGAGTTCTCAAACATCTTTGATTCATGCTTTAGACTCAAATCCTGCTGGCTCTTTAGTAGCTTGTTATTATAGATTGCCTGGTTCAATTGTTGTTAAAAGGACATATGATTATATTCGTCTTAAAGAAAATAGAAGTATTATCCCTTGCTACTTATCAGGTTTTTCATCAGGTGGTCAGTTTGTATCCAGATATATGCTCATTCGACAAGCTTATCCCGATTCTTTGCCAATCCAAATGGCTTTATCTATGAGCCCTATTGGTTATTCATTCCCTACTGATTCTTTTTTAGGAGTAGCTCAGCCTTGGGTATGTGGAATGATAATGCCCTTAGCAACAATTGGAATATGTCCGCATTCCTATAATATATATGGTTGGAATTGCAACGAACACATTATTCAATATTACAATGAAAACTATGCGGTATGCGTGGGTGATCAAGATTTGAGTTCTCAACTTAATGGAGGTTGCTATGATATAACTGGAGTAACAAGACTTGATAGAGCTAGAACATTTTTTGCCTTTTGTGATAGCAATGCTGTTACTAGAGGAACCACTCTAAACTGGCAATACGCTGAAATACCAGGTGCGGGTCACGATGAATATTCCTTATTTCAAACTAAGTGGTTGCCTACCGATTCTTCTACGATTGCCGAAAGTATTTTATTTGACACGCCCTATAATCCTGTATCTTCAATTGCTCCAGTTGCATTTTTCTATCCAGACAGTATAACAATTCAAGCGAATGATACGGTCTTCTTCAATAATGTTAGTGTAAATGCAACATCCTATTATTGGGAGTTTGGTGATAGTACATTTACAACAAGCACACTTACTAATCCATACCATGTTTATTCTATGCCTGGCACTTATTCTGTCGAATTAACAGCTATGAATGCAGCGGGATGTGACAACTGGTTTAAACGAAAACATTTTATTCATGTAACGAGTGCAGTTGGGTTGGATGAAGTAAGTCATAGAATTTTCAAAATTAGCCCCAATCCAAACGATGGAACATTCACTTTACGATTAAACAATTCAACTAGTGAAGGAATCCTCTCAATTTATACGATGGAAGGGAAACTTGTCTATTCAAAAATTATGGGAAAAGACAACACAATTATTCAATTACCAACTTCCATTGCAAGTGGCATGTATCTTCTTCAATTAAGGTCAGATTCCAGTATGCAATTAAGTAAGTTGTTGCTGAATCGATAATTATTTATTCAAGTCACGAAATTTAGTTATCGTTAAATTTAAAAATGTTAAACAAATCATTAAGTTGAAAAATGTACTAATCTTCTTTATTTTAATACTAATTACTAAATCACCATGCCTTGGTCAATTTACCGACCGGGTATGGTGCTTTGGAGATTCTGTGAAGATGGAGTTTACCAATGGAGGAGTGAGTATTACTAATCCATCAAGTATATTTTCTTTAAAGCCTACTTCAACAATAAGTGATTCAGTGGGACCTTTATTATTTTATGTTGGAACCTATTCAAACCAACCAGCATTATTGAACTCGTATATTGGAGCAGTTTTCGATAATAGTGACCAAGTAATTCTTAATGGTGATAGTTTAGATTTAGAACCAGAAGACTTAGGCGGCCCTCTAATCTTACCTATGGGATCTTCCGATTCTAATTTTATCATAATTCATCATAAAAAGTATCAGACGGTTTCAAATTATTTTTTTTTGTGGAGTTTAGTTTCAAGTACAAATGGTATCTATAATGTTACTTCGAAAAACAATTTATTATCTTCAATTAGTTTTGCTGGAAAACTGTCTGCAGTGAAACATGGTAATGGAGTTGATTGGTGGTTTGTAAATCATACTATTGAAGCTGATACTTTTTATGTATATTTAGTTGATTCAGGTGGAATTCATCCACCCATAAAACAAAAAATCGGATCGTATTACTCAATAATCCCTCCTTATCCAGGAGTAAATGGAGAAATGGTATTTTCAAAACTTGGTAATTATTTAGCGGCTGTAAGTAATGAGGTTATTGATGTTTTTAACTTTGATAGATGTAGTGGTATCATAAGTAATTATCAAAATTTAATGACTCAGCCAATCCAGAGTCATAACAAGAATTATTGGTCTTGTTCGTTTTCTTCTAATGAAAAGTATTTTTACACTTCAAATGCTACTTTTCAATATCCAATAGGTAGTAATTTTCAGCACACTTTACAATTTGATATGCAAGCAGCTTCAATAGTTAGTTCAATGTGTACCGTATACACTATGGCGAGTGAATATGTAGTTTGGCAACATCAATTGGGACTTAATGGAAAAATATATATGGCAAGAGGAAGTGCTGGATTTCCCCCTATAGTGACAGATACTGGATCTACTTATTTAGCAGTCATTGAAAACCCAAATGATTCATGTCCTAATTTGATATTTAATTTATACGGTCAGAGTTTAGGAGGAAGAAGAAGTCTTGGGAGCTTACCCAATAATCCAAATTATGAATTGGGGCGTTTAGAACCTAATGGCTGTGCTACCGCTATCATTGAAAATTCATCCTCTCCACCGCCCTGGTTAGTTTACCCAAATCCAGCTAGTGAAATAATAAATATTCAATCCAATAGTTTAAGTGGATTAACAGGAAACTTGCGGCTTGTTTCTTATACAGGACAAGAAATGTATAGCTCAAATTTGAAAGGCACAATGAAATTAAGTATTCCTACAAAACAATTTTCCAGTGGGTTGTATTTATTTATTTTTGAAAGCCAAGGGAAAAGATGGAGTCAGCGGGTTGTAATTGAATAAGTAGCAGTAAATTTAAATAACTCAAATTAAAACTTAACAAACAAAAAAAATCCCATGAAGAAAATTATCTTATTTTTAATAATTTCCTTCTTCGGCTTAGGTCCTAATGTCGCTCAAATAATTCCATTTGGCTTGAGTAAAGATTCTGTTGATATTCCGGAAATATATCGGATTAATGCAAATCAAAGTTTTTATTTGTATAAACCATTAAACTATGATTCGATAAGTAGCCCAATTTGGTTTGTAATTCATGGGACTGGTGGCACAGGTGCAGGTTCTATAGGTAATTTATCTACTATTGCTGATCGTAGAGGTGCATTGATGGTAGGTTTAACATTAAGTGGTTGGGGAACTACTATGATTGCACAATCCTCAATGATACATGGGTTAGATTCAAATGCACATGGATCACTACTGGCATGTGTTTATAGGCTTCCTGGTACTATCACGATAAAAAGAGTGTATGATTACATTAAAATTCGAGAGAACAGAATTTCGATACCAAGTTATTTGTCTGGATTCTCCTCTGGAGGACAATTTGTGTCCCGCTATATGTTGATTCGTCAAGCATATCCTGATTCAGTTCCAATTCAGATGGCGATTTCGATGAGTCCATTTGGATATTCATTACCTACGGATTCTTTTTTAGGAGTTGCGCAACCCTGGGAATGTGGAATGATAATGCCTCTGCAACCTATTGGTAGCGTGTGTCCTCACTCTTATAATATATATGGATGGAATTGTAATGAACATATCATTCAGTATTACAATGAAAACTATGCAGTATGTGTTGGGGAATTGGATTTAGATTCGCAAATTAATGGAAGTTGTTATGATGTAACTGGAATCACAAGATTAGACCGTGCTCGAACTTTTTTTACATTTTGTGATAGCAATGCTGTTACTAGAGGAACCACTCTAAACTGGCAATACGCTGAAATACCAGGTGCGGGTCACGATGAATATTCCTTATTTCAAACTAAATGGTTGCCTACTGATTCATCCACCATTGCAGAAAGTATTTTATTTGACACACCCTACAATCCGGTTCCATCTATTGCTCCTGTTGCTTTTTTCTATCCCGACAGTTTAACAATTCAGGCGAATGATACGGTCTTCTTCAATAATGTTAGTGTAAATGCAACATCTTATTATTGGGAGTTTGGTGATAGTACTTTTGCAACAAGCACACTTACTAATCCTTACCATGTTTATTCTATGCCTGGTACTTATTCTGTTGAATTAACAGCGATGAATGCAACTGGTTGTGACAATTGGTTTAAACGAAAACATTTTATTCATGTAACAAGTGGAGTTGGATTAGATGAGATAAGTCAAAATTTTTTCATTATTAGTCCCAATCCGAACGATGGAACATTCACTTTACAACTAACTGACGCTGTTAGTGGAGGAATGCTCTACATTTATACTATGGAAAGAAAGCTTGTATATTCAAAATTGATAACGGACGAAATTAACCCCACAATTCACCTCCCTTCTTCTATTGCTGGTGGAATGTACATTCTGCAATTGCAATCTGACTTAGGATTTCAAAATAGTAAATTATTATTGAATAAGTAAAATCTTTATATTTCAATAGTTTGTTTTCAAACCAATTGCTTTACGAACTGGATGTGAGTTGTAAAATATAAAATTTAGAAGATGGGATTGCACAGTAGTTTTATGCAAATTCTGTGCAAACGAAAAAGGGTTACAAGCATAATTGCTTGTAACCCTTTGATTTTGTTGTGGGAGCAACAGGGTTCGTCGCGAAGCCTCGCGACTGTGACCTCTGCTTTGTTTCCTTCGTCGAATCCTAAAGCCAATTTATTTTAATTAAGGAAGCCACTCTTTGAAAGTGGCTTTACTTCTTGTGGGAGCAACAGGGTTCGTCGCGAAGCTTCGCGACTGTGACCTCTGCTTATCAATTAAATTTTTCCAAAAACCAATGACTGTCAAGGATTAGTTTTTCGATGAACTTTTTTGAGTTCAT
>JBJXGU010000345.1:0-14486 GCA_046160245.1 Bacteroidia bacterium
AAAAAAATAATTACAGGAAGCGGTAAGCTTATTAAAATATAAAACGTGTTCGTACTACAACAGATTACATTAGAGTTTGGCTCCAGAGTATTGTTTGGAGATTTAAGTTGGCATATTAAACCCAATGAAAAAATTGGATTAATTGGTGCCAACGGAACGGGAAAATCAACTCTATTAAGAGTGATAAGCGGAGAGTACTCACCTACTTCGGGCGACATTTCCAAAAGAAATGATTTAATCATCGGATTCTTAAATCAAGATTTGTTAAGTTACTTATCCGACAGTTCCATTTTAGATGTTGCCATGGAAGCCTTTGAAAGAGCTAACATTGTGCATACTGAAATTGAAAAAATATTAGTCCAGCTGGAGCATGATCACAGTGAAGAAATTTTAAATAAACTTCACAAATTGCAAACGGAATATGATTCTTTAGATGGATACCAATTACAATCAAAGGCGGAAGCCATTCTTGAAGGGTTAGGTTTTACCACCGAAGATTTAAAACGGCCGCTAAAAGAATTTTCCGGAGGGTGGAGAATGCGTGTTATGCTGGCTAAAACACTTCTACAAAAACCCAATTTGCTCTTGCTGGATGAGCCCACCAATCACCTTGACTTACCTTCCATTCAATGGCTCGAAAGTTATTTACATGATTACGAAGGAGCAGTTATCATTGTATCACATGACCGTTATTTTTTGGATAAAATCGTCAACAAAATTGCGGAGTTAGAGTATGAGAAATTAACCCTCTACACTGGAAACTACAGCGATTACCTCATCGAGAAAGAAGAAAGAAAAGAGCTTCAAATGAATGCTTTTAAAAATCAAGAACGATACATTAAAGAGCAAGAAAAATTCATTGAGCGTTTTCGAGCCAAGGCTTCTAAAGCAACCGCTGTACAATCGAGAGTAAAAGCACTCGAAAAACTGGATAAAGTAGAAGAAGTAGCAGGTCCTTTGGCGGCTATAAAAATTCGTTTTGCAGTTGACAAACAGCCTGGAAAGATAATTAGCAAACTTAACATTCGAAGTAAAGCATATGGCAACAATGTTTTATTAAAAGACACGACAGCAGAAATAACCAGAGGTGATAAAATCGCATTTATTGGTGCAAACGGAAAAGGGAAATCGACATTGCTCCGACTCTTAGCAGGGCATGAAGAATTTGACGGAGAGAAAGAAGAGACATATAACGTAGTTGAAACGTTTTATGCACAACATCAGTTGGAGAGCCTGAACAAAGATTATCATCCGTTAGAAGAATTACAAAGGATGGCACCAGAAGAAACCGACACCTATTTGAGGTCGCTGTTAGGTGCCTTTTTGTTTAAAGGAGATGATGTATTCAAAAAAATTAAAGTACTCTCCGGTGGCGAAAGGGCAAGAGTAGCCTTAGCCAAAGTCATCTTAGACAAAGCCAACTTTTTGTTGTTAGATGAGCCTACCAATCACCTCGACATTCAAAGTGTGAATGTATTGGTTGAGGTATTGAATAAATATGAAGGCACCTACATTGTTGTGTCCCACGATCGATATTTTCTCAGTAGGATTGCTAATAAAATTTGGTATATCGATAATAGAGAACTGAAAGAATATCCAGGCACCTATCACGAATTTGAAGTTTGGCAAGCAGAACAAAAAGCGTTAAAGCCAACCAAGTCGGCACCAATAACTAAATTAGCAAAGGCAGAAAAGGCGACGAAGATTTATCCTGACGAAAAAAACAACGATCAGAATAAAAAGAAAGAAAAGCAGCGATTAGAAACTTTGTCGAAGAAACATGAAGAGCAAGTTACCCTTTTAAAAAAGGAGCATGAACGACTGAGCTTATTGATGAGTGATCCAACTGTTTTTCAAGATAAAATAAAATACAAAAACCTGCAATCTGAGTTCGACAAATGCGTTCATGATTTAAACCATCATGAAGTAGAATGGGAAGCCTACTACTTGAAACTTTTAGAACTCGACGAATGAGATTAGCACTTCTCCTCCTATTCTTTTTCTTTACGAACACCCGATCCTTTTCTCAATCGGATGCTGATTATTATTCGTCAAGATTTTTAAAATATGAAGACCAAATTTATGTCGAAAATATAAAGACCGTATTACTGGAGCGAAATGGAGAACCCATGAGTGATCCGGTAATACGTTTAGGTAACGGAGAAACGTTGCTTTTGCAATTTGATTTACTTGACAATGAAATTGAGGATTATAGTTATCGCATCATTCATTGTGATCCCGATTGGAAATCGAGTGAACTTTCAGAAAATGAATTTTTGGACGGTTTCAATACCGATCAAATTTCCAACTATAAACATTCGCTCAATACCTTAATTGATTATTGGCATTACCAACTGATTTTTCCAAATACACAGATGAAACCGTTGCTTTCAGGAAATTATTTGATGGTTGTATTCCCAACCAACGAACCCGACTCCATAGTAATTAGCAAACGTTTTTTTGTTGTAGAACCCATTGTTCAGATTTCAGGAAATGCACACAGGGCTACCGTAATTGAATATCGAAATTCGCATCAAGAGATTGACTTCAAAATAAACACAACCGGAATTTCATTATCTAATCCTTACACCGATTTAAAAATAGTATTACTTCAAAACTTCAATTACAATACCTCGCTCACAAATATTCAACCTTTATTTGCGAGTAATAATGAGCTAGATTATAATTTAGAACAAGGTAATGTTTTTGAAGGAGGAAGTGAATATCGAATTTTAGATTTAAGAACCAACAAATTTTTAACCCAATCCATAGAGCGAATCGATAACGACACTCTAAACGGAGGAATGATTACCCTTTTAAAACCTGATTTGCGATTAGGAACTCAACGTTACAGTGCCAATGAAGACCTCAATGGAAAATACCTGATTAAAATATATGAAGGGCGCGATGCTCAGTTAGAAGGTGATTATATAAAGGTAAAGTTTCGATTAAAATCCAAAGAAGAAAATCCGGATGCAACATACTACGTTGAAGGTAATTTAACAGACAGAAAACTCACTTCATCTTATCGATTAAATTATAATGAAGTGGCCGGATTTTATGAAAAAACGCTTTTTATTAAGCAAGGTTACTACAATTACCGATATGTTACCTTAGATGAAAAAAGGAACTATTCTGTACTAGAAACGGAAGGCAGTCATTACGAAACCAGAAATGAAAATAATGTGTTAGTTTATTGGAAACAAATAGGCGCACGTTACTATCGATTAGTAGGAAATCATAAGATTCTAGCAGGAGGATTTTAATTCCTCCTAACAATTCCATCATTGACCACGCTATAGTGCAATTTGGTCAAATTCTCTTGTTATTTAGGATGGGTGTACTTACTTTTGATCATTAGCAATTCAATTATGGCCACATTTACAGAGGTAACCGCAGGAATAAGAGTAAGCGTTGAGACGTTTTATCAACCTACTCATAGCAATCCTGCGCAATCTCATTATGTTTTTGCATATCGTATCACTATAAAAAACGATAGTGAGCAATCCATAAGATTAAAACGTCGTCACTGGTATATTGTTGATTCAGACAATACAAGAAGAGAAGTTGAAGGGGAAGGAGTTGTTGGAGAACAGCCCTATATCGCTCCAGGTGAGACTTATCGCTATGTTTCCGGATGTAATTTAAATACCGAATTGGGAAAGATGTTTGGCACCTATTTAATGGAGCGTCAGTACGATAAAAAGCTATTTTTTGTTAAAATCCCTGAGTTTAAGATGGTTGTACCATCTAAACTGAACTAAAAATTCTTCATTTCACCTCTTTCTAGCCCATTCTGAACAAATGATGGCAGAGGCTATGGCTACATTTAATGATTCGGCTTTAGGTCCGATGGATTTACCTGAAGGAATATGTATTTTATTGGTTATAAATTTATTAAGCAAATCATCAACTCCTTTACTTTCATTTCCCATCAATAAAAATCCATCTTTAGAAAGAGGAGAATTGTAAAGATTTTCACCTTCCAACATGGCTGCATAAACAGGAAGTTTCACTGACTTTGAGTTCTCTCCCAAGAAAGAGGCAAGGTTAACATATTGGATAGAAACCCTAAACACACTTCCCATACTGGCTTGTATCACTTTTGGGTTATAAAAATCGACAGAATCGGTTGAGCAAACCAACCCATCTACCCCAAACCAATCAGCAACACGAATAATGGTACCCAGGTTTCCTGGATCTTGAATTTTATCCAACAAAAGGTGAAAACCAGAAGAAATTTTCACTTTATCGTCCTTCTCGGCTTTATAGTGCACGGTGGCCAGCACTTTATTTGGGGTAGATAATCCCGAAATTTGATCCAATTCTTTATCAGTAACAATGGTAGATGGGGCTGATGGGCAAATCTCTTCAACCAAAGAATCATCGATAGAATAAACCTGATCAATTTTCCATTGTGGAGAAGCGATTAATTCAGTTAACATTTTAGGTCCTTCCACAACAAACAACCGCTCACTATCACGAAATTTTTTAATTTGTAATGAACGAATTTGTTTAATAAGTGCTTTTGATAACATGACCAAATATACGTTTCTAATTGTACTTTTACATCCGTCGCATTATGACGAAAGAAAGACTTCATTTTACCGCCCCAGCAACGCTTATGTTGATTGCAACGCTACTTGCTAGCAGTTGCAATGTATTTAAGACAATTCCGGAGGGACAACATCTTCTCGACAAAAATATAATTAAAACGAATCGTACAGAATACAATGAAGGCGTTACAGCCATTTTTAAACAAAAACCGAATCGTAAAATACTTGGGATATTCAGATTTCATCTTGGCGTTTACAAACTAGCTACGCTTGGTAAAGAGACTAAATTTAAGAAGTGGATTAAAAATGCTATCGGCGAAGAGCCGGTCTTGCTGGATACGAATTTAACGCACAAATCTCGGGAGCAAATAGAAATTTTATTTGAGAATAACGGGTATTTCAATGTCAGTATAAAAGACAGCACTGTTTATAAAAGAAAGAAAGCACGCGTTTATTATAAAATAAAATCAGGGGAAGCCTATAAGATTAGGAATATCAACTATGAAATTAAGGACACTGTACTACGTAATCTCATTTTAAACGATCCCACTCCATCACTCATTTCATCAGGAAAAAGATTTTCAAATTCATTACTACAAAGTGAACTCAACCGAGTAACTATTCGACTCAGGAATTTAGGATATTTCAATTTCAATTCACAGTATATTTATTTTGATATTGATTCAGCTTTAAAGAGTAATCAAGTTGATGTATGGATGGTCATCACTAATCCACAATCCAAAGAAAAAGATTCTTTAGGAGTTGCTGAAAAATTAAACCACCAAAAAAGTTATATTAAAGAAGTGTATGTTGAGGTGGATTACGACCCAATACTTAATACCACGGGATTATTAAAAGATACCACTTATACTGAAAACATGGTATTTATTTCCATGGGAAAGTTGCAGTATAGTCAGAATGCGAAACACTTAGTGGAGCACATCTTTATTAAAAAAGATTCGCTTTTTTCTCAAGAAAATTTCGACCTCACTTATCGTCGACTTTCCGACCTAGGCATCTTTCGATTTGTAAATATTCGTTCGGAAATATTAGAAATGCAACCTGGTGATTCTCTTTTACCACTCCGTTGTTTTATTCTACTTTCACCTCAAGCTCGGCAAGAATTTAAAGCGGAGGCGGAAGGCACCAACAGTGGAGGAAATTTTGGAATTGCCGGAAACCTGGTTTACAAAAACAAAAATATTTTTAAAGGTGCGGAGACGCTCACCTTAAAAATAAAAGGAGGATTAGAGATTCAACAAAATTTTGGAGATACCACTTATGAATCTACCCGACAGCTCGCACTATTCAATGCTTATGAGATTGGGCCAGAATTCTCGTTAACCTTTCCCCGTGGTCTATGGCCATTTAACATTCGGCATCCAAAGCAAGTAAGTAATCCTACCACTTCTATTTCGGCTAGTTTTAATTTACAAAATCGACCCGAGTATTACCGCCAACTGGTTAACCTTTCCTACTTCTACACCAAGAAAACTACTCTATACAACCGATTCTATTTCTATCCTGCAGAAATAAACTATATCAATGTAAAGCTTGACCCTGCATTCCAATTACAACTTGAAAAACTGCAAGATCCTACTATCATTTTGGGATATTCTAATCAATTTATTGCGGACGGACGTATCAGCTACCTATTCAACAATCAAAATTTAAGCAATCGAGCTAAATATTTTTTCTTTCGAATCAATTTAGAATTTGCCGGAAACTCTATTTATTTAGCAAAACGAATTAATGGTGAGAAAATAGTGGATACAATCCCGTCCACTTTATTCAATGTTAATTTCGCCCAGTACTTACGTCCTGATGTTGACTTTCGATTTTACAAGCCTATCAATTTATCCAATGCTCTCGCAGTTTTTCGATTAGCCATGGGTTTTGGATTACCCTATGGCAATTCATTAAAGCTTCCTTTTGAAAAAAGTTTTTATGCCGGTGGTCCCAATGATATACGTGCTTGGAGAACGCGGAATTTAGGTCCAGGAAGTAATGTAAAAGAAGATTACTTCGAACGATTTGGAGATTTAAAAATCACTACCAACATCGAATATCGCTTTGATATTTATCGAAAATTAAAAGGAGCTACATTTATTGATGCTGGAAATATTTGGCTATGGAAAACTTATAGTGATAATGATCTTGGCGTTTTTAACTCCAACACCTTTTTAGATCAAATGGCAATTGGTACTGGAGTTGGTATTCGATTTGATTTCACTTTTTTTATACTTCGACTAGATGGTGCAATTCAAGTACGAGATCCTAAACAACCACTAGATGAAAGATGGGTTTTAAAATCACAAAATTTCAATAGCATTACGTACAATTTTGGAATTGGTTATCCTTTCTAATAATACATTTGCCTAATCGGTGTAATTGAATTTATTCATCTTAATGGCTTTTTAATTGCAATAAAGATCAAAATGCTTACATGTAGCAATTAATTTATTTTGCCATCCCAAATCCTTAAATCAAGCATAAACTAGCCACTTTGTAAAGTTGAACTAGGAATAAACACTACACAAAATATTAATTACTAGATGATTACGCATGTTATTATCAAGACAAATTCTATTTATCAAACTCAACATAAAACATTAAATAAATGTGAAAATGAACAAATGTTACATCTACAACTAAATATTCTCTAAAACTTACACAGATTAATTTTTCGATGAAAACCAAAGGGAAGTAGAGTCGTAAACAATGCGAATTAACAAAAATACCCTGTTCGCTATGTGGAAGAAATTGATCAACACCATTGCTTATCCCTCTATAAACGTTGAATATTCCAATTCGGAAAAAAGAAGACTCAACCTTTTATATAGAATTTTATTAGCGACATTAGTTGTTACCATAATTTATGCGGTAACTGGTCAACTCACACAAAATCCACAAGGACTATACAACAATTTAAGGGCCGCTGTATTTATGGTGGGAGTCATTGCTTTGTTTAGAAGAGAATACTATTCCTTATCCAGAAATATATTTCTTATTAGCGGAGGGCTTTACCTTTATTATTTACACATCACCAATCATACCGATACAGGTGTTTTTTACTTTTTCTTTCCACTGGCAGCAGGCACTATCCTATTCTTTAATGACAAGGAAAAATTGCAGATGGCGATCTTAACTACTCTACCTGTTTTTTTATTGTTGGTTTGCACCAATGATGATGTAAAAATCATTCCGGATATTCATCCAGAAAGAGAAATTAACAAAGTAAATTATTCACTATCCATGATGATTAGTTTGTTTATGACTATGTACATAGTCTATTATTTTTACAAACTCTACAGTATCTCCAATAGAAAAACAGCTGAGCATAATTCAAGCTTACAATCATTAATTAGCAATTTGAGAGATCCAATTTGGCAAATTGATAAAAACTTCAGAATTATACAATTCAATAAAGCTTTTAAAGACTTCTTTAAGGACGTTTATGGATTTGAAGTAGAATTCGGAATGCATTTGATTTTGATGGACAAGCAAAGTAAGAACACAGGAGAACCTATTCCATGGAGCTTATATTACAAAAGAGTACTAAAAAACGAACAGCTAGAATTAAGCACTTGTATCATCATAAAAAATTCTAAACAATACTTTGACATAAAATTCAATCCAATAGTAACAAATGGAGTCGTGAATGGTGCTGTAATTTCGGCAATTAATATAACTGAAAAGAAAAAAAATGAATTTGAATTAAAGAAAAACTTAAATGAGAAGCAAACATTAGCCATTGTTGCCAGCACCATACAACATAGTATCATCATACTTTCTAAAGACTTAACTATTGAATGGGCAAATAAACACTTTCAAAAGTCGATGGGATTTTCATCAAAAGATACTAAGAGCATGTCGCCATTCGAGCTCATGGATGGAATTTTGACCAACAAAGAAAACAATTTAAAAGCTCAAGAAAGGATGCTACGCGGTAAAGTAACATCTTACGAAACCATACTTTATACAAAGGTGAAAGAGCCGATCTGGTCTTTAGTGAGTACCTCTCCGGTGTACGATGAGAATGGTGAAATCATTAGGCACATCTTAATCTGTTTAGATATCACTGAACAAAAGCGATCAGAAGATCAATTACAACTATTACTTGATCATTCGCAGAAACTAAATAAACAACTTGAGCAACGAGATTTAGAATTACAAAGCTCCATCCGTAAATTAAGTAAGCAAAGTTGGGAAATTCAAATTTCCAAGCAGCATCTTCAAAAGAAATCAAATGAACTGGAAGCCAAGAACCAGGAACTAAATCATAATGCACAACAACTTGAAGAACAACTTTCAGAATTACAAAATAAAAACAAGGAGCTTGAAAATACGAAGATCGACTTAAGTACGAAAGCCGAATTATTAGAGCGTGCAAGTCAGTACAAATCTGAATTCTTAGCCAACATGAGTCATGAATTGCGAACTCCTTTAAATAGTATTATCATTCTATCCAAGCTTTTATCAGAAAACAAAGACAGCAATTTGCACAAAAAGCAAGTAGAATTTGCAAGTGTGGTGCATAAATCAGGAACCGACTTACTTCATTTAATTAATGATGTACTGGATTTATCCAAAATTGAAGCCGGAAAAATCGAAATAGAAAAAGAGGAATTTGCTATCAATCCATTCATTCAAACATTGATGCGTGAGATTAATGAAATTGCAAATCACAAAGGAATTCAGCTAGAGGTCAACAATAAAACCCCTGCTCATCTTTTAGTGAATTCCGATGCAATGCGCGTTGCACAAATATTAAAAAATTTATTATCGAATGCTATTAAATTCACAGAGAAAGAAGGGCTTGTTCAGTTAGAAATTATTGAAAAATCCAACAACATCGTATTCCATGTAAAGGATACAGGAATTGGTATTCCTAAAGAAAAGCTGAATCAGATATTTGAATCCTTCAAGCAAGTAGACAGTTCTACCAGCAGAAGGTTCGGTGGAACTGGCTTAGGATTAAGCATCAGTAAGGAACTAGTAGCCTTATTAGGTGGTGAAATTAGGGTTGAAAGTGAACTCGGAAAAGGAAGTACATTCACTGTAGAAATTCCGATTGGTTCAACTCAACAAAATTCAAGCCCTAATAGTTCTAAAACTATACTAATTATAGAGGATGATGTAGACTATGCGCTGGCTCTAGAGAAAATGGCTATGGCTGAAGGCTTCAAAACAGAAGTTTGTCACCGAGGCGACACTGGATATATACGAATCTGCAACACTAAGCCTGATGCAATCATGCTAGACATGAAATTACCCGGAGTTGATGGCTGGAGTATCCTAAAGAGAATAAGAGAGAATATAGAAATTTCACACATTCCTGTACATGTAGTAAGCAGTGTAAAATCTGATCATGAAAACATGACCTTTCCTTTAGTTTCATGGGTAGAAAAGCCAAACAACAAAACGGATATTTCCAAACTTTTTAGTGAACTCAAAGAATCATTGGATCGCAATAGCAAAGTACTAGTCATTGAAGATTCACCAACTCAAAGTTTGATCATTCGACAAATGCTCAAGAATAAGGGTGTTTCATGTGAAATTGCTGAAACAGGAAAAGAAGGAGTTGAACAGCTGGCTAAAGGTGATTACGACTGCATTATTCTAGATCTTAATTTACCGGATTCAGATGGACTGCAACTCTTAAAAAAGTTTAAAGAAGAACCCGCATTAAGTTCCATTCCGGTAATTGTTTATAGTTCTCGAGTTCTAAACAACAATGAAAAAACAATTCTAAGAAATTACGCAAGTAGTTACATTAATAAAAATTCGCAAAACGAAGCCTCTTTAATGGAAGAAACCGCACTTTTTCTTCAGTCGGTAAAAGAGCAGAAATTAAGAAATAGCAAAGTAACATCACCGATTAAACTTAACTCCTATAAAGGCAAAAAAATATTAGTTGTGGATGACGACGAGCGAAATATTTTTGCACTTACTTCACTATTAGAAGAACACGATTTAGATATTCAATCTGTTTCAAGCGGGGAACAAGCAATACAATTCTTAATCGAGAATCCACAAACCGACATGGTATTGATGGACATCATGATGCCCGAAATGGATGGCTATGAAACGACACAAAAAATAAGAAGCATCAAATCTTTAGCCAACATTCCAATTATAGCTGTTTCAGCAAAGGCTATGAAAGGGGATAGCGAAATAAGTTTATCAAAAGGATTAAATTACCATATCACAAAGCCCATTCAAGGAAATTCACTCTATCAAATGTTAAACAACTTCTTCCAATGATAGAAACCATTGCAAAATCAAGAACGGATCTAGAAATCAAAAAAATCGTAAAAGAACTTTACGCGGTAAATCTTGATGGATACCATGAACTCTACTTAGAACGTAGGTTGGCTCACTATTTCCAAAAGAATGGAATTGACCATCCTAGCATGATTCGCGATTTGGTAATTAATCAACCGCACATAACTCAAGAGTTGCAAAAAGAATTACAAATTACCTATACGAGATTATTTCGTGAACCGGCTTTTTTCAGGAAATTAATTCAATTAGCAAAAGTACTTCAGAGAAGAAAACGAGGAATTCGAATTTGGCACGCAGGATGCTCTAATGGTTCAGAAGCCTATTCTTTGGCTATACTTCTAAAAGAAGAAAATATTTTGGACAAATGCACCATTTACGCAACTGATATCAATAAAAAAGCTCTTGCTGATGCGATAAAAGGTGTACTCTCCATTAAAGATATTCAAGCTACCATTGGAGATTACGTAACAGCAGGAGGAAAACATCACTTAACCGAATACTTTAACTTAAGTGGAGAAAAAGCGGTATTGAAAACATCCATTTTAAATCAAATACAATTTGCAAAACATGAGCTCGGAAAAGATCATCCTTTCCATGAATTTGATATTATTATTTGTCGAAACATGTTGATCTATTATCAAAACTTTCATCAACAAAAATTGGTAAACGCTATGAAAAATTCACTTTGTAATGGTGGATATCTTGGCTTATCGAATTGCGAATCGCTGGAAGGAATTGCAGATAAACAACTAACACTTATTGACTCCGGTCAAAATATTTATCAATATATAACAAAATAAGTCTATTCAATATTCAATTATTATATGAAACACAAAATTCTAATTGTTGATGACAGACCTGAGAATCTATATTCTCTGGAATGCATCCTAGCACAAGATGATCGAGAAATTTTTCAAGCTAACTCTGGAGAAGAAGCATTAAAAATTGCTTTCCAAGAAGATTTATCCTTGATTTTGCTCGATGTTCAAATGCCAGAGATGGATGGATTTGAAGTCGCTAATATTTTGAAATCTACGAAGCGAACTAAAAAAACGCCCATTGTATTTGTTACTGCAATCAGCAAAGAGAAAAAATACATTATGAAAGGTCTAGAAGAAGGAGCTATTGATTACCTCTTCAAACCATTAGATACTGATATCACTTGTGCGAAAGTAAACATGCTTTTGCAACTTTATTCTCAGCAAATCGAAATTGAACAGAAAAATGCGGAACTCAATAAGCTCAACGAGGAAAAAAATTACTTTCTAGGAATGGCTTCTCATGATCTAAGAAATCCATTGGGTAACATTATCACTTTCGCCAACTTTATTGAGGATGAAGCTGCAATTTCCTTGAGTGAAGACCATAAGAATTATTTAAAGATTATAATCAATACTTCCAAAGGGATGATGGAACTACTAGATAATTTATTGGATGTATCTAGAATCGAATCGGGCGAAATGATGGGAACAAAAACTGATTTCAGTGCAAAAGATTTTATCATTACCTGTGTAAATCAAACCAAGAATAGTGCCGACAAAAAGAATATACATTTAGGGTTTAGTATTGGGGATACTGTAAATTCCATTCATGGAAATCAGGAACAACTAGGTCAAGTACTCATCAATTTAATTTCCAATGCAATTAAATTTTCACATGCCGAAACATCCATAGAGGTATCTGCCGACGTAATGGATGGACAAGTAGTCATTAAAGTTACAGATCAAGGACAAGGAATTCCCGACTCAGAGCAAGCCAAAGTATTTGACGCGTTCACTAAAACAAGTGTTCGAAGCACAGCAGGTGAAGCAAGTACAGGACTTGGATTAAATATTGCAAAAAAATTAATTGAAAACCATGGTGGAAAAATTTGGGTTACCAGCAAAAAAGGAGAAGGATCCACCTTTGCCTTTTCAATTCCACTCGTTCAAGAAAATACTACACAGAAAGCTTAACAACTTTCAATCACCATCGCATACCCTTGCCCTACTCCTACACACATAGTGACTAGGGCATATTTTTTTTGTTGAAGTTGTAATTCAAGTGCAGCAGAAAGCAAAATTCGAGCACCACTCATTCCTAAAGGATGTCCTAGGGCTATTGCACCTCCGTTTGGGTTAATTCGAGTATCATTATCTGCTATATTCCAAGCACGAATACAGGCTAAACTTTGTGCTGCAAAAGCTTCGTTCAATTCTATGATGTCAATATCATTCCAGGTGATACCTGCCAAGCGAATGGCTTTATTCGCCGCTTCCACGGGGCCGATACCCATGATACCGGGCTCTACTCCATGAGCAGCAGCAGCTAATATACGAGCTAACGGTTTCAATTGATGTTTTTTCAATCCATCTTCAGAAGCAAATAATAAAGCTGCAGCTCCATCATTCAATCCACTTGCGTTACCTGCAGTAACGGTACCTTGTTTATTAAATGCCGGACCTAATTTTGCTAATCCCTCTAAAGTTGTGTTTGGTTTTGCAAACTCATCATTCGAAAATAGCAATGGATCACCTTTCTTAACGGGAATGGATATAGGAATAATTTCTTTTTCGAATCGACCGCTCTCATTCGCTTTCTTTGCTTTTTGTTGTGACCTCAAAGCAAATTGATCTTGATCTTCTCTTGAGATGGTATCACGAATGGCTAAATTTTCTGCTGTTTCACCCATCGCTTCTACACCAAACTTTTCTTTCATCATTGGATTTACAAAACGCCAACCGAAACTCGAATCGAATAATTGCGCATCACGTCCATAAGGTGTACTTGTTTTCGACATCACCCAAGGTCCGCGTGTCATGTTTTCTACTCCACCAGCAACAATAATATCCGCTTCACCTGTTTTTATAATTCTGGAAGCAGCAGCGGATGCAGAAAGTCCGGAAGCACATAGACGATTGATGGTTTCGCCGGGAACTGAAATGGGATAACCTGCTAAGAGCACTGACATACGAGCTACATTGCGATTATCCTCTCCTGCTTGATTCGCACATCCTAAAAGTACATCTTCGATTGCAGAAGGATCTAAGGATGGATTTTTCTCCAACAACCCTTTCAGCACATGGGCTGCTAAATCATCGGCACGTACGGCGGCTAATGTTCCAGCAAAATTTCCAATCGCTGTTCTTACTCCTGAAACTAAATATGCATCTTTCATTCTTTTCAATTTTCTTTAATAAATTTTATGCTTCTTCTGGAAACCAAAGTTTAGAGGTGCGATAAACTGTTCCTTTAAAAAGCCCTACGATTTCGTTTTGTTGATTGGTGATTGCAATGGAATATATAGCAATTTTATTTGATCGACTCAACTCGGTTGCAGTAGCTATTATTTCATCTCCTTCCATTAATGATTTTGTATGGCTGATGGAGGTTTCGATAGAAACTGATTTTTGTCCATGACTATTTGATGCGAAAGCTAAGGCACTATCGGCGAAAGAAAAAGAAATTCCGCCGTGTGCAATTCCAAAACCATTTAACATTTCCTTTCTGATTTTCATTTTCAACACCGACTTGCCAGGATCAGCTACCAACACTTCAATGCCGAGCCATTGACTAAAGTAGTCTTTGTTCATCATCATATCAACAACACGTTTTGGAAGACTATTATGATCAGGCATAGAGGTTAAATTTCGACAAAAATAA
>JBJXGU010000346.1:0-19165 GCA_046160245.1 Bacteroidia bacterium
TGGGTCCTTTTGAAAGTTGGGATGTATTAGGCGTTGCTGCATTTGTTGCAGAAATGGAAAAAGGAAATATGAAGCCTGCACCTTGGGTGTATGAAATGCTTGAAAAAGGACATTCTACTTTTTACAAAAATGAAAACGGGAAAAAACTTTTCTACAACATCCAATCTAAAAACTACGAACTTATCCCTGGACAAGAAGCATACATACGTTTACAACCTATTCGAAAAACAAAAACCATTTGGAGTAATTCTGGATGCAGCATCATCGATATTGGCGACGACGTTATTTGTTGTGAGTTTCGTACTAAGATGAACACCATTGGTGGCGAAGTAGTACAAGGAGTAAACAAAGCCATCGAATTAGCAGAACAGAATTACAAAGGAGTAGTTATTGGGAATGAAGGTCCCAACTTTAGTGCGGGTGCTAACTTGGCGATGGTGTTTATGATGGCTGTTGAACAAGAATGGGAAGAAATTGATTTTGCGATTCGTGCTTTTCAAAATATGAATATGCGTGTTCGCTATTCATCCATTCCAGTAGTTGTCGCTCCCTTTGGATTAAGCTTAGGAGGCGGATGTGAAATGACACTTCATGCCGATAAAGTTCAAGCACATGCCGAATTATATACTGGAATGGTTGAATTTGGCGTTGGATTAATTCCTGGAGGTGGTGGCAGTAAAGAATTCGCTCTGCGCCTCTCCGACAGCCTTTCAGAGGGCGACATTGAAATTAATGCATTGAGAGAGAGATTCTTAACTATTGGACAAGCCAAAGTTTCCACATCAGCTGCCGAAGCCTTCGATTTAGGAATTTTGCGCCCAGGAAAAGATTCCATCAGTTTAAACCGAAGCAGGTTATTAACAGATGCAAAAAATGCAGTCTTAGAAATGAATGCCACTGGATATACGATGCCCACAAAACGAAAAGATATTCGAGTAATGGGAAAAAGCGGATTAGGAATTATTCAAGTTGGTGCAAACACCATGTATTCAGGACATTACATAAGTGAACACGATCAACTTATTTCACAAAAGCTGGGTTATATTTTATGTGGCGGAGATTTAAGTGCCCCTACTTTGGTATCGGAACAATACTTATTGGACCTTGAAAGAGAAGCATTTTTATCTTTATGTGGAGAAAAAAAGACCCTAGAACGCATCCAATCCATATTGACTTCAGGAAAGCCCCTTAGAAATTAAATAATTTAATTAATTTAGCCCAAGTAATCCTGTCCCACATGAAACGTTGGAGTACCTTATTAATCATAGCGTTTGTGTTACCGCTTTTAGCTGTAGCTCAAGACGAACAAAAGCCTAAGTACGCACCTGGCAGAGAAAAGCATCGGAATAAAACCGATGAACTTGGCCAAAAACAAGGTGTTTGGCGCACTTATAACTCTTTAGGAGATCTCATGAATGAAGTGGAATACGTCAACGATAGACGCCACGGAGTGAGTAGAAGATTTTATCCTTACGGGAAAGTAATGGAGGAAATTGAATACCAAAACGGAATTAAAGAAGGTGTTTACAAAAGATATTTTTATAGCGGCCAAATAAAACAAGAAGGTGAATACATCACCAACAAGAAAAATGGAAAGTGGACGAAATACTATGAAGATGGCGAGATGGCTTCAGAAGGAAGTTATAAAATGAATAAGCGTGATGGTGAATGGCGTACATTTAATCGCAAGGGAAATTTAATTAATGTATCTAATTACAAAGAGGGTGTTGATTTAAAAGTGGCTGCTGAAGAAGCCAAGAAAGCAGAGGCTGCAAAAAAAGCGGCTGAAGCAAAAAAGGCAAAAGAAAAAGGTGGTAAAAATCCAGCTACAGGTGCGCCAGGTGATTCTACACTAAAAGCAAACGAGCCAGTGAAAGACACTACGGAGATTCGCAAATAAAATCAACTTCGCATAAAGAAATTAAAATCCTGCTTTAGAGCAGGATTTTTTTATGTATCAATTTTAAAGAATATTTTCTTATACGATCTTTGTTTATTAATTTATCGACTCGAACAACTAAAAATAGAGTAGAAAAACAGATGACAAATTGTAAAACTTGCAATATAGAATTCACTTCAAAATTTTGTCCAAATTGTGGACAGCCTGAATTAATTAAAAGAATTGATGGACATTACATCATTCATGAAATTAAACATGTTTTGCATTTTGAACATGGAATTTTTTACACCATAAGAGAACTCATACTCAATCCAGGCGAAAATATTAGAAATTATCTTTTAGTAAATAGAAGTCGACTAGTTAAACCTATCATTTTTATTATTGTTACCTCACTTATTTATTCTATATGCAGTAGTTTTTTCAATTTTGAAGATGGTTATGTCAACTATTTAGACAATCAAAAACGACCACGAATAAAATTTTTAAATGGATTCAAGGACACTATGGTTATGCGAATATCATGATGGGTATTTTCATTGCCTTATGGACAAAACTATTTTTCAGAAAATACAAATTCAACATCTTTGAAATTCTAATACTTCTTTGTTTCGTGATGGGAATGGGCATGCTGATTTATTCTGTTTTCGGAATTATTCAAGGATTAACACACTATAACAACACCATGCAAATTGCAGGCATTGTAGGTTTTGTTTATACGACTTGGGCAATCGGACAATTTTATGAAAAAGGAAAAGTTATTAATTATATTAAAGCGTTTTTTGCCTATGTCTTAGGTATGATTACTTTTACAATGACAGCAAAACTTATTGGTTATACAGTCGACTTATTAATTAAAAATTAAATCAAATGAGTACTAAAAAAGGACAATCCTTTCCATTACTAATTATAGCAATTTTTTTAGGAGTGACTATTTTTAAACAATTCGATCGCGAAAATTTAAAATTCGAAAAACCAGCATTAGCAGCTATATATAGTAACATTTATAATCTCTGTTTACTTGATTGTAAAAAATAATAAAGAAAAATAAATTAGTCCATTAGGTTTTGACTCTGATTGTTAGAACTGCGCCCTTCGACAAGCTCTGGGCACAGAGCCCACCCTCGGGAGGCAGGCGATAAGACTGCGTTGCGATAAATTTTCTTGCATACCTTCGACAAGCTCAGGGTGCAATCCCGAACGCTATAGGGAAGCTAACCGCTTTTGTGAATAAATTCGTTTCCTTCACCAATAAAATCATCAAAAAAAGCTTCAATCTTTTTATCTTCGCTTAAAATAATTTAGACATGGCAGAAGCATATATCATCACAGGATTTAGAAGTGCGGTTGGAAAAGCACCCAAGGGAATGTTTCGTTTTACACGTCCGGATGATATTGCTGTATCCGTAATTCAACATTTGGTGAATGCCGTTCCCAACCTTGACAAAGAATGGATTGACGATGTGATTGTAGGAAATGCTACTCCTGAAGCGGAGCAAGGATTAAATATGGGGAGAATGATTTCCTTGATGGGTTTAAATACGGATAAAGTTCCGGGCATGACGGTAAATCGTTATTGCGCATCGGGCTTAGAGACCATCGCTATTGCGGCCGCTAAAATTAAGGCTGGTTTAGCAGATTGTATCATTGCTGGAGGAGCAGAAAGTATGAGTCCGATTCCATTTGGTGGTTGGAGAATTGTTCCAAACTATGAAACATCAAAAGTTCACCCTGATTATTATTGGGGAATGGGATTAACTGCAGAAGCCGTTGCGAATGATTATAAAGTAAGCAGAGAAGATCAAGATTTGTTTTCATTTAACTCCCATCAGAAAGCAGTAAAAGCCATTCAAGCTGGTATTTTTAAAGATCAGATTGTTCCATTTTCTATTACCGAAACTTATTTAGATGCGGCTGAAAAAAAGCAAACAAGAACGAGTATTGCCGATACGGACGAAGGTGCAAGGATGGATACTTCCATTGAGAAATTAGCGAAACTCAAACCTGTTTTTGATGCTAAAGGATCGGTCACAGCAGGAAACAGTTCACAAACAAGTGACGGGGCAGCTTTTGTTTTAGTAGTTTCCGAAAAGATGCTAAAGCAACTCAATGTACAACCTCGAATGCGATTTGTAGGATATGCAGTCGCCGGTGTAGAACCACGCATCATGGGCATTGGTCCAATCAAAGCAATTCCTGCGGTGTTAAAACAAACCGGATTGAATCAAAACGACATTGACCTTATTGAATTGAACGAAGCATTTGCTTCACAAAGTTTAGCCATCATCAAAACCTTAGGATTAAACGAAGAAATAGTGAATGTGAACGGAGGCGCCATTGCATTAGGACATCCACTCGGTTGTACAGGAGGAAAATTAACGGTTCAAATGATGAATGAACTGGAAGCCCGAAAGAAAAAATATGGGATGGTGACGATGTGCGTGGGTACAGGGCAAGGAGCAGCAGGTATTTTTGAAAGATTGAATTAAGCGTTATAAAAAATCTTCTTATTTCAATGTTGACTTAATTTATTGAGGTGCGTGTTCCTTTTTTCAATGGCCAATTCATTAAAATTTTATTTATAATTTGTCTTTACGTTCCATTTTAAATCTTGAACCTTGTCTACGTCTATTTTTACTTGAGCTAAAGTATTTATAGTCTAGTCTTTAGGCGCTCGGACATCTTAAAGTTTACAATAAAAAATAGAACCCGTTTTTCTGATGTTAACCTCTATAATATCAAGAAGTATACTACTTCCATTTCAATTAAAATACTTAAACTTGTAGATTAAACCACAATCCACGTTGAAATGAAAAAACTCATACTCTTATTAACGTTTACAACAAGCATATTACTTGTCAACGCTCAAGTTCCCGTTTATCGTTGGGCCAGTAAAATAGCTGGAACTGGAAATGACTATGGTGACTTTATCAAAACAGATGCTGCTGGAAATGTATATGTAGCTGGACGATTTGATGGCATTTGTGACTTTGACCCAGGCATAGGTACTACTAACATAACCAGTGCTGGATCTAGTGATGGCTATATTGCCAAATACAGTTCACTTGGAGCCCTAACATGGGCAGTTGCCATGGGCAGTACAGGTACCGACAGAGTATACTCCATCGATGTGGATGCTGCAGGGAATGTTTATGCGGTAGGGAACTATTCTCTTACCGTTGATTTTGATCCTGGACCAAGCACATTAAATTATACTTCTTTGGGAGGTCTGGATGTATTCATGGTTAAATTTAATGCTACTGGTAATTTAGTGTGGGCAAAAACTTTTGGAGATATTAATACAGAAAATGCTGAATGCATTGCTTTAGACGCCACAGGAAATTTTTATATAGGAGGAGAATTTAGTAGTCAGACTTTAGACTTAGATGCGGGAGCAACTTCTTTAGTTGTCAATAATGGAAACACTACTATTACTTACGATCCATTCCTCGTGAAATACGATACATCTGGTTCTTTTCAATGGGGCTTTAACCTTCAGGGATTATCCAGTGATTTTATAAAATCAGTAGCTGTAGATGCGAATGATAATGTTTTAGTCGGCGGATATTTCTTTACCAACATGACTGTTGATCCAATAGGTGGGACAACGGTATCAGCTTTAGGTTCTGCAGATTGTTTTATTGCTCGATATTCATCGACTGGAGCCTATGATTGGTCAACTCAATTTGGTGGAACTTTAGCTGATAATATCTTTTCCATTACGACAGCCAATAATAATATTTATGCAACAGGAACATTTAATTCTGTAGTCGATTTCAATCCGGGAATTGATACCTTAAATATTCAAAGCAAAGGTAGCACCGACATTTTCGTGACTTCGCTTACTAATGCTGGAATCTTGAATTGGGCTGGAGGAATTGGTGGTACGGCTGCCGACAATTCCAATTATATCATTGCAAATGCTGCTGGTGATGTGTATGTAGCTGGATCTTTTCAAGACTCTGCCGACTTTGATATAGGCATTGGCACTAACTATATAAAGGCATATGGAGGTAGAGATGGATTTATTGCGAAATATGATAACAACGGTACTTACAAATGGACTCATAAAATAGGATCAGGAGGCACTGACTATGTACGAGCGTTAGACTTTGATCCTCTAAACAATGAAGTTGTAGCTACAGGATATTGGACATTAGGAACCTTAAATTTAGATCCATTCAACTTGAATAACAATTTGCCGAACTCAGGTGCAAACGATGCTTATATTACGAAATTAGGAGAGTGCGAATATCCGGTTATTACTTCTCAACCTTTAACCGGAGGAACTTGTATTGGAGGAAATGTACAATTTAATATTGGCGTTACAGGGCTAAATCTTACTTTGAAATGGCAAGAAGGCACGAATGGTGGAATTAATTGGAATGATATTACGGATGGAGGTATATATGCGGGTTCATCTACATCTACACTCACATTAACCGGAGTAACCGCTCCATTTAATAATTTATTCTACCGATGTGTATCCAATGCAAGTTGTGGATTAAGTCTGACATCGGGTGTTGGAATTTTGTTTGTTGGAACAGTAGATACAAGCGTTTCCGTAAACCAACATATTATGGTTGCCACACAAGTTTCGGCTACTTATCAATGGCTCGATTGCAATAATAACTACGCGCCTATCTTTGGAGCTAACGCTAAACAATTTATTCCAACTGCACCTGGATCTTATGCGCTTTCAGTAACAAAAAATGGATGCAACGATACTTCATCTTGTTACACCATTACTACTATTGGCTTAAATGATTTAGTAACGAATGAAGATGTACGCATCTATCCAGTTCCAGCAAATCAAAAGATCAACATAGAACTTGCTACAGAAGGAGATTATACGGCATCCATTTTTGATTTAACAGGCCGACAAATGCTAAGTGACAACTATTCATTTCGTCGTATTGTAAGCATCCCCGTTACTTCTTTGGAAAGTGGGGCTTACCTTGTCGGCATTCGCAAAAATGATGGATCGCCAAATTATTTTAAAATAATAGTAGAATAATAATATTAAAAACAGAGCCGGGGCTCCACAAAAACACAATTGAATTGCGTTTTTGTGGAGCCCCGCTCTTTGTATATGGAAGAGGAGTTACATAGTACCGCCATTTATGGTGGTGGATCGAAAATTTATTTGATTATTTGATGAAGAAATACTCATCCCCTGCCATTCATGGCAATGTTACCATGTTGCAGCTCTTTTCAACCGATCGTTAATGGCTCTACCGATACCTACATCCGGAACATATTCACCAAGGATTACATCAACCATTGAAGCATCCAATACACGCATGGCTGAAAATAATTTTACAGCCGCCGCATCCAGATTTCTATTCGTTGTTAAAATTTCATTTGCCGCTACAAACTCAACATCAGTATATTTCTTTTCGAATGAAAGCACTCCAATTCGTTTGCCTGAAAATTGTTTGATTAATGCTTCAAGATCTCCTAAATAAAACGGATGCTTCGGTGCATAATGACTTTTTAACATGCCTGGAGCTATAGGATTTGATGAACTATTTATTTTCAATTGACAGTGTGGTGCCACTTTTCGTACCTCCTCTAACGTTAGTCCGCCTAAACGATAAATAAAAATCTCCTCGTCTTCAAATCCAACAATAGTTGACTCCACTCCTACTCTACAGGGACCTCCATCTAAAATATAAGGAATTTTGCCTTGCAGTTGATCATAAACATGCTGTGCTGTGGTGGGACTAATATATCCAAACGGATTTGCGCTCGGCGCTGCTAAAGGAAAATCCAACTGAGTGAGTAATTCTAATGTTAAAGGATGAGAAGGCTGACGTAACCCTACCGTATCTAACCCCGAGCTCACTAAATCCGGAACATTGGATTTGCGCGGAAGAATTAAAGTTAACGGTCCTGGCCAATAGGCTAATGCTAAATCGTACGCAATACGAGGAATCGAATGTGCATATTGATCCAATACATCCACACGTGGAATGTGAACGATTAGCGGATCGAAAGAGGGTCTTTCCTTTACTTTAAAAATAGAATATACGGCTGTAGAATTTAAAGCATTTGCTGCTAAACCATACACCGTTTCGGTTGGGATACTCACCAACTCTCCCGCTTCCAGCAAAGAAATTGCCTTGTCTACTTGCCGACCTATTTCCGTTGTCATTCAATCACAAAATTAAGATAAAAGCAACAAGGACAATAATTTCAAACAATCTCCCTTATAAACATGTTTATGTTCAGAAGAGTAGGAAGAAATTAAAAGATCAGAATTCTTGTCTGAAACAAATTTCCTACCTTCGAGATAACGAAAATGAAAAACACACAGGATTGAAACCCTTGTTTCCTAGATACGTATACTTAATAAAATGAATCAAAAAATGTCCACTGAAACTAAAACCAATCGTGAAACATCGCTACTAAAAGGCGGCGAATTTATCATTCGCAATACAGAACCTAATTCCGTTTTTACTCCTGAAGAATTCAACGAAGAACATCGCATGATGGCCGATATGGCCCATGAGTTCTTAGTACAAAATATTTATCCGAACCTTGATCGTATTGATGCTATGGAACCCGGCTTAATGGCTTCTATGGTAGATAAAGCAGGCGAATTAGGCTTGCTTGGCGTTTCCATTCCAGAACAATATGGAGGGTTTGGAAAAGATTTCCTTACAGGTATGCTGATGACGGAAGTATTGGGTGCTGGACATTCTTTCTCTGTAGCCATGGCTGCACATACAGGAATTGGCACGCTGCCCATTTTATATTATGGAACAGAAGAACAAAAAGCAAAATACCTTCCTAAGCTCTCTACCGGAGAATGGAAAGGATCGTATTGTTTAACGGAGCCAGGATCGGGTTCTGATGCATTAGCTGCTAAAACGAAAGCTGTTCTTTCTCCGGATGGAAAACACTACATCCTCAACGGACAAAAAATGTGGATTACCAATGCTGGTTTTGCAGATGTGTTCACTGTTTTCGCTCAAGTGGATGGTGATAAATTCACTGGATTTATTGTTGAGAAAGATTATGCAGGTTTGTCATTGGGTGAAGAGGAGCATAAAATGGGAATTAAAGGATCTTCTACTCGTCAAGTATTTTTTATGGATTGTAAAGTTCCCGTTGAAAATGTTTTAGGAGAAATTGGTAAGGGACATCTTATCGCATTCAATATTTTAAATATTGGAAGAGCTAAATTAGCTGCGGCTGCATTAGGAGGATCAAAACAAGTTTGCGCTCAGTCGGTAGAATATGCAAATACCAGAGAGCAATTTAAAATGCCAATCGCGAAATTTGGAGCTATCAAACATAAATTAGCGGAACAAGCCATTCGCATTTTTGCGATAGAATCTGCCATTTACCGAGTGAGTGGACTCATCGAAAATAAAGAAGAGGAAATGATGGCGAATGGGAAATCATTTGAAAGTGCGTTGCTAGGTGCTGCTGAAGAATATGCGGTAGAGTGTGCTATTTTGAAAGTTGCAGGATCAGAAGTACTGGATTTTGTAGTAGATGAAGGTGTACAAATTTATGGTGGATACGGTTACTCTGCCGACTTCCCCATGGATCGTGCTTATCGCGACTCACGCATCAACAGAATATTTGAAGGAACAAATGAAATTAATCGATTGCTTGCTGTCGACATGATTTTAAAACGTGCGATGAAAGGTGAATTGGATTTAATGGGTCCGGCTATGGCGATTCAAAAAGAACTAGTAGGCATTCCTGAGTTTGGCAACAGCAACAATCAACTTTTTGATGAAGAAACCAAAGTAATAGCAAACATGAAAAAAGCAATTTTGATGGTTGCTGGAACTGCAGTTCAAAAATACATGATGACATTAGCTAAAGAGCAAGAACTGATCATGCGCATTGCAGATATGGCTATCGACACTTTTATGGCTGAATCTATTTTGTTAAGAACGCAAAAATTAGTCGCCACTCAAGGTGCAGAAGCATGTGCATTACAAATTGACATGACCAGTACTTATGTGAATGATGCAGTGGATCGTTTACAAGTGAATGGTAAAAATGCAATTAATGCCATGTGTGAAGGTGATGAACAACGTATGTTGTTAATGGGTTTAAAACGTTTTAGTAAAATGGCTCCAGTGAATACGGTCGCGACGAGAAGAAGAATTGCGAAGGCGATGATTGAAGCGAATAAATACCCGTTTTGATAATTGGTGAATTGGTTAGTTAGTGGATTGGTGTATTAGTTTCTCGATGGTCATTTGATTTTAATAGACGGATTGATATATGGTAAAATCTCTTTATTTCATTAAAAAATTCACATGAAAAAAAATATTTTGAGTTTATTGATTTTTGCGGCTCCGATGATTGCTGCGGCGCAGAAAATTGAAGATGTTAAAACCGGGGATGACTAGGGAAGATGTGCTAAAAATTGCAGGAAAACCTTTGAATATAATTTTTATTGGTATTGATAAGTCGACGGCTGACTCATTGTTTTCTTATGAATATAACGAAATGCAGTTTATTTATTTTCTCAGAAATAAAGTAGAGGGTATTGATTTAGATACTGCTTCGATTAAAATCGACGCAGTACACAGAATGGAGAAGACTAAATTACAAGTGGATAGTTTGATCAATAGAAAAAAAGAAGATTAAATTCTGCTTGATATTTGAATTGAAATAAATCAGCACTGCAATACTAAAAAGTTCTTGCAGTACTGATTAAATAACTTTAAAGGCCATCAATAATCTTGTTAAGCTCGTCTTTCGTCTTCCCAATTTTTTTTTGAATTTTACCTAGCATTTCATCTCTTTTACCTTCCGCATACGTCAAATCGTCGTCGGTAAGTTCAGCTTACTTTTGCTTAAGTTTTCCTTTAATTACATTCCAATTTCCTTTGATTTCAGTGTTTTCCATGATTAATAGTTTTTAAATACGAATTAATTTATAAATACAAATATAAAATCAAACATTGCCATCATTGTTATATCATTCCGTTAAAATCTTACAATATTCACACTTACTTATTGAGCTGAAGATAAGATCTTAAATTAAAATCAATTTAAAACTAACATTTGCACACTATTAACTAACGCCCTTTGAGCTTCCAGAAACTAGTATCTTTTTAGTTAAACTAGACTTGTAGTATTGCATAATTATGAATGAAACAATAACACCATATGCAATACCCTCAATGGCTACTCCTATTGCTGATGCCAATGGCGTGAGATAGGAACTCATTAATGTAGAACCGCTTTTTATCTTAATTAATAAATCCGGGTCTATGTATGAAAAATACAAATAAAGAAAGAATGCGAATGGCATTAGACTGACCGTGGATGTAATAAATCCCAAACCCATTCCTGAAAGATATTCAATCTTATACCCGGGCCTTTTAAAGTAATTGAAAACATATATCAGACCTAAGATTAGAATCAAAAAATTAATATATCTCAATTCTGAAATATGTCCTAAGTTCAATGCCTTCATCAATAAAAAAAATCCGATATACAAAGCGCAAATTACAAGCCCGACTTTTATTCCTAGTTGTTGTATTGTTGTTTTAACATTTTCCATAATAGTAATTTTTTAGTATTCTTAGATCATTTAAATGATCTAAGAGAGATCTCGACACCAAGAAGGTTTCACTTATCATATTAAAGGGATACTCGATGCCTTTTAAATTTCTAGTTTATCTTGAATGTGTAAAGTTCTATCAACTTAACGCTAGGATCATTACACAATTCCAAAAAAGAATTACATAATTCCCATGTTAAATTAAAAAAAGAGGAAATTTAAAAACAAATGATCAAGATCAATAATCTATCAAGAGAGAAGATCCCAATATTTTAAACACTAGAGAACACTAGAGGACACCAGAGAACACAAAAGGACTCGAAGTACACAAAAATTAAAAGTAATTTCAATTCAAATTTTTGCTGGGATTTCTTTCAAAATTTCTAATACAAACTTCCAATATTTTTGCACACTGGAAATAGAAACACGTTCGTCGGGGCTGTGTGCACCGAGGATGGTGGGACCGAAAGAAATCATATCCATGCCAGGATAATTTGCACCTAAAATACCGCATTCAAGTCCGGCATGACAAGCCACTACTTTTGGTTTTTCATTAAACAACTTTTCGTAAAGACCTTCCATCGTCTTTAAAATAGGAGAATGCACGTTGGGTGTCCAACCTGGATAACTGCCAGAAAGAACAACATTGCAACCTGCCAATTCAAAAGCAGCACAAAGTGCATTTGCCAAATCCATTTTTGATGATTCTACAGATGAACGTGTCAGACAGCCAATCATCAATTCCCCGTTTTCCACAAGAACACGAGCCACGTTATTGCTCGTTTCTACTAAATCAGGAATATCGGCGCTCATTCTATATACGCCATTATTCGATGCATAAATAGCATTGAGGATGCGTGTTTGATCGTCGGCTTTCATTACTTTGTTGGGAGCAGAAACGGAAACCAATGTGATGTTAAGACCGGGCTCCATTGTTATGTATTCTGCTTTAATCTCCTCCGAAAGTGATGAGACTAAAGTTACCATCTGTGATTCATTGACTTTAGCTATTGTCACCACAGCAACACTTTCGCGTGGAATTGCATTCCGAAGACTTCCTCCATTGATGCTGGCTACTTTAGCATTATACTCATTCGAAAGCGCATACAGAATTCTATTCATCAGTTTATTCGCATTGCCTAAACCTTTATGAATATCCATACCACTATGACCGCCCATCAATCCACTAACGGTAAGCGTATACCCAATATGATCAGCTGGAACGTTTTCTTCTTGATAAGATCGTTTTGCAGTGACATCGATTCCACCCGCACAACCAATATCAATTTCATCGTCTTGCTCGGTATCGAGATTCAATAATATCTCTCCTTTCAAGATTCCACCTTTCAAATTGAGCGCTCCTGTCATTCCCGTCTCTTCATCTATGGTAAACAAGGCATCAATAGCAGGATGTGGAATATCGTTACTGGCTAAAATCGCCATGATGGTTGCTACTCCGATGCCATTATCAGCACCCAAAGTAGTTCCATTTGCACGTACCCAATCCCCATCAATAATCATGTTAATACCTTCCTCATCAAAATTAAAAACGGTATCATTATTTTTTTGATGAACCATATCCAGATGACTTTGCAGTACAATCGTTTTACGGTTCTCCATACCCTTAGTGGCAGGCTTACGGATAATTACATTTCGAATATCGTCTTCAAAAGTTTCGAGTCCTAGTTGAGTGCCAAAATTTTTCATGAACTCGATTACTCGTTCCTCCTTTTTCGAAGGTCGGGGCACGGCATTTAAATCGACAAAATGATTCCAAAGTGATTGAGGTTGTAATTGACGAATTTCAGAAGACATAATTATAGCGTTTCCTACAAATATAATTTTATTCCTCGTAGTAGTTGCTATAATTCTTCAAATTTGTACTTTCACTTGATTTGCAAGGAATAATAATCAAGGTATTCAAAAGAATCTCTACTTTCGCTTTTATAATGAAGAAGCCATGACGCAGCTTATCCGATCGAAATTCAGTGGTATTTTGGAAATAAATTATGTGGATGGGCAAAAGGTACTTGATAGTAAAAATACAAGCTATAGCTACGGAAATTTACAGAAAGTATGGGAGTTAGCCTTGGATCAAATCCCTTTTCGCGGTATTGAACGCATTCTCATTTTAGGAATGGGTGGTGGATCTTCAATTGAATTGCTTAGAAATAAATTTAAATTCAAAGGGAAAATAGTAGCCGTAGAAATAGATCCTGTCATCATTGAAATTTCCCGAACGGAATTTAATATCCGCCCCAATACCGATCTAAAAATCGAATGCATCGATGCAGCAGAATATGTGAAAAAAAGAACTCGAAAATTCGATTTGATCTTAGTCGATGTTTTTATTGATGATAAGATTCCGGGGAAATTACTTTCACGTGAATTTTGGAAACATCTTTCACAAAAAACGAATTTGGGTGGCAGAATTCTCTTTAATGCCTTTACCGATGTTGATAAAATAAAAAATGTAACTGAAGAATTGCAATTGAGTGGGCATGAAGTGAACTACATGAAAAAAATAAATGGAGCCAACTTGATCATTCATGCTGTGAGAAAATAAATCTCACAAATAATACTGGTAGATGTTTCAAATTATATTATTTTCGTTATTCCATCTATACCTATGACAGAAAAAACTATTTCACGCTTTGGTTGTCTGCTCGTATTCCTGGTGAGCCTAATGATCTCTCTAATGAATGCTAATTTTAGTGCATTAGGATTCGCCGACGCCGCTGAATTTGCATTGGTGAATGAGTTGACGGGAATTGCGCATGCACCTGGATTTCCAGCTTATGTACTTCTAAGTAAAGTTTTCACAACGGTGTTTTCCGTTTTCGGATTAGCACATATTCCAAGTCTGGTTGTATTTAGCAGTTTATGCATGAGTTTAGCATCGGTACTTTTATTCTTAAGTGTTATCATCTTGCTAAAAAATACTTATTCTCAACTTCAAAACAACACCTTATACCTCATTGCAATTTGCGCTGCTATAGCTCCTGTAACGGGCACTACGCTGTGGCACTGGTCGCATTCAGTAGAGGTTTATAGTTTACAAGTTTTAAGTATAGGACTTATCTTTTATGGACTTCTCCGAAGAGAAACAGGAGACTATAAGGTCGGAACTTATCTAGCAGCAATTGGTTTAGGAATAGGTTTAGCCAACCATCACTTAACCATCATTCTTTTCATTCCCATAATGATTCTTCTTTGGCCACAAGGATGGTTGGTGAATAAAATCAACTCGAAGAAAAAAATCGAGAAAGAAAAAATCAACTGGAATGAACTTTTTGGAAAAGATTCTAAAATGCTACTCCTCATTACGGGTGGAATTTTTATTTTATTTTATGGTTGGATGTATGTTCGAGCATCGGCAGAGTTGCCCTTTGCATTTGGAAGTCCTAATACTTTCGATCGATTAATGTATCATCTATCAGGAGGAGCATGGATAAAAAATACGAAAGCTGAAGTGAAAGGAATTGTGGGAATGCGTCTCCCCTACTTCTTTAGAATTAGCTTCGAACAATTTTTCATTTTCCTTATTTTTATTTTGATGGGCATTATCTATTTAATTTCTGCCAAGAAACATCGTTTGTGGTTTGGAATCACATTTTACTATCTATTTCTACTTATTTATCAATTAAGAATTGATCAAACTGCTGATACCGATGCTTATTTATGTACTCCCTTTTATTTGATGGGTTTTTTCGCTGCATTAGGGATGGCTCGACTGAGTACATGGCATCCGCAAGCGAGAATAGTTCTTCCGATACTTTTGTTGATACAGGTGGGAGTTAATTATCCGAAAACATCGCTTACCACCTTCGACTTAAGCACATCGCTCATGAAAGATCTTGACAACTCTATTGAGAAAGGGAGTGTTGTTTTAATTGCCGACTGGACCAATATCATTAACTACAACTACGCTCGCATCAAAACGGGATTTCGAAAAGATCTTTGTGTTTTAAATTACGATTTAAAATTTACTCACTATGATTTGTTCCGAAGAAATAATCCGGAAGTTTATGCAGCTGTAAAACCGGCTTACGATCGTTACATTTCACTTTTAGAAAAATACCATCCTGAAGAAATATACAATACCGGTTGCACGCTCGATCAACCCGATTTACTACAAGCATTTTTACAAGTAGTAAAAGAATTACAACAATACTGTACCAAAAACAATTTAGCATTTGTTGCGGATCCCAAAGCATATGTTTTTTTAAGTCAGCAAAACGTTTTTCCAACAGCGCATATCAGTGGAAGTTATGTATCTAGCAGAGCAGGAATTGGCAATGATGAATTCTTACAATTCAATCACAACTGGCTACAAAATTATCATGCACAATGGGATCCATCGGCCGCTGATAAATTGGTAGATTTAGAAGCTGCATTGGATTTTCAAAGAGGGAATTGGAAACAATTGGGTGATACGAAAAGAGAAGGATTAGCTGAAAACAATTATCGAATTATTAAACGTCAACAAAACCAAATGAAAAAGAAGATGAAATTCTTATTTCGTCGCTCCTTATGAAAATCCTACTGAAATCATTAAAAATATTTTCATGCTTAGTGCTACTTTTTATCATTGGATATTCCATCTTCAATTTTCATCTTGTCAGTTATGGTATTGCTCAATTAAAAGGTCAGGTAAAAATACTTTACAACGCTGAGCCCATCGAAACAAAACTTAATGACCCTCATTTTCCAGATAGTTTAAAAGCTAAACTTCGATTCATTCATGAAATAAAAAAGTTCGCTCACGATTCGCTCGGATTAATCGTTTCTGAAAACTACACCAAGGTATACGATCAAAAAGGAAAACCTGTTTTATGGGTAATTACGGCGTGTAGGCCTTTTTCCATGCAAGACTATGAATGGAATTTTCCATTTCTGGGTAATGTATCGTACAAAGGATTTTTTGAGAAAGAGCGAGGACAGTCCGAATTAAAAAAAATAGAAGATCTAGGATACGATGTAGAATATCGACCTACAGCAGCTTGGAGTACACTGGGGTGGTTTGAAGATCCCATTTTAAGTAATATGCTAAGAAGAAGCGAAGGGCAGTTGGCGGAACTCATCATTCATGAACTTACGCATACCACACTTTATCTGCCAGGGAGTGTTGACTACAATGAAAACTTCGCTACTTATGTTGGTGAGCAAGGAGCCATTCAATTTTTGAAACATAAATATGGAACTAACGGGATCCCCTATACGAACTATATCCAATTTCAAAGTGATGAAAAAATGTATGGAGATTATATGATCCAAGCAGTGCACTCATTGGACAGTTTATATCTCCACTTTCCTGCCCATCTCCATCGTATAGAAAAATTACATCTTAAGTATAAAAAAATTGCCCAAATTATGGCGGGAATTAATCAATTACCTTTGTACCATCCGCAGCGATATCGATTTGACTTTACCCAAGACTCATTACCAAATAATACCTTTTTCATGTCTTTTTATCGCTATAGAAATCAGCAAGATGAATTCAATCTTACCCCCATTTTAACTGCACATGACTTATACCAATTTGTTATTGACCAGAAAAAGACCGCAACTCGCTGAGCAACAGCACAAAAATATCAAAAATTAAAAAATATATCCTTAATAAATAGTCCTTTCTATTTGCTTTTTATCTAATTTCGTCAGCCAAAACCTAATACATGGCCGTTACAAAGATTTCAAAAAAGACGAAGGCTGACACAGCCCATCCCCTATTGATTGAGGATAATTCAAACCCTTTTAATTCCATGATGCAACGCCTCGATCAGGCTGCAAAAATCATGGATTTAGAAGATGATGTTTACCAAGTCGTAAAAGTTCCATCTCGAATAATTGAAGTGAGCCTACCCATTAAAATGGATAATGGCCGCGTGAAAGTATTTGGTGGATATCGTGTCATTCATTCTACTGCACTCGGACCATCGAAGGGTGGAATTCGTTATCATCCACAAGTGGACGAGCATGAAGTAAAAGCTTTAGCTGCTTGGATGACTTTTAAATGTGCCATTGCAGAAATTCCATATGGTGGAGCAAAAGGTGGTATAACATGTGACCCAAAAACGATGAGTGTTGGTGAACTAGAGCGATTAACACGTGCCTACACCGTTGCGATGTCAGATATTTTTGGAGTTGATAAAGACATTCCTGCTCCAGACGTAAACACAAGCAGTCGCGAGATGGCTTGGTTGATGGATGAATACAGTAAAGTAAATGGTAGTTTCACTCCAGGTGTTGTTACTGGCAAACCACTTTTACTAGGTGGATCGCAAGGTCGTGTTGAAGCAACGGGAAGAGGAGTTTGTACTGCTGCATTGCAAGCCATGAAAAAAATGAAAATGAATCCTAAGAAAACCAGAGCTGTTGTTCAAGGTTTTGGCAACGTTGGATCCATTTCAGCAAAACATTTTGAAGCAAACGGAATTACCGTAGTTGGTATTTCTGATCATACTGGAGCATTTTACAATCCGAAAGGAATCAATATTCAAAAAGCAATCGCACATTGTGAAAAAAACAATGGAACGTTGAAAGGATTTAAAGATGCAAAAGAAATAGGTCACCCTGAACTTTTGGAATTAGATACAGAAATTTTAGCTCCTTGTGCATTAGAAAACCAAATCACTTCTAAAAATGCATCTAGAATAAAAGCTAAACTCATTGTTGAAGGTGCCAATGGCCCTACGAGTGCCGATGCAGATGACATCTTAAATAAAAAAGGTGTAATCATCATTCCAGATATTCTTGCTAACGGTGGTGGCGTAACGGTTTCTTACTTTGAGTGGGTACAGAATCGTACTGGATACTACCATAGCGAAGAAGAAGTAAATAAGCGTGCCGACAAATGGATGATCAATGCATTCAACAATGTGTGGGCAGTAGCTGAAGAGAATAAAGTACCGATGCGTTTGGGAGCTTATGTTCATGCACTCACTATTGTTGCAAAAGCTATTCGCGCTCGCGGTAGTTATTAATATACTGCTTCGTTCGTTACATAATAATTTTATGTCGCACAAACTTCGCAGCACACAGTAAAAACAAATTATTTACGCAGAGATAGAGACTATAATACCTCTTTATCTCTGCGTAGATGTTTAAACAAAATCTCCAATGACACTACATAAAGAAGGATTTAATAGTATACTATTAACGATTATATTATTAGGATTGCTGAATGGAGGATTTCATTATTTCTTTCCGGAACAAGATTTTCTTTTAGTGTTTATTGGCGTCTTAAGTTTAGCATTTCTTTATTTGATTTTACAATTTTTCCGCTCACCCAAACGCGACCAAAGCATTGGTGATCGATTAGTAATTGCTCCATGTGATGGTAAAGTAGTAGTGATTGAACAAACTACAGAATCGGAATTCTACAAAGACAAACGCATTCAGGTCTCTATTTTTATGTCGCCTTTGAATGTGCATATAAACTGGTATCCTATTTCCGGGATTGTAAAATATTTGCGTTATCACGAGGGTAAATTTCTAGTAGCTTGGCATCCTAAAGCAAGTACTGAAAATGAAAGAACGACCATGGTGATTGAAAAAACAGGATTCTCGGTGTTAGTTCGACAAATTGCAGGTGCAGTAGCAAAACGGATTGTGTATTACCCACATGAAAATGACAAGGTAAAACAAGGATCGGAATTAGGCTTTATTAAGTTTGGTTCACGTGTGGATTTGTATTTACCGTTGGATGCTAAAATCAAAGTAGA